>JBBREZ010000440.1:0-5980 GCA_038225095.1 Caldilineales bacterium
GAGGGCGCGGTGCCGGTTGCGCTCGACGTGAAAGGGTTCACCAGCACGCATTTAGCGATTATCGCCAGCACTGGCAGCGGCAAGAGTTATTTGGCCGGCGTGCTGCTCGAAGAATTGATGATGCCGCACAATCGCGCCGCAGTGGTAATTATTGATCCGCATGGCGAGTATAGCACGTTGCAAGAGATGCAAAATCTGCCTCAGTTCAGAGAAGGCGACTACAAGCCGCGCATTCGCATCTTCCGCCCAGAAGATATTCGCGTGCGCATTGCTAGCTTAACCTTGCCTGATTTGCGCTACTTGCTGCCGAATTTGTCGGAAAAGATGCAATATCAGTTAAGCCGCGCCTATGGCTTTGCACAGCGCAGTGCCAAGAGCGGCAATTATACGTTGGAACAATTGCTCTACGCCGTACGCCAGACCAATGAAGGCAAAAAAAGTGATGAAGACAGCTTTGGTGATGATGAAGATCCTACCACTGGCGCCTTGATCTGGCGGCTGAACAGCACGTTGCGCAACAGCCAGATTTTTAACGATTTCGAGAATTTGGAACTGGATGAACTCTGCAAACCGGGCCAGTGTACGGTCTTACAACTGAATGAAGTGGACCAGCGCGAGCAACAAGTGATCGCCGCCACCCTGTTGCGCCGCATCTACCAAGCGCGCATCGATACCGTCAAACATAAGGTGGGACGCGGTGACAAAAATTATGTGCCTTTTCCCGTTTTTTGCCTGATCGAAGAGGCACATAATTATGCCCCCGCCACCGCAGATGCCGTCAGTACCGAAGTGCTGAAGCAGATTTTGAGCGAAGGGCGTAAATTTGGCGTGAGCATTGGCTTGATCAGCCAGCGCCCCGGCAAGCTCGACAGTGACGTGCTAAGCCAGTGTATGACGCAGTGCATTATGCGCATCACCAACCCGATTGATCAGGACAAGATTGCCTCCTCGGTGGAAAGTGTGGGGCGCGATCTGATCAAAGAATTATCCAGCCTGAGCAAGGGCCAAGTTATTATCACCGGCGCCAGCGTCAATACGCCGGTGATGCTGCGTGTACGCCAGCGCATCACCCAACATGGCGGTGAAAGTTTTGATGCGCCGCAAGAGTGGCTGCAATGGTTTGACAATGGACAACCCGCCGCCGATGCTCGCGATGAGGCACTTTTTGTCGATAAGCAGATTAACTACGAGGAAGATGGCGATATTCTATTTGCCACGGGCCGCTAGTAGACTGTTACGTAAGCCTTGCCAGGCATTCGTAGGTCATCGCTTGCAGCATGACGAATAACGATGGCCCTATGGGTATAACCAGGCTTGTCACGCTGCAAGCGATGACCTACCGCTCAACGATCAAAATTTTGGTAACACTGGACTAGGGTCGAGGATTTGAGGCGTAGGGCAAACTTGCCCATACGCCACATCGATTGAGTGGGGTGACTACAATTTTATGGATTGGTCTCTTCGGGGGCCATTTCTAACTTTTCAATCAGGCGCACTAGATCGGTGCGCGTGACTACGCCGATCACCTTATTTTGCTCGATGACTGGCAACATGCTAATCTCTGGGTGCAACATGATCTCCATGGCTTCTTCTAGCGCGACGCCAGGTTCAATCGTGTGCACTTCGTGGTCCATCAGTTCGCTGGCATTGGTAGCCAACGTTTGGCGCAATTGTTCTTTGTAATTGAAATAATCTTCGATGCCCACTGGAATGACCGCCGACAGCACAGTAATATAATGGGGCTGCTTGACGGGCGCATTGCGTGCGATCAAATTCAACTCGGTAATCTTGCCCAACAATTCGCCATTCTCGTCCACCACCGGCAAACCACTGATCTGGTGTTCGCGCATAATGCTGGCAATTTCTTGAATTTTGGTGTCCGGCCGCACCGTAATGGCTGGGCTGCTCATAATGTCACGAACTTGCATGTTTTTCCTCTCACTGCTTGCTGCGTAAAAGCTTGCCTAAGAAACTGAGTCTTTTAATGATACTTGACAACTTAATCTGATTGAGAGCGCTCAATCTCCTACTCTCTAATCTCTCCTGCTTAACTCAATCACATTGACTGATACCTATCTGGCTGATTCCAGGCCTACCCAGCTGGCTGTACGATGCTCTTCCAGGCCAGATTATTGCGCATCACAGTCAATTGACCACATTGATCAGGAAAAAGCTCGGTTAACCGATCCACAATGTTGATCAACAACTGCAAGGCCAGCGGGTCTTTCTGGCCCAAGAGCAACGATGCATAACGCAGACAGGGCCGTTTTTGCTCATCACAATGAAAAGCCAATAGCTCCGATTCGTCCAAACGCCGCACAAAAGTGTTCACGGTGGCCGACAACGCTGGCACCCCTTGTCGGTAACGCTTGTCGCCGTCGTACCAGCCTAAGGCGATGATGCCAACCAACGTCGCCGTTTCCGACAGATAATCTGGTGTAAAAATTTCCAACTCTTGCCGCGAACTCAGGCGCGGGCCCAGATTACCAAAGTCTGGATTCAATAACAGTGTGTTATAGATAACGCCAATTAAGCGCCCCGCCTCGCCCTCATGACCGGATGCTAGCGGCTCCAACTCAATCGAGACAAACGTGCCAAAGGTATAATCCGTGGGTTTTGGCATCAAATCGGTTTCGCCTGGATTATAAATCTGGCAAATATAATCAATGTGGGTATTTGATTTGACAATTTTTCCGATAAAAATGTCGTTTAAGTCGTGCATAGCCTTATTAAACTCGACCTTGTGTGCTGGTGCAAATTCGCGCGCAGTAAACCAAAGGGTTTATCCACAACCGCTGCGGCCGCCCCAGAACTACTGCCTGCACCGAGCGCTTATCGCCCGCCCATACCAGAGAGCGTGATACCACGAACAAACCAATTCTGGCCCAAGATGTAGATGAGCAACACCGGCAGCAACGCGATCACCGAACCGGCCATCAATAGATGCCATTCGGTGCTATATTGGCCCTGGAACGAAGCCAACCCAATCGGAATTGTCCGCATTGATTCTTTATTGGTAATCACCAATGGCCACAAAAAATCGTTCCAGGCGGCTTGAAAGTTGAAGATCGCTAACGTCGCCAGCACAGCCCCACTGAGCGGCAAAATGATCTGCCACCAGATGCGGAAACTGTTTGCGCCATCCATGCGCGCCGCTTCGTCCATTTCTAGCGGAATACCTTTGAAGTATTGGCGGAGCAGAAAGGTGCTAAAGGCGCTGAAGGATGTGGGCAGGATGAGGGCCTGATAGGTGTCGCGCCATTGCAAGAAGCGAGCAATCAAGATGTAATTCGGGATCATCGTCACCTGGAACGGGATCATCAGCGTGGCGAGGTAGAGCAAAAAGAGGATTTCACGCCCGCGGAAACGCAGTCGGGAAAAGGCAAACGCCGCCAATGACGAGGTGAGCAGTTGCAACACAACAATGCTGACCGAAACAATAATGCTGTTGAGATAATAGCGGGCAAACGGCGTTTGGCGGAAAACCTCGAAATAATTCTGGATGGTGAACTGGTTTAGCGGGTAACGATGCGCCATAAAGGCATTCTTCGGCCAGAATGACACCATCAACATAAAGGCAAACGGTGTCAACATCACCGCGCTGCCCATGATCAAGAGCAAGTGCAGCCAGAGATAATTTCGTTGCGTAACAGGACGTGGGAGTGCCAGAGTAGCCATAGGTTTATCTATTGACGATTTTAGATTGACGATTGACGAAGTCTCCCGTCTACGAAGTTACCTCGTCAATCGTCAATCTAAAATCGTAGATCAATTGACTTCATAATAGACCCAGCGGCGTTGCATGCGGGTCTGGATTAAGGTGAAAATGAAAATAAACAAAAACAGGAACCAGGCAATCGCCGATGCTTTGCCCATTCGATTAAAGGCAAACGCATTTTGATAAATGTAATAAACCACGGTTAGCGTGGCCTGCGCTGGCGCGCCACTGCTGTTGCGCGTCATCACATAGGCCTCGGTAAACAGTTGGAAAGCGCCGATCATCTGGAGCACAAAGAGGAAAAACGTCGTTGGACTGATCAACGGCACGGTTACATTACGAAAGCGTTGCCAGGCGCTCGCGCCGTCCACGTTCGCTGCATCGTACAACTCTGGCGGTACGCCCTGTAAGGCAGCCAGATAGATCACCATCGTAAAACCGGTGTTCTTCCACAACGTGAGCAAAATCACGGATGGTTTCTGCCAGGTAGGATCGCTGAGGAAATTCGGCGGCTTGATGCCCAGGCTCCAAAAAATCTGACTGATTGGCCCGTAATCACGGTTGAGCAGATATTGAAACACAATTGCGCCGGCTACAATCGTGGTGACGACCGGCATAAAATAGATCACGCGGTAGGC
This sequence comes from Caldilineales bacterium, assembly GCA_038225095.1. Taxonomy (GTDB): domain Bacteria; phylum Chloroflexota; class Anaerolineae; order Caldilineales; family Caldilineaceae; genus JAPLGZ01. The sequence goes on from JBBREZ010000440.1 coordinate 4,357, forward strand.
CAGCTTGCCGCGCAGTGGTTGATTGAGCGCAAGGGCTAACATGAGCCCAAAGATCAGTTGGAGCGGCACAATCGCCACCATGAAATAGGCGGTATTGCGCACGGCACGCCAGAAAACCGGATCGCGCCACAGCTCGCGATAGTTGCCAATGCTCACCAATTGAAAGGCACCATTCAACTTTAGTTCGCCAAAACTCAGCAACAAGGAGCCTAGCACGGGCAACAGGACAAAGAGTAAAAAACCAGCCAGACTGGGCAACAAAAATAGGTAAGCTTCCCAATGTTGATCGGGACGCCAGGCAAATAGACTGCGGCCGGTCCTTGTAGTTGCCAGACGCGGCAGGCGGCTGATCGAAGGTTCGCTGCGGAGCGGCTGCTCCTGGGGTTGAATCGCCATAACAAAATTATAGCAGAGGCCGTCTGTTTTCGCTATTCCAATTTGGAGGAAGGGATGGGTAGCTGCGATTCAAACCAGACCCCACCCTAACTCTCCCCTGATACAGGGAGGGAACTGATCAGGGACAGACGAAGTCGATCATTCTATCCGATCAACGGTTCCCTCCCTTACCAGGGGAGGGTTAGGGTGGGGTCATGCCCTACGGATTCTGCACCAAAACTGTCACTCGGCAAGGTTCCAGGTAATTGCCCGTTTTATCGACCACTGTCAGTTGCAATGTATAAGCGCGATTGGGCAGAGCCCGTGAGTCGAGCACACCCAATACACTATTGGTAATCGGTGTGTTATCACCGTCGAAATAGCGATATTCCGATGCATAGTTGTTGGCATTCGCCCCTTCGGCATAATCCAACTTATAGTAATCGAAATTCGTACGTGCCGCTGTCCCGCGGATCGTCACCGTGCCAGATACCACCTGATTGACACCGGGCGACGCGATTATCGTGCCTAGTGACGGGCATTGCGGGGCAATGACCGCCGATCGGGTGGGCGTCGCCGTCACGGTTGGTGTCGCGGTGGTGGTGAGCGTTGGCGTGCCGGTGATCGGCGCAGCCGTGACGGTTGGCGCTGGCGTGTTGAGCACCGGCGTCGCTGTGGCTGGCCGTACGGTCGGTGTGGCTGGCGCTGGTGTGACCACGCGAATCGTGGGTGTGGTGGTCGCTTGGGGCTGGGCGGCGATTACGCTAATGCCAAAGGCCGACGTAATTGGCCTAGCCAGCCCCACCTGGATGTTTAAATTCAACAAAACGGGCACCGTCACCGTCTGTACACCGGTTGCGCCAGAGATGCGTAAGGTCAGAGAAATCGGCACTTGCTGAGTAATTATCGCCGTGATCGGCTGAATTTGCGCAGTGCTCGCCGTATGCGCATTCGGCTGTGGTGTCGCTTGTTGGGCCGTGACGATCACAGTGAAAATGACCAGGAGAGTCACGGCCAGCCATAGGGTAATCCAACTTTTTCGTAGCATATTCTGCTCCTTTTATGTGGTTATCGGCATGTTTACGTTTATATGACCAAGCACGTTTGATGACGATGATAGCTTTGATTAAACGTTTGTAAACCGCTTAAGGTTCACCACATCGTTCAAGGCATGCTTACTCACGCACGTTACGCCGCTAGCAGGGTGAATGAATTCACCCTCTGGTATAAGCAACCCGTTGAAACGGGT
>JBBREZ010000441.1:0-5936 GCA_038225095.1 Caldilineales bacterium
CGGTGGCGCTGCGAATGTAGAGATAGTTGCCATTGCCTTCGCGCCGTTCGGTCGGCACAGCAATCCGCCGTTCGCCGCGCAAATATTGCGCCGTCAAGCTTTCTTTCGAATGGATAAAATCCTTGCGCGCCGCCGATGCAACCACGTAGCCGCCGTGTTCACCCGCGCCCGGCCCCATGTCAACCACCCAGTCGGCCGCGCGGATGGTGTCTTCGTCATGTTCTACCACTAACACAGTGTTGCCAATGTCGCGCATGCCTTGCAGCGTTTCGATCAACCGCGCATTGTCGCGCTGGTGCAGGCCGATGCTTGGTTCGTCCAAAATGTACAGAACGCCCATCAATTGGCTGCCAATTTGAGTAGCCAGACGAATGCGTTGCGCTTCACCACCGGACAAGGTAACCGCGGTACGGTCGAGTGTCAGATAATCGAGGCCCACGTTGACCATAAATTGCAAGCGCGACGCAATCTCCTTGAGCACCTGATTGGAGATTGTCTGTTCGCGCTGCGTCAGGGTTGATGCTTGAAATTGCAGCGCAGGGATGGCTTTCTCACCCGACCCATTGGTCGAAAGCGCGTGACCATTCGTGTGGCCTTGCGCCACGCTCCAGCCACCTTCGCCCTGCAAGGTGCGCACCCAACCCAGCGTATCTTCCACCGCCATTTGGGTCACTTCATAAATATTGCGGTCAGCAACCGTCACCGCCAACGCTTCCGGTTTTAGCCGCTTGCCCTGGCAGACAGGACAGGGGCGTTGGCTCATAAACTCTTCTAGCTTGCCACGAATATAATCGCTGTTGGTCTCTTGGAGCCGCCGTTGCAAACTGGCGATGACACCGTTGAAGCCGGTTTCATAGGTGCGCATATCGCCCCCACCCGTGCGATATTCCAACTTGATCTTTTCGCCTTTGCGCGGCGGGCCGTACAAAATGACATCGCGCTGTTTTAAACTTAATTCTTTGACCGGCGTGTTAAAAGGAATTGCATACTGCCTGGCGACAGACTTTAATAATTGTTGATAATAACCGTCATTCTCGCTGTCATGTTGGCGCTGCCAAGGCACGACTGCGCCTTCGTCCAGTGAAAAATCTGTGTTTAAGATTAATTCAGGGTCAAATTCTTGCAACGCACCCAACCCATGACAACTAGGACAGGCACCGTGCGGGCTGTTAAAGCTAAACGTGCGCGGCTCGATCTCGGGCAAACTGGTGCCGCATTTGACACAGGCAAAATGTTCACTGTAGGTGCGGTCTTTAGGATGTTCGGGATCACTCAAATCAGCGGTGCTCATCACACCTTCGCCCAGGCGCAACGCGGTCTCGACTGAATCGCTCAGGCGGGTTAAATCCATGCCGGCATCGTCATTTTCGCCATTATCATTTTTACCGTCGCCATTCGCGTTGGCATGGCGGACAACAATCCGGTCCACCACGGCTTCGACCGTGTGCATTTTGTAACGGTCCAAATCTGGCACTTCGGTTACTTCGTAAATTTCACCATTGACGCGCACACGCACAAACCCTTGTTTTTGCAAATCCTCGAAAACGGACTTGTGATGGCCTTTACGATCTTTGATGATCGGTGCCAGGATCAACAAGCGCGTGTTATCGGGCAGCTCTTTGATATTGTCGACGATCTGCGTGGCCGTCTGTTGGGTAATCGGTTCGCCGCAGATCGGACAGTGTGGCTGGCCGATGCGGGCATAGAGTAGCCGCAAATAGTCATACACTTCGGTGACGGTGCCGACGGTGGAGCGCGGGTTGCGCCCAGCGCCCTTTTGGTCAATCGAAATGGCCGGACTCAGCCCTTCGATCTGATCCACATCGGGTTTTTCCATCAAACCGAGGAATTGCCGCGCATAGGCAGAGAGTGATTCGACATAGCGCCGCTGCCCTTCGGCATAAATTGTGTCAAAAGCCAGGCTGCTCTTACCGCTGCCGCTCAAGCCGGTGATCACCACCATTTTGTCGCGGGGGATTTCCAGGGTCACATTTTTTAAGTTGTGTTCGCGCGCGCCACGCACGACCAATTTGTCCAGGGCCATAAGTTACGCAACCTCATTGAATATCAGGCTATGATCTAGAAAAAAGTACAATCATTGATCATAATAGAATAACAAGCATTCGTCTGTAAAGCTGCTCTCTTTGCACCAAGTCAGGCAAGTTTTTTCTAAATTACTAAGCAAGAACAAGTGTTCGTATCACCGGGAATTGTAGACGATTTAAAGGCAAAATGCAATTGATGAAGAATTGAAAAAGCTTAATCAAGGCGACTAGATGCCTGCTCATGAGCCGCTACTAGTGAGATTTGAGACAGCACTATTGAAGCCACTAAGTTGCCTTAGTCCACCAAAACAAGAAAGGAGGTTCGGCGTGCAATGAACACGTTGAACCTCCTTTATTAAGCCTAGCTAAGGCATCTGTTAATGTCAATAATGCTGGTATGCTAATGGAAATGTCAGCAGTGATGCGAAAGTGATGAACTTACTGGCCATTCCCCACTAGCCGAGTATAGACGACCAGCCGTTGCGTGTAAGTGTGGGTGATGTTGTTCCAGCGACCCGTGCAGGTGATCAGATTTAGATCATGTTCCAAGTCAAAGCCGAAGATTTGATTGAGGGGCGCTTTGGTATAGGGATAGGCAGCCACCTCTAGGACTTTAAAGGTACGCTGTGTACCAGCTTTATCCACTACCGTAATTGTGTCATCCACTTTCAGATCACGCAGATGCCAAAAGATCGCCGGCCCCACTTTGTCGTCCAGATGACCAGAGATCACGGCATTACCCGCTTCACCCGGCTTCGGGCCGACGTTATACCAGGCAACATCTTTTGAATTGGTAGGCACCCCGGCCTCGCCCGTCTCGGATTTACCCACAGATTGGATAGCTGTATCGAGCTTAAGGCGTGGGACAATCAAACGCACCGGCGTGTTGTCGGTGTTGGCGGTCTGGGCCAGCGCCACCGGTGTAGCCTGGCCTGCGGTTAACCAGAATTGTCCACCAGTAAGCAGGACGACTAATAAAAGACGCCAAATAAATTTATAAGAATTTCGTGATAAGGCTATAGGCTGTTTCATCACACCCTCCCTTTGGGGAGATCATGCATTACATAGAAGTGCACAAACCTAAATAGACATGATTCGGAATCAGCAGCCACCAACCACAGGTAGACGCCCATCCGTAGATGGGACGGAAACCGGTAGCCATCACCTGTCTACCGGTTTACCCATCTTTGTTAATCCAGATCATGGCTAATGGTTCAGAATCTAACCGCCATGTTTGCGCACTTCACGTCGTTTTATAGATTCAATCGTCAATGGCGCAGATTTCGTAGATCAATGAATATTTATCTGCAAAGTCTGGGCCATTGACGGATTAAAAAGGCTGAATGGAGCGAAGCACTGGGTTAGAGGGCACGCATACCATGAAATTGGTGCTGGGCGCCACCGCCACCTGTGCCAGGCATCTGGGTCGGCATGCTGCCTGGGGCCATCAAAATCGGTGTGACCACGGCCAGGACTTCTTCCATCGTCTTCGGCGAAGCAAAGGTTGGTGCAGGTGAAACGCCGATTAAGTCGCTGAGGGCAGCGGCATGTTGCGCTTCCACGTTATGAATGCTCACAGCAGCCGTGATCAAATCAGCGTTTTGAAGCCGAGGCGCCTGGCCCAGATAAGCCGCCGCACCGAGTTCTTCCACATCGTGGAAATATTGGAGCACTTCTTGTTGATTGTTCAACTTTGGAAAGTTGTAACTGGCCAGCGCCTGGACCGGTGTACCGCCCAAATCGTTGATCGTCTTGGTCAAGACATTGACATGGGTGGATTCGTGGCCGCCAAAGGTCTTGAAATAGGCGGCGGCGGTGCCACTCAACAGACCGCTGGCATTGATAACGGCGTAAGCCTTGGCTTCCAGATGTTCCAGGGTCAAGGCATAGTTCAGAATCGCTAAATCGCCATCGGATACCTTCGCTAGATTTGCCATGCTGATCGGCTTGGGCGAACTAGCCGAGACACCCGCAAACGTGAACGAATTAGCCGCAAGCGCCGAGCCGACCGCCAACATGGCGCTGTTGCGAATAAAACGGCGACGGCTTGGATTGGTAACAGTGTTTGTCATGATAAATGCTCCTTAGTTGTTAAGGCGTCATGCAAAGGCAGTGGACGCCGCTATAGTTGGAATGAAAGGTAGACTTGAATTTCAATAAAGCTAGAAAATTTGGCTTACGCTAAGTGCGGAATGGTAACTGACGAAAAGGGAATGAAAGCCAAATAATCGCCGGTGACCATGCTTTGTTCGTCAACTGCCCAACACTGGATTCACCTTGTCAAGCACCTGTTGTACGGTCAGACTGCTAGTAAAGGCAGCAGGCACTGGGTCTGTTCCAATCAAGATGTTGATGATCGTGGCGTGGCGCGCTTCGATCTGGAGAATGCTACCAGCTGCGGCCAGATAGGCCTTGTTAGCAATCAAGGCCGCTGCGCCCTGATAAGCGCCAACACCGATATCTTCGGCTACTTTGGCAAAATTCAGAATGTCGCCCCGGTTGTTGAAGGCCGGAAAGTTGTAAGTGGCCTTCGCTTGTACCGGCTGTGCACCCGCTTTGGTCAAGGCGCTTGTCAATGCATCGACATGGGCGGCTTCGGCAGCGCCGAAGTTTTGAAAGTAGCCCAGATCTTTGCCGGTCAGAATATTCTTTGCCAACATCTCCTTGTACATGCGTGCTTCCAGATGTTCCAAGGTCAGCGCAAACTGCAAAATGTCGACATCGGTCAACGCTTGCATCATTGCCTTCGATAAACCCGCCGTGTTGGTCATGGCAATATTACCGGGCGTGCTACCTTGGACTAGATTCTGGCGTGAATGGGCAAAATCGAACAGTTCGACGACTTTATCATACATTGACATAATATTTCTCCCTTAGTGTTGTTAGTGTGTTGAAACTTATAAAAATCGCTTACTATAACTGAATTGTAGCTGTCGATTTAATTTGTACCTTCGCTATAATCTGACGCAGCTAGTAAGGATTCGGATCTAACGAAATTTATTATTGCAAAAACTTGTAACAATGGATTGATGGCACTGGGTTTTACACATGGAATCCTTCGAACGTATGCTGGCAGCGTAATAGCCGCATAAACATCTAACGCTACTCTTCACTTCATAAATACTTAACAAATTACTTTCCGTCATTACTCGGTGTAAATTTGACGATCTGAATTGATTGTGTAATACTGCTATTGCAAAATAATGCAATAAGAAATAAGTGTAATAATTATCTGCCCGTACCTTCCACCTACCCTAACCATCACAAATTTTCACCTGACAACAAAGGAGAACCGCATGTTCAAAGTGTCACGCTTAAGCTGTTTGACGATTGGGTTATTGATCTTGCTTGCGGCGTGTGTCCAGCCAGTAGCGCCAGCAGCCCAACCCCAAACAGATGCTAATGTTGAAGCCAATACACTGGTGGTTTCGCTTTCCAGTGAACCAACCAATCTCAACCCCATTTATGGCGATATCTATGAGGGCAACTGGAAAATCTTCAACGGTTTGTTCAAGTATGACAAAGATTTGCATTTGCTGCCCGATTTGGCTGCTGAATTGCCCGAGTTTAGCGCTGACGGCAAGACGGTCACCGTCAAGTTGCGCACGGACGTCAAGTTCCACGATAATTCGTCGCTAACGGCGGATGACGTGGCCTTCACCTATAATGCCATTCTCGATCCGAAGGCGGCCAGCCCACTGAGTAGCCAATATGACTCATTGAAAGAAGTCAAAGCCATTGATCCAAGTACAGCAATTCTAAATCTGAAAATCGAGAGGGGGATTACGGTGAAGGAAGAGACAACTCCATGCCATCGAGCATAAAGGCAAAGAGTAGATCCCAGCTATCAAAGAGCATGTAACGAGTCAAGGCTTTCAAATCATGGAAAAA
>JBBREZ010000442.1:0-5892 GCA_038225095.1 Caldilineales bacterium
ATCCGTGCTGTAGAGCATGCGGGTGGTTTTATCAAAACGCACTTCGCCTTGCACGCGCTTGCCTAATTCGGCCACCAGATCTTGGCCAGCGTCAACCATGGGTAATGGCATAGCCAAGCGCGATGCGGGTGGAGCAGAGGAAAAAACAGTTGTCATGGTAATTAACGCTTCCTGTCATTGATACTTTTGCGCTAGCGCTCGTGGCTTTTTTGCCAACGCGCAAAGACGGTTTAGCAAAACCACAAAACAGCGCAAGCCGTGAGATTGATAAAGCGATCAGAAACGATCTATAATAGCTTCCACCCACTTTACCTTATTCATGGAGCTTGTCAAATCGCTGAAAAGCAAAAAGCGAGCACAGTTGCCTACTGTTTCGGTTAAGGTAGCCATCTGTTCCGCAATGCGCGATTTTATGGGAGAAATAATGGTAGACGACCAAACATCAGACTCTTGTGTGCCAGGGAAGTAGATGCCAAAAATCACCAAACGATATATAATCGGCAGATATTTCCACCGCAACCCAAAAGGAGATTCACAAAATGCCAGAAGCCATTCAACTCTCTCCCGATCGTTACTTCGATCCCGATCCAACCATCCGCCACATTGCCCGTGAACTATACGAAACCGTTGCCACCCTACCGCTCGTTTGCCCGCATGGTCATGTGGACCCGCGCCTGTTGGCCGACGAGCAGGCCACATTAGGCACGCCGGCCGATCTATTTATTATCCCTGACCATTACGTTTTCCGCATGCTCTATTCGCAAGGTATTCCACTGGAAGCGGTGGGGATTCCACCGTTGGATGGCGGCGCTTACGAAATGGATCATCGCAAAATCTGGCAAACGTTTGCCGATCACTTCTATCTATTTCGCGGCACGCCTACGGGCCTGTGGATCAACGAGGAATTGCAAACGATTTTCGCCGTGACGCAGCCGCTCAACGGCAAAACGGCGCAGCCGATTTACGACCAGATCGCCGAAAAATTAGCTGCGCTCGAATTTCGCCCGCGCCGCCTGTTTGAACAATTTAACGTAGAGGTGCTCTGTACAACCGATGCCGCCACCGATCCACTCGATCAGCACACAGCGATCCGGGCCTCTGGCTGGCGCGGCAACGTCTTGCCCACCTTTCGCCCTGACAATGTAATCAATTTAGAGACCATGGGTTGGCGCCAGCACATTGAGGCTTTAAGCCAGATCAGCGGCATTAGTGTCCACAATTATGCGACCTTTATCCAGGCGTTGGAGAATCGGCGCGCCTTTTTCAAAAGCATGGGCGCGGTCGCGACCGATCATGGAGCCCAGACACCGTACACCGTTGCGCTTTCGGCGCAAGCGTCGGATGCGATCTTCCGACGGGCCTTGGAGGGCGAAGTCACGGCAGACGATGCCGTGCAGTTCGGTGGCCATATGCTGCTGGAAATGGCGCGCATGAGCATCGAAGATGGGCTCGTGATGCAATTGCACCCTGGTTCGTTGCGCGCACATAACCGGCCGATCACGCAGCGTTTTGGCCGCGACAAAGGCGATGATATGCCCGTTGCGGTTGATTTCACCCGTGGCTTGCAACCGTTGTTAGGGAAATATGGCAATGATTCGCGCTTAACGCTGATCCTTTTCACACTGGACGAAACTACGTATAGCCGCGAACTGGCGCCGCTGGCGGGTCACTATCCTGCGCTCAAATTGGGGCCACCCTGGTGGTTTTTTGACAGCTTGAACGGCATGCGGCGTTACTTTGAACAGGTAATGGAGACGGCTGGCCTTTATAACACGGCCGGCTTTAACGACGATACACGCGCCTTTGCCTCGATCCCGGCGCGCCATGATCTGTGGCGGCGGGCCAGCGCAAACTGGCTCGCTAACTTGGTTGCCCGGCATATGATAAGCGAGGCTGACGCCCGAGCAATGCTCTACGATATGGCCTATCGGTTGCCCAAGCGTGCTTATAAGCTTGAATAAAAAGATTTTCGCAACGAATTTCACGAATTCAGACGAATTATTAGGACGTTCGTGGCAGATCCAGTTGATGTATACGCGTGTTTATGGATGTATCTCAGTTTGGGGCGTGGTCCTAGAGTGCATTGCACTGGTCAAGCCAATCTAGTTTACCCGATCAGGTGATGACCAGTGCGCTGCACTCGGTTGCGTCCCTAACCGCAGTTACACTCGTGTTTATGTGTAGGCGTAACGACTCAGGCTAAATACAACAACGGATTCAGACAGCAACAGATAAATCCTTGCTCTATCCGTTACTGTCTGAATCCGTTGTTGTATCATCTGCCATCACCTTGAGTCCACAGCAAGGTATCCACATGACAATGGAGCGTTGGCGCTGAAACAGGTTATTGGCCTTTCAATTGTGCCAGTTGCGCCCGCAGCAAAGCCAGTTCGGCTTCGGCCGCTTCGGCGCGCTGGTATTCAATTTCCGCACGCGTATATTCAGCTTCGGCTGCGTTCGGAATCAGGCGACCTGCCTTGTCAAACAAACGTAACCAGACCCCTTGCTCATTGTGATAGGCGCCCTCCCAGACGCCGATATAGGCATCCAGTTCTTTGCGCCACAGCCATTCACGTTGATCGGGCTTAATCCGTACATAGCTTGTTTCACTGAGCCGCCATCCTAGCAGTTGACGTGGATCTGGATCGTAACAAAAATATTCTGGTGTGCGAAATGTACGTTCGTACAACTTTCGCTTATGGCCCAAATCTTCGTCCGTAGTGGAGGGTGACATTAATTCCACGATCAGATCCGGCAGCCGACCTTCTTCTTCCCAGGCTACCCACTTATTGCGTAAATAGCTGCCATCAATGCCTTTGATCACGAAGAAATCCGGGCCCTTGTAGTCGAGGTTGCGCACCTGCTGTATACTATAATAGATAAACATATTGCCGCCAGCAAAGAAATCTTGCCGGTCGCGCCAATAATGTCTTACGCTGTCATCCAGCAAGTTGATCTGCAAACGATGCTAATTTGATTCCAAAGGCTCACCATCCTCTGTGGGCAAGTCGAGGTTAGGAATATCCGGTATCTCGTACCGCTGAAGCACTTCAATGAACTGGCTCACGTTCTGTCCTTTCCCGGCAAACCACCGGCAGCCTAGATGCGCCCTATACATTATAACATGACAGGTGGTTTTCGCCGATGGCCGCAAGGCATCCAACCGCTGACGACCCCAAAGTGAGCACTTTGGGGTCGTCAGCGGTTGGATGCCTTGCCATGCTGTCTGAAAACTACGGCATCAGCGACGGATCAACGGCAAAAAGACGGTTTGCTGGGTCTGTCCCGGCGTTGGCAAGCTGAGTTGGGCACCGGGTTCGTTACTGATGGGCACGAGTGGTTGGCTGGGTGTGGATTTAGTTGGGTCCTGACCACCCACAACTTGCGCCGCAGTTGCCAGGGCAGTGACATCTACGCTGAGTCGATACTCGGCGACAGAGAAGCCGTAAACCTCGATTTGATAGACACCGTCCACCGGGGCAACCATACTCACATCATCCACACCAATGCGCAAATTGCTAATCCATGGTGGGCGTGTGGCGTAATCTGGCGCCCAGAGGTAAAGGTCTGGATCACCGCTGACGGGTTCAACCCGTGCCGTTAGTTGTTGCCCGGCATTGAGTTTGTAGCGGTAGATTTGACCCTGGTTTTGCCCCACACGATAGGTTGATGGCAGATAGTTGATATACGCCTTAAACGGGAAGAGTGAGACATTGCCTGCCCCATCGGCGGCCCAGGCTTGCAAATATTTCATGCCGGTCGCAGGTAAGAGTTGCCAGTCATAGTTGGTGTGGGTCGTGGCGTAATGCAGCCAGCCTGAAGTCTGGGCCGGCACCCATTGATTGGCGGCCTGGCTGTATGCATACTCGACAAAGAGTAAAGCTTTCACACCGATACTCGACTGCGGGTCGGAGGCGGTTGTATTCAACTTTACGGTACGATCAACAGTGGCAAGGGACCCACTGTTGATCGTGAAGCTGTCCACATGCGGTGCGACCTGATCAGGGGCAGGCGACAACACGGTGATCGTGTGGTGCACCACATTGTTGTCTTCATAGGTTTCAGCCACAACATTGGCCGGGTCGATCACGGCGTAGATCGTATATTCTTTTGCTGTTGGCGGTGTCCAGGTGACCGAAGCATTTTGCGCCGCGCGCGGTGACAACAGTGGGATTGCACCATCACCGATTGGTATACCACCCGCGCTAGGATCACCTAGGTAAAAGCGAACCACCACGTTGCTCAACGTTTGTTTACCACCCAGGCGATGGACGGTCAGGCCAACTTTGGTGGCGGCATTGGCATGCGGTGCGACCGGATCGGTCCACAGTTCGTAATCTAGGCCAAAGAGATCATCGTTGTTGGTGGGGTCGATCACCGTGTAGGCATGCACCAGGGTTGCCCGTCCGCCATCTGAATTGGCAACGATCAGGTCATAGACGCCGGAAGCAAGGCCGGCCGGAACAATCGCCTGGAGTTGGATAGCGTTGACATAAGTTGTCGCCAGCGCCGTAGAGCCGAGGCTGGCAATGGCGCCATCAGCAAAGTTAGCGCCGTAGATGTTGATCTCATTGGGCACGTCGGCGCTGCCCTGGTTGGGGCGGATTTCGGTGATGGCGGGTGTGACTGTGGGTGGTACCGGTGTAGTTGGTATAGGTGTCAGTACAGCAGTTGTTGGTACCACGGTTGGTGGTGCGGGTGTCGTCGGTACTACGGTTGGTACAGGCGTTGTTGGTACGGCTGTTGGCGGTATGGGTGTAGGCAATACAGATGGCCCCGTATAGCTAAACCAAAAAGGGGATGCTTTCCCTCCACCAGCTGTATTGTACATGCGTACATCAACCCAGTTGATGCCTAAATTGAAATAGGGAGTTAACTTCTGAGAGGCGAAAGAGCCGATTCCATGCCAATAAGTAGATTGGCTCCTGTCCGCATGCACAACGGTAACATAGAAATCATCATCAATATACAATTGTCCCGATCCATCAGCGTTGGACGACAAAGAAATATCGCCACCTCTGTAATCAACATAGAAAAACCTACGGAAAAACTCATGATCACTAATAGGATTTATCGCATCGGTAATCTTAATCGGAAAAGATTGCGGAGTTGTTGATGCATAGCTTAACCAGTAACTACTGGCAACTCCTCCTCCCTGCGTGTTTACCATTTGGATTTCAACTAGGTTGATTCCAATATCAAAATAGGTAGTAAGATCGCGCGGTGAGAAATGGCCGATGCCATGATGGTAAATAACTTTAGTGCTATCAGGATGTGTGATATTGATATAAAGGTCATCATCAATGTTCATATTTCCTGTGCCGTCAGCATAGAGCGAAAGGAGAATACTGCCATTGCCTTGGTAATCGATATAAAAGTGTTTCGTTAATAAATCTCCATTATTGCTCACCACAGCATCAGTGATTTTGGCTGGAAAAGATACTGGAGTTTCTGGAATATTGACTAGCCAGTATCCACTCGAATTCCCTGGCCCTCCTGTATTAACCATCCGAACCTGTACTCTATTGGTTCCGATTTTGAAATATTTCGTCAATTCAATCGGTGCAAAGAAGCCAAAATTGTGAGTATAGAGGGTTTGAGTTCCATCAGGGCGTGTCACTGTAACATATACATTGTCGTCAATTGACATTTGTCCTGTTCCATCGGCATAAGCAGAAAGCATGACAATACCTTCTCGGTAGTCTACGTCAAAAGTCTTGTTGAAGAATTCCGCAGTTCCTGAAGGAATCGAATCAGTGATCTTGATTTGCCAACCTGGGGGCGTCGTTGATATTGAGGGAGGTGGGGAAACTCGTTCCGTCAGATAAAGTGAGTTAGATTGAGACGTGCCTGATAGTTGCTCCAGTCGCACATGTACTAAGTTTAATCCCG
>JBBREZ010000443.1:0-5892 GCA_038225095.1 Caldilineales bacterium
GTTTGCCCTTGTTGCGACGCAAAGTTGCAAACGACGAGCAGTTCACAGCGCTTCCTCCTGTAAGCTGGCGTTGCTGCCAATCGCAGCGCTGATCATTTGCCAAAGAAATCGCGCTGAATGACCATACTCACCCAATCGACAATCACCCCATAGCCTTTTTCACCCGTTTCAACTTTTGCCAGTTGGGGGGTGACGATGTAGTCATTCGGATATTTGCGGGTGCTGTAAAAATGGTGCCACCACTTTTGATATGCTCCGGCCTTTGTAACTTGCGCATTTCGTCTGGCTCAACGTGAAAGGCTTCGCTGGTTCGGGATGCACCAATTCTGGGTATGTCACCAGCAAACGCGCAGTCTCGCCTTCGCCGCCATGCCCCTCACTTTTCTTTGATGGCTGAATCGTGCCATACACCTTGCTCAACGGCGTCAACCAGTTGAGAATAATCGCCTGCGCTTCGGGCGCCTCCTCGACTAGATTCTGCGCACCCACCATCATCGACGGCAGGCTCTCATCATGGCCGTGGATGAAAACAAAGTGACGAAAACCACTTTTATACAAAATCATACAGACATCGCGCATCAGCATGCTGGCTATTTTCCACCATGTCGAACGATTGACAAAGTGTAAAAACTCGCATATTCTTTACTTGTCGATTAAATTTATACAATCCCATCGCGCTGCAATGTCAGAACAGTTCAGATTCACACCCTTTCCCAAGTCCACGCTTCCCCACAGAGTTGCCCAGCAGTGTAGCAGATAAAGCCACTGTCTTTCAAATGTTAAAATTGGCAACCGCTTGATGAAATCATGCCCTATTTTTTGCGCAACAAAGAGAACAAAGCTTATGACGCATTCGGTGTTAGACTGCGTGCAGCATGAAAACCAGATTTTTTGTCACGAATTTTGCGAATGACACGAAAAAAATTCGCCTGATTTGCGTCATTCGTGACAAATATGTAAGCTTTATAAAAATCCGGTCGTCAAATTGACTTGAGGATAACTTCGACATCTTCGGATCAATGTCCCGCTCTCAAGGTTCACATCTACTGCGAATTCTTTGCCGCGCTCTCCCATGCGCAACATGATTGGTGTGAAGGAATTGTGGGGCGACATCCAAGCCAGATTGCCTATGTCAAAAGCATAAGTTATACTTTTGGTATAAAAGGGGGTATAACCTATGGCAAATGTAAAAACAGCTATTTCATTAGAAGAATCTCTATTTCATCAGATAGAAACACTAGCGCAAGAGATGCAAATTCCACGGAGCCGCTTGTTTGCATTGGCGGTAGAGGAATTTCTCCAACGGCGAAAGAGCGAAAATTTGCTCGAATCACTCAATTCTGTTTATGCCAGTGAACCTGATTCAGAAGATCAAGTTTGGCTGGAGTGGGCGCGTACACAGCAACGAAAACTTCTGGAGCAAGATGAATGGTAATTCAACAGGGTGATGTCTTTTGGATCGATATGGGGCAGCCATTTAGCTCTGAACCTGGATTTCGTCGTCCACATGTGGTCATCCAAAATAATATATTTAATCAGAGTCGAATCCAGACGATTGTAGCTTGCGCTGTTACGACTAATCTAAGACTTGCCGAGGTGGGTGGGAATGTATTGCTGAGAAAAGGCGAAACAAATCTACCGCAAGCCAGCGTTGTCAATATTTCACAGCTTGTCACGCTTAATAAAAGTAGGTTTATCGAAAAGGCTGGGACGCTTTCCAAACTACGCATGCGTGAAGTTCTTGACGGTGTTCGCCAGCTTATCGAACCACAAGGCTGAAACAAATACAATGGAACAGCAAATTCTTTCTTCATTTTCCTCTAACGAACCAGTGGAATTGACCCAATAACTGATCCGCATTCCTTCCTTCCCAGCCCGCCCCTGGCCGCTACGCTAGGAGAGGGGTCATTGCGGATGACCAACTTAACCATGAAACCTAAAATTATTCGCATCTATTCCGAAAACGCCACCTTTCAACTGCTTGAGGCATTGCGGCGCAACCGCGAGAAGCGCCAAAAGCAGCATGAATTTCTGGTCGAAGGGGTGCGGCCAATTAACCTGGCGTTGCAGCACGATTGGACGGTCAAGGCCTGGCTCTACTCACCCGAACGCAAGTTATCAGATTGGGCGAGCAATTTGCTGGAGCATTCGTCGGCAAGCATTCATTACGAAGTCGCGGAGTCTGTGTTAGCCAAACTAAGCGGCAAAGAAGAGCCATCCGAGTTGCTGGCGCTGGTGGCGATGCCGGCAGATCAACTAGTGCGGATTCCGATCCGCACCAACCTGCTCGTGCTACTTTTTGATCGGCCGGCCAGCCCCGGCAACTTGGGCACCTTGATTCGTTCGGCAGATGCCCTGGGCGCAGATGGTTTGGTGATCACGGGGCACGCCGCCGATCTGTACGACCCGGAGACGATTAGCGCCAGCGTCGGCACTCTTTTCACGTTACCCATAGTGCGCGTGGCTTCACCGCGTGAATTGGAGCCCTGGTTTGCCCAAATCCGGCAAGCGATTGGTGCCTTCGAAATGGTCGGCAGCAGCGCCAAAGCCGATCATGACATCGCCGCCCACGACTGGACCCGCCCCACACTCTTGGTGATCGGCAATGAGACGGTGGGCATGAGCGCACACTATCGCGGATTATGTGATGTGATTGTCAATATTCCAATCAGCGGCGCGGCTACGTCACTCAATGTCGCCTGCGCTGCGTCGATACTGCTCTATGAGATTAGCCGACAAAGAAGATCTGATTGACGATTTTTGATTGACGATTGACGAGGTTGCTTCGTTGACGAGATGATTCGTCAATCAAAAATCGTCAATATTCACAGGAAATATCACCTGAGTTATAATAGGTCTATTGATAAATTTGCTGGGAAGGAGGCAAAGCGATGAGCGTTGTAACATTGGATCCGATCCAATCAACCGCAGAAAAAATCGAGTCCAGTCAACCATTGCGTATGAGCTATGAAATGTGGCTTACCTGGGCTAACGAAGACAAGCACACCGAATGGGTCAATGGAGAGGTGATTGAATTTATGCCGCCGAAACGTTTACACCAAGTATTGATTGGATTCCTTTACTATGTAATGCGTTCATTTGTCGATGTTTTCGAGCTAGGTGAAGTACAAATAGCGCCTTTTGAAGTAAGGCTCCGTCCTGATGGCAGCGCACGTGAACCAGACTTGTTTTTTGTCACGAAAGAGCATTTGCAAGGCTTGACGCCGGAACGTTTCAACGGCCCGCCCGACCTGATTATCGAAATCATCTCTGCGGAAAGTGTGCATCGCGATCGAGTAGATAAATTCGATGAATATGAAGCCGCTGGTGTTCCAGAATACTGGCTATTAGATAATCGCCCTAGCCGGCAGCGCGCCCAGTTTTATCAATTGGATGCGCAGGGTCGTTACCATGCAATTACAGTCGAAGCCGATGGAATTTATCGTTCGCGCCTGCTACCTGGTTTCTGGCTCAAGGTAGATTGGCTGTGGGGCGAGGAGCTCGATACACTGCGCGCGCTGGCGGCGGTGATTGGTCCAGAAAAGATGCTTGAAGCGTTGCGCCGTTTTGCCGAATAAATGCTTATCTATGCTGACAACGCGCTTCAAGCCATGCGCTTCAAGCCATGCGCTTCAAGCCGCTTGCCCCAGATGTGCTCTGCAATCCCTATCCCCATTATGTGCAGCTTCGCCAAACCGATCCTGTACACTGGGGTAACGCCGACGATGCCAATTTGGCTGTAACATAAAAAGCTTTCCAGATCTGCGAATTAACCCTTCTCAACAATTTTCTAGTTCTCGTAAGGATATAGCCCATGTTTGACATCGCGGTGATTGGTAATGGCATGATCGGTTCCGCTGCTACGCGCTACTTGAGCGCAACGGATCAAAAAGTGATTGCGATTGGCCCCGGTGAACCAACCGACTGGCAGGCGCATCAAGGCGTCTTCGCCAGCCACTACGACCAGGGGCGCATTACCCGGATCATTGATCCCGACCCAGTCTGGGCACAGTTGGCTGCGCGCTCGATTGCCGTTTATGCCGAAATCGAGCAAGCCAGTGGGATCATTTTTCATCAGCGCTCCGGTGGGTTGCGCGTCAGCCCGGATGTGACAGCCCCGGTTGATACCGTCAATCAAGCTGAGCAGGTGGGCAAGGAAGTTGGCGCCATCTACAGCCGTCTATCGCAAGCCGAATTAGCGCGACAATTTCCCTTTTTACATTTCCCCGCAAATACAGTCGGACTGTGGGAACGCGGCGGCGCGGGCTACATCAACCCACGTTCATTGGTGCAGGCCCAATTAACCGTGGCCGCCCAACAAGGCGCAATTATCGTCCGCGAGACCGTGACTGGGATCAGCCAACGCAAAGACCTTGTCGAACTAACCACGGATGCCGGTGCGCACTATCAAGCGCGCAAAGTGCTAGTCGCCGCTGGTGCCTATACGAATGATTTATTAGAACGCAAGCTCGATCTGCGCCCCAAAGCGGTGACCGTATTGCTGGCCGAACTGAGTGAGGCGGAGGTTAAGCGCCTGCATGGCCTGACCACGCTGATCTGGCGTCTAGCGGATCATCCGCTGCTGGCCTCGATCTACGCCGCCCCCCCGATCCGTTACCCCGATGGCAAAATGGTTATTAAGATCGGCGGCACGGTCAAAGCGCCGCACTATATGCATGCGCCAGCAGAATTTCGCGCTTGGTTTCATTCCGCTGGCAATCAAGACGAAATCAATGCGCTGCGTGACGTGCTGCTCACGCTGCTGCCTGGCTTAAAGGTCGAAGCCTTTCAGACCAAGCCCTGCGTCTACACCCTGACGGCGCATGATCATCCGTATATAGACCAGTTGGACGATCAACTGTTTGTGGCTGCCGGCGGCTGCGGGTCATCGGCCAAATCATCGAATGAGCTTGGGCGCATTGCAGCGTTGTTGGTGGAGAAGGGTGCGTGGCATTATGATATTGCGGCGCCGGTGTTTGAGGCGCGCTACCGTGATTGATTTTTCAGTAAAGGCAGCCGTTTATACGTTTCAATCATTAAGTGGATAAAGCTCTTTTCGCTGAGCAGTTTGTCGTTTTTTAGTTGCAATGCACCTACAACGCCAACGATCAAAATACCAGCGATCAGCACAATCGGCAGAGCAACCCAAGCAATCTGCTTGCTGATATAGGCAATGAGCGCCAACACAACAAGTACAGCAACCAGATAAAAAGAACCGTTGACCCAGGCATTGTTGGTCGGGGCGGGCACTTTGGTTTTCAGGGAATTAGGCATAGTTACCTCTATGATGGCTTGGTTGGATATAGTATCCGTGACGGTTTGCCGAATTGCGTCGCCGACGACGATATTTTTGGCTTCCTCACCCACATCGGCAGTGGTGACAGAGCCACTATTGTTGACAATGCGGCGATCAATATAGGTGCCGCCGCGCTCTAGGATGGCGCGGTGCCGGTCTTCTTCCTCGTCTCGCTCACGGGGCGGTGGCAAAAATACATCGTTGAGCAAGGCTTGAACATTGATCTCGTTGCGAACAAACTTTGTACAGCGAATTTTGGGAACGCCCTCGCGTTGGTATTCGGTCAGCAATGTGTAGGAATAGAACTCTGGTGGTTGGCTGGCGCTACAGCCAGCGCAGTTGCACGGAATCATCTCCTGTACGGGCAAATTGTTGAAACTAGCGTGGATCTCTTCGATTGTTTTGCGGATGATCTCCAAAAAACCTTTTTTGTTACCGCCTTCGAGCACAACGGTCAATTTGCGTTCAAAATATTCCTCGCGCACCAGGGCACGTGTGCTGCCCCAGGCTAATAACACCCCTTGTCGCCAATGGACACCCTGCACGACGGCTTGCTCATGCTTGGCCTGATAAATATCTTGATGGCGCTTGACAAT
>JBBREZ010000444.1:0-5858 GCA_038225095.1 Caldilineales bacterium
TTGGCTGCAAAATGCTGGAAGCTAAGACAATTTAAAGCTTCAAAAGGCTAACTGGCTGGCCTTGACGTAATTTCAGGACGCATTATATCAAATTAAAGGCGGCTCAATTTTCCATTTCGCTCTGGTAACGCCTAAAAACAATGGCTATACGCAGCATTCTAAGGTAGCAACTTGGGTTATGTAAGATTATTTTAGCTCGATCAACCGCGCTGGTACAGACTTTTTACCTGGACTGGCTTACTCTTGTTAACCTGGAAGAGGTCTAAATCATTGGCCACAAACGTGCGAGGGAAGATCGCCTGTGCTTCAGCTAACACGTCCTGGGTTCGATAGCGACGGCTGATATGATGCAGCACCAGTTGTTTAACGCCAGCGTTGCGCGCCAGTTTGGCGGCGGCTGTCGCTGTGATATGGCCGTGATCCTTGGCTAGATCTTTATCGGCCTCCATGTACGTGGCTTCAATCGCCAACAAATCGGCATCGGCCACCATTTTGTGCAGCGGGCCTGTATGGCTCACATCGCCGATAAAACAGAGCTTTGCCCCGCGCTGCGGGTCGCCCAGCACTGCTTCTGGTTGGATCACACGTCCATCGGGCAAAGTGACCACGTTGCCAGCCGATAATTCGCGGCGCACAGGTCCGGGCGGAATGCCTAGCGCCTCCGCTTTTTCGGGCAAAAAAGGCCGCCGTGTTTTCTCCTCAAAGGTAAAGCCAAAGCAATCCGGCCCACGATGTTGCACCGGAAACGTATGCAACGTAATGTGCTTGTCCTCGAAGAGCAAGCCTGTGTCCATTACATTGAGGGTTATACCAGAATGGGACGCTTGACCCAGGCCAAAGACAACTTCCATGAGGGCTTGCACACGTGTCAAGGTGGCTGCACCGCCATAAATGTTCAATTCTTCAAGGGTTTCCCAGCGGCCGAGCGTGCTCGCCAGCCCACCCAACCCCAAAATGTGATCTAAGTGACCGTGGGTTAAGAGAATTTTGTCTAGACGGCGAAAGCCTAGTCCGCTGCGCAGAATCTGCCGTTGGGTGCCTTCGCCACAATCGATCATAAAGCGATGTTCGTTGACCATCACCACGGCTGAAGATAATCCACGTTGCACCGAAGGTGCCGACGCCGAGGTGCCCAAAAAAACAAGTTCAAACAAGCGAGCCTCATTTCATCAATGATCATTCATCATTGAGCACAGGGTAACACAGTTTTACGTAGATAATCAAAACTTTTGGGTGCATCGCGCCAGATGCCTGGCTTTTTAACGGGCCGACTTGAGGTAAATCCTGAGATCACTGATGTTCCGCAGACAGCAGATTTGACGCAGAGGCGCAGAGCCGCAAAGGAAAATTTCGGATATCTAGCGTAAAGCACTCGCGTCTCCACGTTTTTGTTGTGCTTTGCGTTTCTTTGCGCCTCTGCGTCAGTTTTTTTGATCAAACTGCGTAATGTGAGTGAAGTATTAGCGAATGGGGAGTGGTTTGCCCATGACGGGCGCGGGTGCGCGCCGGACAACATCATAGATTGACGCGACAAGGGCGATTAATTCGCGGCTTTCGGACCAGGCAAGGGCGCTTGCTTGATAGACGTGGCGGTCAGCGGCGACACCCGTGGCTTTGATCCCGAGCTTGTCACAAAGAAAAAGCGCACGCGGCAAGTGGAAGGCCTGGGTGACCAAGACCGCTTCTGTCACTTGAAAGATGTGCTCAGCGCGATAGCAAGTGTCATAGGTGCGGCGTCCCCCATAATCGGGCTGGACATCGGCCGCTGGCACGCCCTGTGCTAGCGCATAGGTCATCATATCGCCCGGTTCGTTGTAATCGGCGAACTGATTGTCGCCACTGAGCAGCAGCTTTTGCACCTTGCCCGCCTTGTATAAATTGATGGCGGTGTCCACCCGGTCGCGCAACATCCCGCTGAGCCGCCCATCGCCATAGACGCGCGCGCCAAATACAATGGCGACGCGGGTCGCGGGTACATTGCCTGGTGGATAAATTTGCTCGGCATAGCGGCGCTGAATCCACGCCCGCCAGGCAAAGGGAAACAGAGCCAAAAACAAAAGGACTACGAAGAGTAAGAGCATGCTATAAATTTGAGACGGACATTTTGGTGGCCAGCTAAAAGGTGTACGGACCCTGGTTGAACCAAGCATAGTTGTCATAGCTACAGAAACGCTTTGTTGCCCACCAGAGTTCCCGCCACACTAACTGTGCGCGGCGTAACGCTAAATAGCGAAAAAAATATGAATAGGATTAACCAGACAGTCATATTGCTGGTTAATCCTATTCATAGATGGCAAATTGAATCACTCAAGGCAAGGCAAGGATTGAAATCCCAGCCTGAACTAGAAAGTGCGTTAAAACGCACTGGCATTTCAACACGTTTCAACGTGTTTTTCACACCAGAGGGTGAATTCATTCACCCTGCTATTTTAGCGCCTTAATTTGGATCGTATTTACATTTTTGCCCGTTGAGGCCGTTGAAATAAATGCAAAGCTCGATGTAGGCGTTGCGGAATTTCAACTTGCTAATCCGGCTGGGCCGCATGATGGCCCACCAGTATTGTTCTTCTTGCTCTGGTTTGCCACTATCCATCCAGGCCAGATTGGGCATGGTGAGCAAGCTCATCAAACCGATCCAAGGTTGCCAATTGGCCTTGGCATAAACATAGGCGCGCTTGAGATAATCAGCCTGCACCGCATCGGTAATCCCGGCATCGGCCCCATGCCATTTATAAGCAGCATTGACCGAGTCAGTCGTCCAGCCAAATTCGAGCAGCACGATCTGCTTGTTCGTGTCACCGTGCTTGACCATAATGGCCCGAATGTCTTCGACATGCCGAAAGCAAAAGAAGCGGTAACTGCCATATTTGCGGTTAGCGGCAGCCTCGGCTGGGTCTAACTCGGGCGGCGCAGCAAAGCCAGCGCCGTGTACACCAAGCATATCAAAATAACCCGTGCTGTTGTTGTTCATCGCCTGGTACATACCTTCATAGAAGACATCATCGGGCATCGCTTGGGGACTATTATCGCCCGTTGGCGCCATCCCTGCGCTGATGACAATCGCCTGTGGACTGCCACGCTTGATCGCGGCATAGGCTTTATGCAAAAATTCGACATATTGCGCCGGGTTGGGTTGGTTGCCACCCCATTCACGTGCCAAGTTTGGTTCATTCCAGACTTGGAATGCTTGAATACAGCCCACCGCTTGGGCGGTGCAGTTGTAGCGACTGGCCAGTGCAGATGCGAAGTTGGCAAAATTGTCGGCATTTTGGGTTGGACTACCAGCCGCCCAGAAGTTGGCGGTCGGATCGCTGCTTAAACGGGCGAGGATTTTAATATTGCGTTGGTTCGCTTCTTTGACCGTAATATCGGCTTTGCTCCAGTCAAATTGACCTTTGCCAGCGCCTTCAATTGTCTCCCAGGCAAAAGCTTGCTTGACCCAGGTAAAACCGGCATCTTTGATCAAATCCAGATCGCGCTGGGTAACCGCTGGGTCCCACCAGAGAAAAGCTTGCGTCCCATAGTCGGGGCTGCTCATGCTGATCGGTGCATAGGTGCCGCCATTGGTAGGCGCTGCCTGCCCAGTTTGTTGCGTGGCAGTGATCGACCCACCCGTTGTTGTGGCGGGGGCACCCGTCTGAACTGTGGCAAATTCACCAAAGATCCAGCCGATCTCTTTGCCGTTTTCGCCAACTTGTAGCCAGGTATTATCTTGGTTACGGCCGATCAAGGTATATTTCTGACCGGTATTGACGGTAGCCACAATCGTGCCACTGGTGTTCGGCTCGCTGCGCACATTCACCTGGTCGGCATTCACAACAACGATCGATTCACTCTTCGTCGGCGCAGTTGGTTGCGCATTCGTCGGCGCAACTGTAGCAGGTTGAGCCGTTGGCGTGCCAGCCACGACCGCAGACGCAACTGTATTGGTAGGTTGACTGCCAGCCCCTATCGGTGTCTTGGTCGGCGTTGGCGTTGGCTCAGGCCCACTGCCGCCACAGCCACCTGCTAAGGCGAGCGTGAGCAGGGCGCCGAGCATAACAAAGACAAAAGCAAACTTTTTAGGCATAGTTATATTCCTCATCGTTGAATTATCGTCGTTAGAGACGCCTGTGCGCTGGCAAAAGTTCCCCATGTAGGTAGATAGGGAAACAAGTAGACAGGTAAACAGGCACAGTACCTTGTTTACCTGTCTACTTGCCCTAGCGTGTCAACCCTTTGAGTGCTTCATACGCGGGTCGGCCTGCCACGCGAAATGCGGACATTTCACCTTCATTGTAGTTCAAATTCCAGAGGAAAGCACCGCCGACCCAACCCCAATTTTGCATCATGCGAAACGCGGTGACAATATACTGCGCTTGTTGGGCTTCGCTAATGTAGGCTTCATATTCATAGCCAGCATGGGGCGATATGGCTTGGCCCCAACCAAACTCGGTGGGCCATAAGCGTTTGTGGGTATCCCCATAATCGACCATAACCTGCCGCGATGCTTCCATTGTGCTGCGGAAGTAGAAGCTGCGATGGTTAAAGTGCGAAGGGGGCGGCGTATAGCGCCCTTGCTGCCAATCCTCTACGGTCACATCGGGCGGGATGGCATAACCGCTGGGATGGACGCCGATGCCATCACTATAGCGAGCCAATCCGTTGTCATACAAACCGCGCAGATAAGCAATATCGTCAACCGCGACATCGGAATTACCGGTGGGGGTCGGCGCGCCACTGATTACCAGGAGGGACGGACAGCTATTCTTGATCGCCGCATAGGAAGGCCGCAGTAAATTCAGGTAGGACGCGGGGTCCAATGGGTAACCGTCCCATTCCCGTTGCAAATTCTCTTCATTCCAGACTTCAATCGCGCCTAACCGTCCACAGTAGCGGGCGGCAATTTTACCCAGAAAGCCGGCATACAAATTGAAATCGTTGGGTGGACCACCAGTTCCCGCTTTATCGGGGCGTGTCCACTGCGGTGCTGTCACCACGCTAAACATCACCTGGATCCCATTACCATTCATGACATTGATAATGTCGTCCATCTCGCTCCAGTTGACCGCGCCCGGATCGTTCTCGACAAATTCCCAGCGCACCTGTTGCTTGACCCAGGAGAAACCTAAATCCTTGATCTGGGCAGCGGTTCCACTTTTATCGTTTTGCCACATATTGGCTGTGATGCCAAAAGCAAAGGAACCGCCACCGGCAGGGGGCGGCGCATTGGCTGGCGCAACGGCAGCAGCAATGGCAGCGGTGGGTGCCGCCGGTAATTGGTCGCCGTTCAAGCGCGCCAACCCATCGACAGCGCCAGAGGCTGTGGTTAGGTTGGCAAGCACCCACGCCGGATTGCTCAGACCAGGCACATTTACTTGATACCAGTCGCCGGCTGGATTCAACGCCAAAATGTCCAACGATGTGCCAGCGGATAACGAGGTCACAATATTGTAATTGGTGCCAGGTCCACCACGCACGTTCATGTTCGTCGGCTTTGTGATCGCCAACGGTTTAGTCGTTGCTGGCGCTGCGGCGACGGCTTTGGGCTGATCCGCGGCTGGTTGGGTTGTACTCACCGTTTTGTTAACGGTGGGTGCTGCGACCGGCGCGGCAAAGGTTGACGCCACGGGTGCTACACCATCGTTCATGTCGATCGCGGGGGCGAAAACCCAGCTTTCACCAGTAAGATTGGCGGCCTGAACTTGAAGCCAATCGCCACCGGTGTTCTTGCCAATCACCTGAACGCTCGTTCCATTGGCCAAACTGCCGGTCACCCCGAAGTTAGCGCCCGGACCACTGCGCACATTCAGACTTTGTCCGCTGGTGCTGACCACTGCATTACGCGGTATAGATGGATCGGCATTGATTGCTTGTTG
>JBBREZ010000445.1:0-5846 GCA_038225095.1 Caldilineales bacterium
CTCACATTCAGGGCCACCTGTCTATTAATGCCTATTTCTGTAACACTCTCCGTCAGGGGTCTGAAACTGGCTGACTGCTCACAACATCGGTAAGGCTTACCTGAGGTCAGAAATAAAAAATCCCCGTCAGGGGTCTGAAACTCGAAGTGCACACTGTGGCATTGATGCGGGAAAGCCCGTCAGAAATAAAAAATCCCCGTCAGGGGTCTGAAACAGAGTTGTCCACTCCTTGGTCTTTAGTTCAGCTTGCGTCAGAAATAAAAAATCCCCGTCAGGGGTCTGAGACTAGTCCATCTTGCATCAGACAGGATGGACTGCTTTTTTTGTTAGGATGGCAAGGTGGATGCGCCCGGAGTATGTTTTATGATCGGAGATGACAAGCAAAGGCTGTTGGCACTCGATACTCGCGAAAGAAAAAAGATGGATGCGCGATCAAGGGAAGACCGGCGTTGTGGTTGAACGCCTGCGTCAAGTCGGTTGCCTTTGCTGCTTGATTTCATCGTGATTTACGACATGTCATCATTTGATGTGCAATCACGGCGGCCAAGCGGCGTGGCGCGAAGCGATTGGCCCAGGCCAGCGTTGCATTGACAGCACCGGCAACGACACTTGGCCTACCAGCAAGCAGCGCCTTTAGACCAATCTTGACCACGGTTGGGCTATCCAACATGGTTAATCGTTGATAGAGGGTCAGGCGTTGCCCAGCTACTTGGAAGAATTCTGTGGCTGTCACGCCCGGCGACAGCAAGGTGCAATGCACGTTGGTCTTGCGCAATTCGTAGCTGAGCGCCTCACCAAAATTCAGGATAAAGCTCTTCGCTGCGCCATAAGGAGTAGCGATTAAATAACTTGGCGAGTAGAGATTGGAGATTGTTGCCCTCTAATCTTTAATCGCCGAAATGTACAACTTATTTGATCGTCAGTCCTAAGTGGCGGAGCTGGAGACCACTTGCAAAATATACCCCAAATTGCGTGCCAACATGTCCTGGACAAACAGTTTAGTCAAATGCACCACGGTGATAATATCCAGTTCGAGCATTTCCTTTTCACGCGCCCAGGGTAGCGTGACGAATTCGCCATAAACGCCAAAACCAGCATTGTTGACCAGCACATCGACCACTTTACTTGGCGTTTAAAGCTAGCTTTGCGATAATAGACACTATCTGGATTAACAAAGATGAGATACAGGTATACAGGTGATTTCTACCAGTTTCCGTCCCATCTACTGATGTGCGTCTCCTTGTCTACCAGGGGTGTCTGATTATTCCGAATCATGTCTAATGATAACCGTTAACAACGATAGCAGTAAATACTCATAGAGGACGCAAATAAAAGGTGCGCAAAGGGTAGGTGGGGTTACATGAACATTAAATATTTATTTCGGTAAGGTGGAGTGAGCATGCTCACCCCACGGTGTGATTATCAGTTTATTTGCTTCACGTTCATCAAACCACACTTATGCAAAATATACATGCCGAAGATCGCTTATGTCGACTGAACAACCGACGAAAATTCAACAATTGCGCAGTTTAGCCACCAAACCAGAGGAGCAGGCCGCCTATGCAGCCAGCTTACTGCAAATTAAATTTGGCCAGGAAGTCGTATTGGCGGCGCTCCAGATCTTGCAGAAAATTCCGTTTGCCCAGGCCCGACCTGCGCTTTTAGACTTGTACGCTTACTACACCAGGCATGGCGATGCCCGTGATCCGTCGGCCTTTACCCGCGGCGCGATTGTGCAGGCCTTGCGGCAGATTATCCTGCCGGTTGATCGGCCGTTGCTCGTACAGGCGACCGAGACCTATGTCTTTCCGCCGCCAGCGTTTAAAGAGGAAGGCGCGCCCTTGCGCTCAGCCGCCTTATTGGCGCTTAACGAAATCGATGATCCGCTGGCGCGCTATCATGCCGTGCGCCTGCTAGCCAACGAACATACCGATCCGATGTCGGGCGAGCCCGCCTTGACTGCGGCGCGGCTGCTGGGGACGCAGGAAGAAGGATTGCCGCTCTATTTTTATGCGATGCACGCCGCCGCTGCGGTTTATCCGGAGGTTGCCGCTGAATGTTTGCGCCATCTTACTTTGTTGCCGGCCACGCTGATTCCTGCGCTTGTGGAACGCTTCGCCAGCAATGCCTCCAGCATGGTATTGGTAGGTTTATTCGATTTGCTGCTCAATCATCGTGCCGGCCCGCAAGGGATGGATTTTCTGCGCGACTTTCTGCGCAGCACGTTGCAATTGGATGTCTATCGTTATTTGGTGACCACGATAATCGCTTCGGGCCAAGAAAAATTGTTAGCAGAATTGCTGGCGGCGGCGCGCTTTGAGCAACGGCGTGAAAAAATTGCGATCTTGTGCGAAGCCTTACCTTTGTTGCCTGCCAATCCAGAAATTACAACCTTGCTGGCGCAGTTAAACCGGCGTTTAGGGCCGGCAAAGCAGGCGCGCACGGTTTAACGTTCTATCCCTTTACGATTCTAGAGTGAGCTTATGACCACCCAAATTATCTCATCTCGTCAAGCCTGGCTGATGGCCGCCCGTCCGAAGACCTTACCGGCTGCGATTGGTCCCGTCCTAGTGGGCGCGGCTTTAGCTTATGCGCAAGGCACCTTTCGGCTTGTGCCAGCCTTGGCCTGTTTGCTCGGCGCATTGCTCTTGCAGATTGGCAGCAATTTTGCCAATGATTACTTTGATTTTTTCAAAGGCGCCGATACGCATGATCGCCTGGGACCGCTGCGCGTCACGGCGAGCGGTTTGTTGACGCCCGCTCAAGTGCGGGGTGGTATGGTGGCTGTCTTTGGGGCGGCGGTGTTGGTGGGCGTTTACCTGGTGGCCCAGGGCGGCTGGCCGATCCTGGTGGTAGGCGTGGCCGCAATTGCGGCGGCGCTTGCCTATACCGGTGGACCGTTTCCTTTTGGTTATTACGGTTTGGGCGATTTTTTTGTTTTTATCTTCTTTGGCTTGGTGGCGGTTTGTGGCACTTATTATGTTCAAGCTTTGCGCTTAGATTGGTTCGTGGTGTTGGCCGCCGTGCCCGCAGGCGCGCTGATCACGAACATTTTGGTCGTCAATAATTTGCGCGATCTGGAAACTGATCGGCGCGCCAATAAGCGCACCCTGGCCGTCTGGATGGGCCGCCACGCCACGCAACTCGAATATGTCGCCCTCTTGTTGGTGGCTTATCTGGTGCCCTTGGCACTTTGGATTATGGGCCAGCGGCCGTGGTGGGTGCTCCTGCCCTGGTTGACGATCCCTTTGGCCGTGGGCCTCGCCCGTAAGGTTTTTCGCGCGATTGATGGGCCAACCATGAATGCCACGCTAGCAGGTACGGCGCGCCTTAGCTTGTTGTTCAACCTCTTATTCGCGCTCAGCTTGGTGATTGGCTAGCAACAATTTGGGTTTGATGAACACTAAAAAATTATTCTTGTACCGTGGAGTGAGCAGCCTCAGATGCGCCTTTTTGCCCATAAGGACGTATCTGAGGCTGCTCACTCCACAGCGTGATGACCGGTCATTAACCCCAGAAATTGACCCACATGCGAAGGCTACTTAAGCCGTAATCGATCGAAGAGTATAATCCACTAATCCTGACATACCTGGTGATCACAAGGATGACAGCGTAAGGTTGCGCGCAAGGGCGGAGCAAGCACGCCGCGTGCGCATGATCCGGCGCGTAGGCGTGCCGGCTCCGCTGTGGTCTACCGATTAACAACCTTGCGCTGTCATCCTAGGTACGCAGCTAGTGTCACTTATCTCCCAATGGCGATGGCCAATCTCGCTAAAAGGGTTAGAGTCTACCTCTATCAGCAGAATTTCAGTTTATTCGCAGTTCGCTTGCCTACGCCCACCCTCCTTTTGCCGTTTGTCAGAAAACTGTAAACTATTTATGGCTTAATCTCACCTATACTACGGTATAGGCTATATCTGACCCGTCATCAACGCCGAATTCAGCAATTCATAGCCTATAAAGGTGCGATGGCTATTTATCTTACCTACCTTGACTTTGAACTGGAAATCGGCGCCGGCGACGGTCCCGATTATCCAGTAACTGTGGTGCGTTCACCCGCTGGCGAAGCCCGCTCGGTGATGCGGCGACCTTTTGGCGAGTTGGCGTTAGAGGAACGCTTGAAAGATCTGCAAATTGCGTTACTTCGCTCCGGCAATTTGCGCCGTCAGATCCCTTCCCCCGAGGAGGCCACGGTACAGCGCTTTGGCAATGCCTTGTTTGATGCGTTGTTCACCGGCGAGGTGCGCAGCCGTTATGATGTGAGCCAGGAATTGGCGAATCAGCAAGGCAAGGGGTTGCGTTTGAAGTTGCGCGTTCAGCCACCAGCGTTGGCTGCGTTACCCTGGGAATTTCTCTACGATGCGCGCGGCGCTGAGTATATTTGTCTGTCGCGCAACACGCCAGTCGTGCGCTATCTGGAATTGTCGCAGCCGATCCAGCCGTTGGCGGTGACCACACCGTTACGCATTTTAGGCATGGTCGTCAGCCCAACGGATTTACCGCTCCTAGATGTGCATGTTGAAAAGGAACGCGTCGAGCGCGCCGTGCAAGCCTTGCGCAAACTAGGTCTGGTCGAATTAACTTGGTTGGAAGGCAACACCTGGCGCGATTTGCAACGCGCCATGCGCAGTGGACCGTGGCATATTTTCCATTTTATCGGCCACGGTGGCTTTGATCACCAGCGCGATGAGGGCTTGGTAAGCCTGGCGGATCCGGATGGACGCGCTCATTTTTTTAATGCCACCGATTTTGGCCGTTTGCTAGCTGATCATCGTTCGTTGCGTCTGGTTTTGCTCAATGCGTGTGAAGGCGCACGCGGCGGCGCGAGTGACATCTTCTCGAGTACAGCCGCCACGCTTGTCCGGCGCGGTCTGGCTGCGGTGGTTGCCATGCAATACGCGATCACCGACACCGCCGCCATCGAATTTGCCCAGATGTTTTATGAAAGTTTGGTCGATGCGATGCCGGTGGATGCGGCTGTGGCCGAAGCGCGCAAGGCGATCAGCTTTGCCCTGACCCATTCACTGGAATGGGGGACGCCGGTGTTGTATATGCGCGCGCCCGATGGTCAGATTTTTGTGGTACAAGCGAACCCTGAACAGAGTCAGCCCATGCAGGATGAGGCAGAGGATGTGGGCAAAGGACAAGCTGTTACGCCTGTTGATCGCCCGCTATCTAATGTTGGGCCGCGCACAGAACTCGTTGGCATCAACACGCCTGCGCTCAATGGCACAGCATCTGCGTCAAGTACGCCCATGCCAGACCTCCCACTTCCTCCGCCCATCCAATTTGACTGGATGATTATCCCCGAAGGTGAATTTCTGCTGGGCAGTGATCGTCAACAAGACGCGCTGGCGCACGATGATGAGTTGCCGCAACACCAACTCTATTTGCCAGAATATCGGATGGCCCGCACGCCCGTCACCAACGCGCAATATAAGCGTTTTGTCGAGGCGGCTGACTATCCCCCACCGACCCACTGGTTGCAGGGTGTGATCCCAGACGGCAAAGAACAACATCCGGTGGTCTATGTAAGCTGGCACGATGCCCTGGCTTTTTGTGCCTGGGCGGGTGTCCGTTTGCCCGGTGAAGCTGAATGGGAAAAGGCCGCCCGCGGCGCAGGTGGCTGCATTTACCCCTGGGGCGATGATGAACCGAATGAAAATTTGTGCAATTTTGATATGGAGGTCGGTGATACAACGCCCGTCGGCCACTATCCCGATGGTGTCAACCCGTACGGTTTGCTGGATATGGCGGGCAACGTGTGGGAATGGACAATTAGCCTGTGGGGCAAAGATGGGCGCAACCCGGAATATGGCTATCCTTATACGCCAACCGATGGCCGC
>JBBREZ010000446.1:0-5836 GCA_038225095.1 Caldilineales bacterium
CCTGTACCGGGCGCGGCGGGCGGCCGAGCACGCACATCTCGTGATCGTCAACCACGCGCTGCTCCTGTCGGACGTGATGGCCGGCAGTCGGGTGCTGCCCGAGTACGAGCATTTGATCGTCGATGAGGCACACCACCTGGAAGAGGCGGCCACCGATCAACTGACCTATCGCATCGAGTGGTCGGGCGCGCAGGCATTGCTACGGCGGCTGACAATGGACAGTGATCTGTTGCCCGCGGTGATGCATGCCGCAGCGGCGCAACAGCAACCACATGTGCCTGGGCTCGTTCATGAATTGTCAAACAAGGCCAATCGAACGATCCGAATTTTACGCGACTTTGCCGAGCAATTGTTGCAATTTGGCTTGAACCAGCGCGAAATGCGCAAAGAGACGGGGTATACGCAGCGGCTCAGCTTGGACAGTGGGCTGCGCACCCAGCCATTGTGGAGTGAACTGGAAGTGGAATGGGATAATGCCAACAAGCCTTTACACGCCGTGGTGACGGCGTGCGCTGCGCTCGTGCACCTGTTGGAGCAAACGCAGTGGCGACAAGCGGAACCTTTCGCCACCCTACTGAGCGAACTGCAAGGCCTGCATGAACAGGTGACAAAATTGGCGGAACAGATCAACACGATTATGTTCCAGACCAGAGGCGCTGGCCATGCGGGGCTGGTCACTTGGCTAGAGTTGAACGATGCGGGCAACGCGGTGACGCTTGCGGCCGCACCCTTGTATGTCAATGAACTTTTAGAAAAAATGCTGATCAAACGCCAACGCAGCGCCATCTTCACCGGGGCAACGTTGCGGACGGGCAGTGGTTTCACCTTTATCCGCGATCGCCTGGGGCTGTGGGACGCGGCGGCGGTGACGGTTGATAGCCCGTTTGATTATAAGAAGAGCACCTTGCTCTTCTTGCCCAATAATCTACCGGCGCCGAATCACCCGAATTATCAACAAGCGGTGGAACAGGCGATCATTGCCGCCGCCGATGCCACCGGTGGGCGCACATTGGCGCTCTTTACCAGCTATGCCCATCTACGCACGACGGCCGATGCGATCCGTGCGCCATTGGATCGGCTGGGGATTACCGTACTGCAACATGGCACCAGCAGCCGCAACCGACTGTTGCGTGAATATCGACAGACGGAGAAAGCGGTATTGTTGGGCACGCGCAGCTTTTGGGAAGGTATTGATTTGCCTGGTGACGAGTTGAGTTGTTTGCTGATTGTGCGGCTACCCTTCGCCGTGCCCAGCGATCCCCTAGTCGCCGCCCGCAGCGCTGATTTAGAAGACCCGTTTACCGATTACACGCTGCCCGATGCCATCTTGCGTTTTCGCCAAGGCTTTGGCCGCTTGATCCGGCGTGCCACAGATCGGGGCGCGGTGGTCGTGCTCGACAGTCGTCTGTGGCAGAAAGAGTATGGCCGAGCTTTTATGGAATCCTTACCCACCTGCACCGTTCGCCACGCCCCGCTGTCGAATCTAGCCAGTGAAATTAGCAAATGGCTGGGCAATGGTAAATGGTAAGCAGGCGAGGGATTGTTAACGGTAAATTGTCAATGCTAGCGGATAAATTTGTAATGGTGTTGCCGTGACCGACGAAGTTTTGCCGGCTAGCGAAGCGCAATCAACAGAGCCGAACAAGGCAAGCTGGTGGCGTATCCTCAACACTGGTAGCAGTGTGATCGATATCATCTGGCGGGGCTTGCGCAATACATGGCTTCTGATCGCCAGTTGCACGCTTGTGTTGGTGCTTGTCCTGAGTTCTTACTACTTTCGCCAATTGCCAGGTCAATTGAATGATGACCCGTTGGCCGCGGCGCGCTGGTTGATGACCACGAGCACCGAGTATGGGTTGGCCGGCGAACTGTTACGCAATCTTGGCCTTTTTAATCTAGCGCATAGCCCACTTTTGCAGTTCCTGTTGGCGCTGATTGGCTTGATCCTGTTTGGGCAGCTCGCCGATCTGCTCGGCGCCGCCTGGCGCACTCGCCAAGTGAGTAAGTTGTTGCCAATGCCAACGATAGTAAACGCGCCGCTCCCCATTTCCACCCTGCAACCACTCTATCGTTGGCGGCAAGCCTATGCGGCACAGCCAGATGAAGCCGCCCAAGCCGTACGCGATTATTTAGCCGCCCACTTTGCGGCCATCGAGTCCATGACGGTGGATGGGCCAACCACAGCAACCAAGCCAGGCAGCGAATTGCCAGCAGGCGTCCAACGCGAAATTCGCCTGCTGGCGACCCGTCATTGGCGTTGGGCGCTACTGCGTCCTTTAGCAATCCTTGGCCTGCTGTTGTTATGGTTTACGATCTGGTTGAGCTTAACCGTGGGCTGGGCTGTGATGCCAACTGCGCTCGCGCCTGGCGCCGAATATCGTTACGCAGCGCACGAACTGGTGTTACAATATCAAGTGTCGACGCAGGCCATGGTCCCCGTGCTCGCCGTGTATGTCGGGGCGGCGCACAAAGATTTGCCAGCCACGATCGCGGGGCGCGCCCAGATTGGCCCGGTGGAAGTGGAAACTGCGCCTGGCCCGCCGGGTCTATTGATCAGCACGGTGGGCCAGACAGGAACCGGCAAGCCATTGCTTGGGCGCTCTGGGCAATCGAATACAACGGCGGCGGTGGGATTGGTCTTTCCTAACCCTGGCAGCGAAGAATCGTTGGTGTTGGCCAAGGCCGCCGTGCTGCGGATTGTGCGCATGGCCGACGATAACACAAATTTGAACGCCAGTGCTTTTGCCCTAGAAGTCTATCAAGACAACGCCACACAGCCTGTGCAGCGCTTACAAATTAGCGAGGCCAAGACCGAGTCAATTCAGATTAATGGACAAAAAATTGCACTCCGTTTCACACCGCTGCCGGGCCTAGATGTCGATGTGCATTATCTGCCCGGCGCCTGGCTGCTCTGGATTGCGCTCATTTTCCTTATCATCGGCGCCATTGGTTTTGGTCGCCAGCCAGCCTTTCTATTAGTCCAGATCACCAATTGGCCGGAAAACCGCTCGGTGCTGATTGCGCAGGGCGATCTACAGTGTGAAGTCAAGGCATTGCAGGCGTGGAGTGGAGAGCCTCACCCCCCGGCATCAAGCTAAGGGAGTGCGCTGCACGGCAGCCTAATTTTCCGATGTACGCCCAATACCATCTGCCGTGCATTGCACGTATTCTGGAATTTAATGGCCGTGTGCCTCTCCTATGTTACTGTCCCTACTAGCCTATGACGAAACAACGGCACAGCATGACGCACTCTAATTCCCTCTTTCAGGATCGGCGTGGCTATAGTGATGATTGTTAGTCGTGTGCAGGCGATTTTGGCGCAGAGTTGATATGCTAACCCATAATCCTCCCCTTCAAGTCACCCTCGATGTCGGCGCAGCCGTCCACCAAAGCGCTGGGTTGAGTCGTTACACCGAGCGATTGGCAGCGCATCTGTTAGCGAACCATGCGGATCAAGTGGATCTGACCCTATTGTATAATGCGCATAGCGGCCACCAATTGCCCACTTCGTTGCGCAACGCCAAAACAGCCACCGTCAATCAGGGCCAACTTGCCTGGCGGCTCAGCGTGCTTGCCACCCAACTGCTGCACTTGCCCCGCTATGAACAAATCATCAATCCTGCCCCGCACGCGCTCTATCATGCCGCCGAACACCTGCTGCCCTACGTGCGCCGCCCTACGGTGATGACAGTGCACGATCTAATTTTCGAGCGTTACCCAGAACATCACACGACTAGAAATCGACTTTTTCTAGAAGTGGCGATGCCGCTTTTCGTCAAGGCAGCCGACGCGCTGATCGCGGTCAGCCAGCATACGAAACGCGATCTCATCGAACTTTACGGCGCACCGGCAGACAAAATCCATGTCGTGTACGAAGGCATTGATCCAGAATTTAGGTTCCCCCTCCCAGAAATTGTGCAACGTGTGCGCCAACAATACAGTCCAGGCCAGGACGCCGCGCGCCCTTATTTGCTGATGGTTGGCACGTTGGAACCGCGCAAAAATCACGCGACGGCCATGCGCGCCCTGGCGCGGCTCAAGGCGTTGGGATTCGCCCAACGGCTGCTCGTAATCGGCGGTAAAGGTTGGCTTTTTGAACCCGTACAAAAATTGGTGGTTGAACTTGGCTTGAACGACGATGTGACGTTTGCCGGCTACGTGCCATCCGCGGATCTGCCGGCCCTCTATGCCGGGGCAGACTGTGTCCTGTTGCCCAGCTTATACGAAGGTTTTGGTTTTCCCGTGTTGGAGGCGATGGCGTGCGGTACACCGGTTGTATGCAGCAATGTCAGCAGTTTGCCCGAAGTCGCAGGCGACGCCGCGCTTTTGGTTGCGCCGCTGGATGATGTAGCATTGGCGGCGGCGATCCAGCGGGTGTTGACCGAGCCAGAGCTGGCCGACACGTTGCGGGCCGCAGGCATTCAGCAGGCAGCCAAGTTTCGCTGGGATTACTGCGCGCAGGAAACAGTCGAGGTGTATCAAGCAACAAGTGACAAAAGTCATA
This sequence comes from Caldilineales bacterium, assembly GCA_038225095.1. Lineage (GTDB taxonomy): Bacteria > Chloroflexota > Anaerolineae > Caldilineales > Caldilineaceae > JAPLGZ01. Next base: position 4,505 of record JBBREZ010000446.1, read on the forward strand.
TATATCATGCATCTGCGGCTGGACCGGCGCGAAGCTAAGGCCAATCCACGCCATCAATAACGATCCAGGGATCGAGACCTTCGGCAGAGCGTTCGGCAAGCGGGTGCCCTCTGGGCGCGATAACAATTTTGAAATGGCTCAGCCTGTATACTTATTTAGTTTGATTGGCCTAAATCCTCAGTCGCTGAGGCGACTTGCTATTGTCAGCAGCGGAATTTATTCCTGCCTGCTTTACGCCGCGCCTCAATGACTTCTGAATGACCTCATTAATTTTCTCGATAGATCCCAATTATTTCGCGTTTTTTTCGCGCCCTATATGTTATATGTTTATTCAATCACAAGCCTTACACATCTGAATTTGAAAACATTGATGAGATGGAGTAATGGGGGACCGATTGGAAAGCCCGCCCAGCAATAGCGGTTTTCCACGCGAAATACAGGCCACTGATCGAGCCCGGTATCGTAAGTAAAAGTGAAATTTTCGACTTACATTAGGCAAACAGATTATGTCAGTTCTATCGATTTAATGAAATGGAGCATCGTCGAATCATAGAAAAAGGGATTACGTATGCAGCTTTCCATCACGATTGAAGGCCACTTTGGCCTGACCTGGGCAAGTTGGCAGCAGCTGACGGCTGCGATTGAACAGATGGGCTTTGCCGGTATCTTTCGTTCCGACCATTTGACCCAAATGGGGCCGCCGAATATGGCGGCATTAGAAGCGCTGGTTTCACTCACCTATCTGGCCGGCAACAGTCGCGCCGTCCATTTCGGCACATTGGTGGCGCCGGTCTCCTTCCGCGATCCAATCATGTTAGCTCGCCAGGCCATGGCTATCGACGACCTGAGTGGTGGACGGATGATCCTGGGAATTGGCGCGGGCTGGATGGAACGCGAGCATGCCATGTTTGGCTACCCGCTTGGCGACATCACGACGCGGCTGGATCGGCTTGAAGAAGGGTTGGCGGTGATCGCCGCCTTGATCCGCAACTCTGAACCAGTCACCTTTGCCGGCAAGTTCTACCAACTGCATGAGGCGCAACTGTTGCCCCGCCCCCAACGCCCGACACCCATTATGATCGGTGGCAATGGCCCCAAACGCACCCTTCCCCTGGTGGCGCGTTATGCCGATATCTGGAACTGCCAGGTCGCGTCTGTCGAGATATTTAAGGCGCGTTCTCAGCGATTGGACGAACTGCTTTTAGCGGCAGGGCGACAACCAACTGATGTCAAACGCACCGTCATGCTCCCTATCCTCTGTTGGCACAATGCAGGCGAACTGGAGCGGTTGGCGCAAGGGATACACAACGCCTTGCCCATGCTTGCCCACCT
>JBBREZ010000447.1:0-5827 GCA_038225095.1 Caldilineales bacterium
CCGGAATGGACAACTACACGGGGTCTGCCCACGTCGGCGAGAATGCGCGGGTCGCGTTTAAAGAATTTTTTGATGCTCTTATAAAAAAATTTTTTTTGACCCGGCGTCTCATGCCGTATAAAAACTAATCGGCAGCGCCTCTAGCCGATCCATGGCCGCCCGCAGTTCGGCAATCTCCGCCGCGTTGAGCACGCCAGGCAAATAGGCATAGCCATCCTCCGCCAGCGCCTGCACTTGGCTGGCAAGATCAAGGTAGGCAATCAACGGAAGGGCATTGCTCATCGATCTGTTCTCCTCTTGCGGCAGCGCACAGTGTAACCGGTCATATGGCCAGCGGCGGTGGTATACGACTGAGCGTGGTCCGCTGGCTGGGAAAATTTACCTTGTGACCGGCAAAGATTGGTGGGAAGCGCGTGAAAATTATAGCACGAGGCAAAAAGCGGGTGCAAGTTGAAAAAATGGGTCTTTTTGTGGATTGGTTATGTATAGGATAACTAGCCATATGTGAAGAACGCTGATTTGGCTGTCAATATTTTAACAACATTCTAAGGCCATTCCGCAGAAATAAATGTGCCAGTTTGTGCAAGCATTCCGGGAATGGGCCACACAAACTGGGGATTACGCAGATGATCCGGCCCATTCCCGGAATGCGGGTAGTATACTTATTTTTGCGGAACAGCCTAAGCATTGACAGCGCCATGTAAGGTAATTATACTTATAGCGAAATTTATTTTGTGAGGAAATCCTAATGGAGGCGCGAAATGGAAGAGAACAGTTTTGCAGCCTATCGCCGTGATGTGAACATGCTAGGCGTGGCGCACCGTACAAGCGAAGCTTTAAAGCGCCTGATGGCAGCCGGGCCATTGGCCACGGCCATCGTGCGCGAAGGGTTACGCCATCCCGACCCAGTGGTGCGTGTCGGCTGTTGCAAAGTGCTTGATCACTTTATGGATGAGTCCGCGGTGCCAGAACTTATCGAAAATCTGAGCCATGCTGATGAACAGGTGCGCGCTTGGGCGATGCATGCGTTGGCATGTGATAAATGTAAGGAAGGCTCATGTCGACCAGGAGAAGATGAGGTGATACCAATCGCGGCGCGCATGCTGTGCGAAGATAGGAGCCGCCGTGTGCGGCAGACAGCCGCAGGGCTTGTGGGTGAGAGCGTCCATCGTAGCGCGGCAGCTCTGCCGGCACTGGAACATGCGCGCCTACACGATCCCAATCCAGTAGTCCGCAAGATCGCGGGTTGGTATCTGCCAGGCGGCGCACGCTACAAGGCGTTGGCTCCCAAAACGACTCGTACAAAATCCGACAGGCAAAAATAAGTGTTATCATCCAAAATCCGCCCATCAGGATCAATCCCGAAATTATGAGTGGAGCACCCGTCTTTTCAGGAACGCGCGTGCCCATTCAAACGCTCTTTGACTATTTGATGGATGGATGTACGTTGTTAGAATTTCTGGATAATTTCCCCACCGTATCTCAAGCGGCTGCTCTGAAGGTATTAGCGTATGCGGCGCAACGGGTAGCCAATGGTAAAGCCGCTGCATGACAATTCTGATTGACGAAATCAGCAGAATTTGGCAGGTCGTGCCATTGCACTCATTGTATTTCCATCGAATAAATTGAGTGTGATAAGGGGATTGGAAATGCAACTCAAGACTGCTTTGAGAGCAATTGCGCCAAGCATGTTCATTGAGCTATAACCGAGGTTCCCGTTTCACCAAAGCAGAGTTGCGGAAACTACGATTGCAGGCACAAGTGTACTTGATGTTCACCAGACCAAGGGAATAGACATGAAGATCTACCACAAGAGCGCAGAAAGCGGGGAGGGTCCAGCCTGGGTCTGTGGGCATTGGAACGGTTCACCCATCCAGATTGGCATGGGGCTTCGCACCGAAGTTGGCGCTGGCGAGGTCCGGCACCATCATCCGTATCGCGAATACTACGTTATCCTTGAAGGGGCCGCTGAACTTGAGGTGGAGGAGACGCAAGTGCCGTTGCGCGCCGGCATGGTCGTCATGGTGGAGCCAGAAGAGCGTCATCGGGTGGTGGCCGTAGGCGAGGCAGGGGCACGCTGGGTCGTCATCAAGGAGCAGTCAACGCCCGACACGAAGTATGTTTCTTAAAGATGTTGCTCATTTGCAGATCAGTGCAAGCGATTGAAGAGAATGGGATGGGTATCGGATGTCTTATCGTTTTGTGCTTATATTATGCCTACTCTGTAGTGTGCTGTCAGCGCTGATTAGCGCTTGTACATTATCGAGGCTACCAATATCTGATGCGTTGACAACCGCAATGGGTCGTTATGCAGGTGCAGATAGCATCAATTGTGGCGTTGTGCCCGTCGGTGGAGCGCCAGAAGCAGCCAATCGCTGTGTTGATGCGGCGTATCAAGCCAAGAAAGCATTCACGGTACGCTACAATCTTCAAGGGATCGATGCGCTAATTGCAGAAGGTTTAGCCAGCAATGGGCAAGGTGAGGTTCATGTGTATTTCTATGACAGTGATCCTTCAGGCGGGAGTCATACCGGCGAACAGGTGACGGAAAGCCAATGTCGAACAATTAAACCCGTGCTTGACGTATCTGGTAAGCGGCGTGGCTGCGAACCATAAGTAACAGCCACGCCACTGTTATTGCCGGTGATGCACTTCACCCAGCCCATAAACTGGCGTAGCAAACCCTTCGCAGCGCGCTTTAAGTTGCAGCGCCAAAAACTGCGAATAGAAGCGCGATTGGGCCAGGTTGCCGCCATGAAACCAGAGACCCGGCTGCTGGGTTGGCTTCCACATGTTGCGCAATTCGCCTTCCCACGGTCCGGGGTCCTTGGTTGTAGCCGAGCCTAGCCCCCAACATTTGCCCACTTTATCGGCCACTTCCTGGGAGATCAAACGGGCGGCCCAGCCATTCATCGAACCGTAGCCGGTGGCATAGACGATCAGATCGGCGGGCAATTCGCTGCCATCGGTGAGCACGACCGAGCGCGGCTTGATCTCGGCGATGTTGACGCCGCTGCGCAGCTTGATCTGATCATCCGCAATTAGGTCAGACGCGCCCACATCAATGTAATAACCCGAACCGCGGCGCAGATACTTCATCCCTAGCCCAGAATTGTCATCGCCAAAGTCGAGGAGAAAGCCAGCCTTGCGCAGCCGATCATAGAGATCGGCGTCCCGTTCTTGGATTTGTTGGCAGACCGGCATGTTGCGTGTGTGCATGATGGCGTAGGGTGTGGTGGCGCCGATCAGATCGGCCTGTTCCGTGGTGATACCGGCTTGGAGCGCTTTTTCCGAGTAGAGCGCGCTCAATTCCAAGTCCATGAGTGTCTCTGATTTGGCCACCATCGTCGATGAGCGCTGGATCATCGTGACAGCGGCGTCATGCTCCCATAAATCGGCGCAGATGTCGTGCGCAGAGTTGTTGGAACCGAGCACCACACACCTTTTGCCGCTATAGGCTTTCCCGCTCGTGTACTTACTGGAGTGATGCAGGTCGCCTTGAAAGGTCTCTGTGCCGGGAATTTGCGGAATGTTGGGAATGCCGGACATGCCGGTCGCCAATACGAGCTGCTTGGGGCGCAGCACCACCGTTTCGTCAGCCCGTTTCACGGTGACCGTCCACTCCGCTTTGGTCTCATCATACTGCGCACTTTGGCATGCGGTCGAGCACCAATAATTTAGCGCCATCACCTTGGCGTACATCTCCAGCCAGTCGCCGATTTGGTCTTTGGGTGAAAAGATCGGCCAATGGTCGGGAAAGGGAATATAGGGTAGGTGATCATACCAGACCGGATCGTGCAGACAGAGCGATTTGTAGCGTTTGCGCCAGGAATCGCCCGGACGCTCATTCTTTTCGATGATGATCGTCGGCACTTCCAGTCGCTTCAAGCGCGCGGCCAGGCCGATGCCGCCTTGTCCGCCGCCAATGATGACGACGTAGGGTTGTTGACTATAGCCCAGTTCCGCTTCTTCTTGCGTCTTGCGTTCGAGCCAGCTTTTGCGTTCCTTAAAGGCGCCATGTTGCGTGCCTTTATCACGGGTCGGGCCTTTTTTCTCGGCAAAATTTTTGAGTTCGCTCAGCGTTGTCAACAATGTCCAACATTTACCCGCCCGCAGCCGCACATGCCCTTTGCCCTTGGAAACCGAGGTTTCAAAGGTAAACCAGCCTTCGATGCCTTCGTCGGTTGTCTTGCCCTCGCCTTCGAGCTGCCACTGGCTGGGTTGCACATCAGGAACGCGTGCCGCCAACATCGCCTGAATCGCCGCTTGCCCTTCCAAGGTTTTGATATTCCAGGTAAAGGCAACCAAGTCGCGCCAGTAACACTCTTCGTCAAACAGCGCTTGCACCGACGCGAAATCGGCGCGTTCTAAGGCCGCGCCAAAACTCGCCAGCCAATCGGATAGTTGTTGTGTCGGTGTCGTCAATTGTTCCGCCATATTCCTCTCTCCTGCTCTCCTTTATTTCTATTCAATTGATACGTAGGGGCGTGCCCTTGTGGCCGCCCATTGCGTGTTGGGAACTACGCGCCTAGAAGGCAACCGCCACAAGGGCACGCCCCTACGCTGCCCGCTCCCGGTTTTTCTCTGCGTGCTCTGTGTCTCCTCTGTGCGCTCTGTGTAACTGTTTTTCCCGCTAATACCCTAACGCACGCTCAACCAGATTGAGCAGCGGCTGACCGGCCAGGTAGCGGCGTAAATTTTCGGCAAAAACATCGACCACATTGTCAAAATGATGCTCGATATGGCCCGCCAGGTGCGGTGTGATGATCACATTTTCCTGGCGCCACAAGGGGTGATCGGCGGGCAATGGTTCCGGCTCCGTCACATCCAGCACCGCGCCGCCGATGCGCTTCTGTTGCAAAGCGGCGAGCAAGGCGGCCTGATCGATCAACCCACCGCGCCCGATGTTGATCAGCAGGGCGTGGGATTGCATCTGGGCCAACTCCGCCGCGCCGATCAGGTAACGCGTTTGGGCAACCAGCGGCACACCAAGCACCACATAATCGCTCTGCTGTAACAGGGTCGGCAACTCGGCCAAGGTAAAGTAGGCGTCGGGCAAATTGCCATCTGGATCACCCAAACCCGGTGGGCTATACCCTTCATAACGCAACGAGCTACCTGGCCGGCGCGTGGCCAATATCCGCATCCCCAGCGCTTTAGCCATGCGGGCAAGCTCGCGGCCAATCGCCCCATAGCCCACAATGCCTAGCGTGCGGCCATACACGGGGCGCGGCCACAGTTGATGGATATCCTTGCCTGGGAACCAATGCGCCTGGGCTTGCAAGGCCAAGAGTTCGGGCAGGCGATGCGCCCAGGCCAGCAACATGGTCAGTACATATTCGGGCAAATGGGGCAGGTGGGCGCCGTTGGCGCTGGCAATGGGCAGGGCAGTGCGCCACAAAGGCGTATCATGGATGTGATCGATGCCGGCGTTTTCCATCTGCACCCAGCGCAGACAGGTGGCGCGCTCGCATGAAAAATCACCGCGACCGGTGAAGAGCACTTCAGTTGCGGGCGTCAGGGCCTGCTCGATTTCGCGGCCACTCTGGGCGCGAAAGTGGACAATTTCAGCGTCTGGCACAGCGGTATGTAGCCGTTCGAACTGATAGGGTGTGAGCAGACGGGCAGAGAGAATGTGGATGGTCATGGGCTTAATAGAACGCTTTCTGAAGTCAACAACTTATTTCGGTGGGGATGGATTCATCGGGTTTTGCCCGCTGGGCGGCGCGGCCAGCCTTTACCTATTATCCAGCGGGCGTGATCAATCACGCCCCTACGGCTATACCCCTTCACCATCCGCTTGGTCATCCTCCTCTTCTTCCCAATC
>JBBREZ010000448.1:0-5825 GCA_038225095.1 Caldilineales bacterium
TTGGTCATTTTACCGGCAATCAAACCGCAGAGGTAGGCTGGCTCATGGATCCAATTGTCAAAGACCGAAAGATTGGGCTCAGAGGGGCCAAGACCGGAGCCAAAGACAAAGGCAATCGCTGGATATTGGGCCGCCACGTTGCGCACCGCTTCCTCATTGCCAAACGCGTCGCCAAAGATCACATCGGGCTTTTGCTCCGAGGCCGCTTCGTTTAGGATGCGTTCCATGTCGCCAGCATAGCCAATATTATCTTGCCATTTGTACTCAATTTGGCCGGCTTTGGCCGCCGCTTGCAACGCCGCGTGGATCACACCGTCCCACGGCTCTTCGATGGGCGTGGCATAGGCGGCATAGACTTTGATCTTGCCGCTAGCCGGCGCGCTGGTAGCTGGGCTGGCGGCCTGACTGCCTGCGGCCACCGGTGCTTGCGGTGGTGGCGGCACGCTACAGGCACTGCTCAGTAGTAGGGCTGCGATTACGGCCAGCAGATAGAATGGTCGAAGTGTGCGCATCGCTGAGTCTCCTTGTTTAGATAGATGAGACCAAGATGATTGAGGCCAACTTGGTTGGGATGAACGTGTTGCTATAAGAGGAATATAATTTGTTATCTTTGCCATTATAAACGGTAGCAGGCGAAACGATCAACCGGCCATGCACTTCAACAGCAAATTTTCACTTGGACGCTGATATACGCAGGCATACGCAGATAGTCTCTAAAAAGCTGCGTCTGTATACGCTGTTCTACGTTTTTGTTCTGTAATATTTAAAACGCAAAGAGGGTCCGGCATATTTATGCCGGACCCTCTCACCAAAAGGAGGAAACCATGAGAGACAACTTTCTTATCAGCACCGGATGATAGAGGATTATCGTCTCTACTATATTAATCGTAATTTTTCACCAAATCCTTCGCGCTAAATAAAACTAGTTTTTTTGCTTTCTGAAGTATATGTGCACTAGCTTTTGGGTCGGTTTGGCTAATCAACCAATGAACTGTAGGGGCGCTGCTTGCTGCGCCTGTATAGACAGAAGGCGCAGCAAGCAGCACCCCTACGTTTGTCCGACATTTATATCCTTTATCGAATAAGCGTAAAATTGCGCAAGAAACGGGTGGCGTATCGACGGTTTATTGCATAGAATAGAGCAAGACAGAACAATATAAACCGTCTGAAGGAGGCAGCTATGTCCATTGATTATCAACGCATTGCCGAAGCCATTCGTTACCTGGAAGTTAATTTTCGCGAGCAGCCGGATCTGGATGTGCTCGCGACTCACCTGGGGTTGAGTCCATTTCACTTGCAACGCCTGTTTACCCGTTGGGCCGGCATCAGTCCCAAACGGTTCATCCAGTTTCTCACTGCCGAACATGCTAAGCAACTGTTGCAAGCTTCGCATAGCGTGCTCGATGCCACCTATGAAACCGGTCTATCGAGCCCGAGCCGTCTGCACGATCTGTTGATTGCGATCGAGGCGGTTACACCGGGTGAATTTAAAAACAAGGGGGCTGGATTGCAAATCTTTTATGGTCGGCACACGACGCCGTTTGGTGAATGTCTGCTGGCGACGACGGAACGAGGGATTTGTATGCTGACCTTTCTGGATGGCGAAGATGCTTGGGAGAATGCCTTGGTTGAACTCCAGGCGCGTTGGCAAGCAGCAACGATTACAGAGTGTCCAGCACGCACGCAATTGGTGATTGAGCAGATTTTCCCAACGGCACCAAACGCGGAGCGGCGCCCGATCAATTTGTTATTACGCGGCACAAATTTCCAGATTAAAGTGTGGGAAGCCTTATTGAAAATTCCGACGGGCGCTGTGGTATCGTATGAAGATGTCGCCAAACTGATTGGGCAGCCGAGTGCCGCGCGGGCCGTGGGCGGCGCCTTGAGCACTAACAACATTGCTTATTTGATTCCGTGCCATCGCGTCATCCGCAAGAGTGGGGTGATCCAAGCGTATCGTTGGGGACCAACGCGCAAGAAAGCAATGTTAGGCTGGGAGGCAGCGCAGAAGATGGCGGGGTAACCGCGTGGACGCCGGCCAATCCTGGCTTCACTGGTGCATTTGTGAGTTGGCGTAGGTTTCGCCACGTACCACCTGCCGAATGGCCTGCATGAAGGCGACAGGATCACCTTTCATGACATAGCCACGGGCGCCCAGGCGCAGGAGCCGTTCGGCGTAAATCCGTTCATCATGCCCAGAGACGACGAGCACCGGCAAGTCGACATAGAGCTGTTGAAGTTGCTTCAACAGTTGGATGCCGTTCATGTCGCCAGATAAAGAAATATCTACTACGACGGCATCGGGGGCGCAGTTTGGAATCTTCTCTAAGGCTTCCAGCCCCGATGCCGCCTCGCCACAGACTTCCATACGGAGCTCGCGACAAATTAGGAAGATATAACCTTGGCGCACGAGTAGATGATCGTCGACAATAAAGATGCGTGACATTGTAGACTCTAGTTTACCATTGAGGTTGAAGCTTGCCATTTAGGCTGACAATGTTGGCTCGTTAGGCACAACGATCGTCGCACGGACGCCTGCACCCGTTTGTGAATCGATTTCAAGATGTCCACCGAAGAGTGCCAGCCGTTCCCGAATGCTGAAGAGGCCAAAGCTACCTTTGACCCCCATTTGCTTCATGACCTTCTCGCGATCAAAGCCAAGCCCGTCGTCCGATACACAAATCATGCACTGATTATTTTGTTCAAACATCGTTAACTTCGCATGCTTGATCCCCGCATGCTTAACGACGTTGAAAAGCAACTCGCGCGCCAACTGAAAAATCAACAAGCGTAAATCGTCGCCCGGCATCCGATACTCATCGAAGATCTCGACTTCAACATTTAGATCATGGATCTCTTTCATTTGATTCGCAAGCCACTGAAAAGCTGGCCCTAAGCCCTCATTTTCGAACACGGGTGGGCTCAATTCCACCGTTAGGGTGCGCATCGTGCGAATGGCCGTTTTCACGAGGTTATCGAGCGTTTCCAGATGTTCCTGAATCCCAGAATCGGTTGGTGCGTCGAAGCCGATCATGTGCGAGCGCATCTGAATGCCATATAACAGATGTTGCACATCATCGTGCAGGATTTGCGAAATGCGCCGCCGCTCGCGTTGTTCGGCTAGGGTAAGGGCTGAAGTTAGTTCACGCATCTGGCGATTTTTTTCTTCGACGTCGCGTTTGAGGGCAATTTTCTCGATGGCGTTGGTGATGGCATGTTCAAGCGTCAACTTGGAAATGTGTTGCTTGACCAGATAATCCTGCGCGCCTTGTTGCATCACCTGGACAATGACTTCCGGTCGCTCTTCCCCGGTCAACACAATGACGGGGATATAGTCCTTGGCAAAAGCCGGGAGCAAGCGCAGACTGTCCACATCCGGTAGCCAATAATCAAGCAAGATACAGTCTGGCGCATGCGCTTTTGCCATCTTAAGCGCAAGTTTACCAGTCGGTGCTTCGCGTACCGTATAGGTAGGGATTAATAGACGACGCACAGCCTCACGATCAATATCGTCATCATCGATTAGTAACAGATCAATTGAAGTTTCAGCCATTATATGCTCATAAAGGGGGCAAAATCAACGCTAGGATGCGTTATCATAGCATTGATTTACATAGGCTCAAAACGCGGTAGGAATGATGCACAATCGTTCGCTAAATGGGCACCAATTCGATGGCATATAACAGAATTTATGCCGACATTGCCTGAGCAGAAAGTAGTCCCACTTTCCTATGTAGGATAACAACTGACAGCGCTAGACGCCTTCGTCCTATATACCCTGTATTTAAAACTAACTACTATAGAAGTACGAAAAACAGATCACAAAGTTGCTGTGAGCTAATCCCCTGAATCGGAACTACGATGGGTGGCTGTAAATGAAGCATTTAAGTATTTTGATTATGGATGATGCAGTTGCCGTGCGCAAGCTTATTGTGGATATGTTGGTTGAGATCATCAACGTAGAAAATATCCTTCAGGCGGCAGATGCAATTTCCGCAATTGAATTATTTGTTCAACATAAACCTCAGATTGCTATTCTCGACATTCAAATGGCTGGCGACAGAAATGGTATTGATGTTTTAAAGCTTTTCAAGCGCTCAGTGCCGTTTGTGACGGTGATCATGCTTACCAATCACTCAACCGCTCGATATCGGTTGGAATGCAATCGAGCAGGGGCGGACTTCTTTTTCGATAAATCAACTGAATTCGAAAAATTAAATTCTACTGTTGTAGAACTAATGCAAAGTGATGACTAAAGTTTGCTTTGCTGCCAGATCCAGCCCCAACTTTGGCCCTACGCCTATTTTGTAGGATAAACACTGACAAATAGATCAGATGTGGGCTTATAGGCAAGCCATGAAGTAGCCGTTATTCTTTGTGTATACGCACCTCGGCAAGCGTGCAGCACTAAGTATTTTGCTATCACGCTAAGCTCTATGACGACCCGCATCAATTAACTAAGTCTCACCGCAAAGTTTCAAGATGCTTACGCCCCATTAAAGTAAGATTATCTAAAAGGTTCTAGAGATGCAGACAGCAACCAGTGAAACTTATCCTGATTACTCCGACGAGATACTTTTGCAATCTGTGGTTCAAAAAGAGGTTGGCGCCTTCGAAATGTTGTACGACCGCCATGCATCTAGTATATACAATATCCTAATCCGTATTGTACGCGACGAGAATGTGGCAGAAGAGCTATTGCAAGAGACTTTCTGGCAAGTTTGGCAGAAGGCAAGTCAATATAACGCAAAAGGGGCCGGAAGCGCTTGGCTTCACCAAATCGCTCGCAACAAAGCGCTCGATCAACTACGCCGTCAGAAGGCTCGATCGCCTATTTTGGCGAATGATATTGAAGCCTATGAATGGGCGATTGGACCCTACCAGACAAGTCTAGAGAACGAATTTGAACAAGGGTGGACGCGCGAAATGATTCAGAAAGCCCTCGAACGCATCCCTAGCGAGCAACGCCTTTGTCTGGAAATGGCTTATTTTGAAGGGTTGAGCCAACAAGAGATCGCTGAGAAGATGCAAGCGCCACTGGGCACCATCAAGACCCGTATGCGGATTGGAATGGAAAAAATCGAACGTTTGCTGCTTGGTAGCGGCTGCCTGCATAGCACACAAATGTATCTGACTTCGCTGCCCACTTCTTAATGGGCCTTTCTATGAATTTTGCACGTTACTTAAACGTTATCAAGTAATCTTCTCTGGTTACCAACCGGATGATTAACAACTTTCTACAACTTTTTTCAACATCAAAAGGAGAATTAAACGTGATTAACTTTATTATTTGGATCATCCTCGGCGCCCTACTGGGCTGGATTGCCAGCATGATTATGCGCACCGATTCGCAACAAGGGCCTTTGCTCAACATTATCGTTGGCATCATTGGCGCGTTCCTGGCAGGTATGTTTTTAAGCCCACTCTTCGGCGTAAGCACGATCAATCAGAACAACTTCAGCATTGCTTCGTTGTTGGTCTCGTTACTAGGTGCCGTCATTTTGCTCGCCATCGTTAACCTGTTCCGTCGTGGCAGTGTCCGGTAGACAGGGTCATCCGAAATTAATCGACGCAACCTTCCAATTTTGTCAGTAGCAGCGCGTATATCATAAATAAAGAGTAGCCCCGATTTCTTCACATCGGGGCTACTCTTTATTTTAGTAAGGCTGATGTTACGCAAGGCAACCCCACCCCCGCCCTCCCCTGGTAAGGGAGGGAGCCGTTGGTCGGTTAGAAGGTATCACTTCGTCTGTCCCTGATCAGTCCCCTCCCTTACCAGGGGAGCGGGAGCCCACTGGGCGCGGGTGGGGTTGCGGTAGCTCTGC
>JBBREZ010000449.1:0-5822 GCA_038225095.1 Caldilineales bacterium
TTTAAAGATGAAATGATCAATACGCTATAGTGACAGCAACTAATTGGATCGGCTTAGCTCAGCAATTCCAGAGCAAAATAATAGCCGGGATTCCAACTCTGACAAACCAGGAACAGCTTGCCGTTGTGCTCGTGCCAGACCGCATTGTGCATATGATCAGCGCGCTCGATCCCCAAATCTTCTTTAGGTCGGATGGTTGAGAGCACTTCATAGGTATTTGCATCCAAAATATAGATGGGTGCCGGTCGCCCTTTAATCGGGTCATCCAGGCTGCCCACCACCGCAACCCAACGGTTGCCGCGCTGCATAAAATCAATGCCACAGGGGCGAGAGCCAGCCGGCAATGGGTACGATCCGGTGAAGTGGCCGTCAAAGCTGGTCAGTTCGAAGCGTGAGTGCGGTCGATCCGCAATCGCCAGTTGATTACCAGCCGGGGTGCGATTCATGCCATGCGCCGTCCCGAATTTTCCGAGCTCTTCGCTATTCTCTGTTTTGCCGCCAAAAGTACTCTGCCATTGGCGCGTTGAAAGATCCGCCGTCGAGATGTAGTTGGCACCATAGCCATCGGCGACTAAGAGGTGATGGCCGTCCAGCACCGTGTCGGTTGGTCGGAAGGGCGTCTCGGCAGCTAAGTATTGATCAAACTCAGGCTTGGGCAAGATAAAATCGATATCACCTTCCAGAGTCGCCACCACCACCATCGCATCGCTATTCGCAGCCAGGAACAAGCGCATCTTGCCGTCAAACTCGCCAATCTTCGTGCTGTGAAAGTTGACTGAGGTCAGGTCTGGCGGCAGTTCAATCAGATCTTGTGTCGTCAGGTCGGCGCTGATGCGCAACAGGCCATAGCCGGGCATGCCGTAATAGACCTGACCATAGCCGGTGCGCTTGTCCACAGCAAACCCACCGTGCAATTTCTCTTCCACCGCCAGCGCTTTCGCGGGCAAACTGTGCAAATCTTCACAATGGGCAAAGGCAAACGGCGCTTGGCCACTCTGTTTTCTCTGGCTCATTCGATCCTCCTCGGATCAAAACAGATGGGCGGAGTGAGATAGCTGCTCCGCCCACAAAGTTTTTAATTGATAGACGAACGTACTAGCTGGACTAAGAGATAAGGGGAGGGGGAGACAAGGAGATTTTGTCTACACTTTATTTTTCCTTGTCCCCTTGTCTCCTTGTCTTACTTAACCATCCCGTGCGGGTCCAACACATACTTCTTCGCCGCGCCGGCGTCGAAGTCCTTATAGCCACTAGCGGCTTGTTCAAGCGAAATGACGGTGACATTGGTGGCTTTGGCAATCTGAATTTTGTCGTGCAAAATGCACTGCATCAATTGGCGATGGTACTTCATCACCGGGCATTGGCCGGTGGTAAAATGGTGGGACTTGGCCCAACCTAACCCGATGCGGATGCCCAACATGCCGATTTTGGCATTGTCATCTACGCCGCCGGGGTCGCCCGTCACATAGAGGCCAGGGATGCCCAAAGAGCCGCCGGCGCGCGTCACTTCCATGATCGAGTTCAAGACGGCAGCCGGGCGTTCCACACTGGCAGCGCCGCCGTGGCCGCGCGCTTCAAAGCCCACGCAGTCAATCGCGGCATCGACTTCTGGCACGCCGATAATCTGTTCAATTTGTTGCGCCAAGGTCGCATCGCGGCGCAGATCAATGGTCTCACAACCAAAGCTGCGCGCTTGTGCCAAGCGTTCTGGGATCAGATCACCGACAATCACAATAGCGGCGCCCAACAGGTGACAAGAAGCCGCGCAAGCCAAACCAACCGGGCCCGCGCCGGCCACATAGACAATCGAGCCGGGTCCAACGCCTGCGGTCACCGCCCCATGATAGCCGGTGGGGAAAATGTCCGACAGCAAAGTCAGGTCTTTGATCTTCTCTAGCGCTTGATCGCGGTCAGGGAATTTCAACAAATTAAAATCCGCATAGGGGACCATCACATATTCGGCTTGACCACCAACCCAGCCGCCCATGTCAACGTAGCCATACGCCGCGCCAGGACGGGCCGGATTCACGTTCAAACAAATGCCCGTTTTACCTTCCCTGCAGTTGCGACAGCGGCCACAGGCAATGTTGAAGGGCACCGAAACAAGATCGCCCACCTTGACGAATTCAACATCACGACCGGCCTCGATCACCTCGCCCGTAATTTCGTGGCCGAGCACCAACCCAGCTTCTGCGGTGGTGCGGCCACGGACCATATGTTGATCGCTGCCACAAATATTGGTAGCCACGATCTTCAAGATCACGCCGTGCTCGCATTTACGCGCGCCCAATGCTAATTTGGGATAGTCGATGTCTTGCACTTCAACCAGCCCCGGTTTCATGTAAACCACCCCTCGGTTGTCTGCCATCGTACAGCCTCCTTGCTCTCTACTATGAGTTTTAATTGAGTAATTTTATGGGTTTTTAGTGAATTTTTGGCACCGCCCTATTATAGAGGCACAGGGCGTGGTTTGTAAAGCAACCTTCCAAGCGCATTATGCCAGTCCAGATTAGTAACTTCTGCTCAATAACCCACCTTACGCATACATTATAAAAAAGCGGCTACACAGAGAGCGCAGAGGAAAAAGTGACACAGAGCGCACAAAGAAAAATTCTAAAGTAATGGTTCGTTTTTCCTCTATGTCTACACTGTGTGCTCTGTGTCACTGCTTTTCTTGCTAATTAGCCTCTAGCCGTGACGAATTATAATCGCTGTCGCTGTCGCGAAACTGCATGGTGTAGAGATGGCTGTACAGCCCATTCTCAGCCATCAACGCCTCATGCGTGCCCTGTTCCACAATCTGGCCGTGATCCAGCACAATAATGCGATGGGCAATTTTGATCGTGCTGAGGCGGTGGGCGATGATCACGGAGGTGCGGCCTTGCATCAAGCGGTCGAGCGCGTCCTGCACCAGTTCTTCCGATTCACTGTCGAGCGCGCTGGTGGCCTCGTCCAAGAGCAGGATGCGCGGGTCCTTGAGAATGGCGCGCGCGATGGCAATCCGTTGGCGCTGGCCGCCACTCAATTTGACCCCACGCTCGCCGACCACAGTATCATAGCCGTGCGATGCCGCGATGATAAAATCGTGCGCATGGGCCGCTTTGGCTGCCGCAATGATCGCGGCTTCGTCGGCGTCCAGTCGTCCATAGGCGATATTTTCGCGAATCGTCCCGCCAAAGAGCACGGTCTCCTGTGGGACAAGGCCAATTTGAGCGCGCAGGCTATGCTGGGTTACCGTGCGCAGATCAATGCCATCAATCAGCACAGCGCCTTGCGTTGGATCATAGAAGCGCGGGATCAGGTTAAAGAGCGTAGTTTTACCGGCGCCACTTGGCCCCACCACCGCGATAATTTCGCCGGGCTGAATGTCTAGGGCGACGTTTTCGAGGACAGCAATTTTCGACTCGTAGCCAAAAGAGGTGGCCGCAAACGTAATCGCGCCCTGAATCGGCGGCAAAATTGTTGCATTGGGCAAATCGGCGACACTTGGCTGCGTATCTAGAATCTCAAAGACGCGCCGCACCGCCCCCATTGCCTCACGGAATTGCCCGTACAGATTGGAGAGCGAAGCGAGGTTCGCTGCAATCGTGATCGCATAGATCAGAAAGCCGCTGATCGTCGAAAATTCTAAGCGACCGGCGAGCACCTCGCGCCCGCTGAACCATAAAATAGCGCCAATCGCGCCAAAACCGAGAAAAGCCATCAGCGCGCCGAAGGCCGAACGAAAGACCGCCAGCCGCAACGATGCGCGCAAGGTACGCTGAATGGCCGTATTATACCGATTGACTTCGTAGCCTTCGCGCGCAAAGCTCTTGACCACTCGAATCCCTTGCAAACCTTCTTCCACCGCCACGGTAGCGTTGGCCAATTCATCTTGCACCTTAGTGCTCAACCCCTGGAAGGAGCGGCCAAAGACCACGGCCACCCCTACCACGACCAGGGCCAAAATGAGCACAAAGCCAACCAAACGCGGGTTGAGATAGAAGATAATAATCACAGAGCCAATTAACAACACGATGCTGCTGAGTAACTGGGTGATATTGTTCGTGAGCACAGAGCGAACCTGAGTCACATCGCTGGAAATGCGCGAGATAATCTCGCCGACGCGCCGATTCGCATAAAATTCTAGCGAGAGAAATTGCAAGTGCTTGTAGAGCTCGGTCCGCAAATCGACAATGATCCATTCACCGACATAGTTCAAACTATAACTCTGGAAGAAAGTGAAAGCCGCTTGTAGGAAAAAGAGCCCAACCAGGGCCAGCGTCAGCGTATTCAGTTGCCGTTGGTCGTGCTGCTTGAGCACCGAGTCGAGCAGGCGCACAATCACAAGCGGAAAAGCCAAGCTCATTGCGCTGGTCACCGCCAACGCGGCAATCGCCAGCGCCATCCGGGCTTTGTACGGGCGCAGGTAACCAAGCAACCGTCGCCAATTGACCGGCGTATTAGGGGTTGTATCCGATGCATCTTGCGCTCGCCGAATTGGTGCGCGTCTGCGGTTGAACATGATGAATTTAATCCTTCACTAGAATTTTTATACTTACCTTACTCACTGATGTTACGCAGACCTCGTCCGTACAGCCACGAACTATCGTGGCCCTACCACTGGTGGGCTGCGTAACATGACTTACTCACATTACGCGCACATCAGATCGGAACTGACGCTGCTCTACAATTGATTCTAGGGGATTCGTACGATAAAGACAAGCCACAGGGCAACCATTTGACTGACTACCCAAATTCAGCGAATCGTTTTAAAATAATACCAGTGAATTTCGCAAGCGCTTAAGCACGAAAATCTTTGAAGCATTGGAGCTTTATTGTAATGAACTCAAAGCCTTCCGCGTCGGAACCCCTCGCTGGCCGCCTTGCCGCTTTGACCGCCCTCCGTTATCGGGACTTTCGCCTCCTCTGGATGGGTCAACTGGTCTCGATTGCTGGTTCGCAGATGCGTATTGTGGCCGTCAACTGGCAGATCTATCAGTTAGCCAAAATGAGTGGGCGAATTGACCCGGCGCTGGCGTTGGGTCTGATCGGGTTGGCGCGCGTGATTGCACTGGTGGCTGGTGCGCCGCTGAGTGGGCTGGTGGCCGACCGCACGGATCGCCGCCGCATGTTGGTGATCACATCACTGATCGCGCTGGTGGCTTCGGTTGTATTGGCATTGGCGACCCATTTCAATTTTGTCTCGATCTGGTTAATCTATGGGATGGTGATCGTCGCCGCCATCGCCGGTTCGTTTGAGATGCCCGCCCGTCAGGCCCTCATTCCCAGCTTGGTGCCGCCCGCTGTGCTGACCAATGCCCTGAGTTTGAACATCATTGCCTGGCAATTAGCCACCGTGGTTGGCCCTTCAGTGGCCGGTCTGCTGATTGCCTGGGGTGGCCTCGACACCATTTATTGGATTGATGCCGCCTCGTTTCTCGCCGTGGTTACGGCTGCGCTGTTGATGCGCGCCAATACAGTGCCGACCAAATTGATGGGGCGTCCTACTTTTACAGACGCGATTGCCGGGTTAAAGTTTGTCTTCAGTACACCGTTGATCACGGGTACCATGCTGCTCGACTTTTTCGCCACTTTCTTCGCTCGACTTTGTACAAAATTCGATATAGTGCTATCAGAAGACAATTCTCTCGCTAATGAATAATCAGACATTAGGTTTTCGCTACTGTCTGATTATTTGGAAGGTTAAAGAATGGAGGCGTGACCATGCATTACAACACCATTATCATCGGCGCAGGCTCAGCGGGCGCGATCCTGGCGGCACGGCTGACAGAGGATGCCGCCGGTACGATGGACCTGGCGACCGCCGACAAGGTCAAGGC
>JBBREZ010000450.1:0-5817 GCA_038225095.1 Caldilineales bacterium
AGTGAGCCTTTGATCTAGTGGATAGGACAAGCAGTGAATCAAGCGGTAAGGTTCAAGACAATTGCCCTGTTTCAAAAAATAGTACGGAACTGCTAATCCCACCCGCGTCTCAAAACTGGGAGGGGATTGTCACGGGAATGACAATGATTGGTGACCAGAAGAGAATCTATCGTCCTTCCCTTCATGATTACCTCCCTGCCTAGGCGAGGGTTAGGTGGGTGGTTTAGCAGTTACTGTAGTACTTGATATTGTCGCTGATTTGGGGTACGTATACCCCACTAACCTGGAGCGACGCACTGTCGCCTCTTTGCAAAAGGCAAAAGCCTGAATCGCAATGCAAAACACTGCTCCTCATACGCCTGGAAATGATAGGAGGCATTTTTTTGCCATTGACAGGCAATTTTCTCCATCAAAATTCACACGTGCGGCAACCACCCTCCAATCTCGGCTATCGACAGCTATTCCCGAATTAATCGTCCTCCTCATCGCCCTGCTCACGCGCTTCTGGCGGCTCAATTACCACAGCATCTGGTTCGATGAGGCGGTCAGCTTGCGGTGGGCCGGTACAGATCCGGCTTTCATCTGGCGCAAGACTTTTCCGCTGATAGAAGAAAAACATCCGCCCCTTTATTATATTGCGCTCCATTTCTGGCAAACATTGATCGGTCTAATTGGGCTGGCGCACAGTGACGTAGCCTTGCGCGCTTTTGGCAGTTTGTTGGGCGTACTGACAGTATGGGGCATGCTGCTGCTGGTCCGCCACGTCCAGCAAGCACCCGGCAATCGCGCCACCAGTCTATTGGCCGGGTTACTCGTTGCGCTTAGCCCGGTGCTTATCTGGTACAGCCAGGAATTGCGCATGTTCCAACCCGCAACAACGGGCATCGTGTGGGCAAGTTATTTTCTAGTGCGCGCCTGGCAGGCAGAAAAACGTTTACATCGAGTAGGGTGGTGGTTAAGTTTCACTATTGTGATGGAAGTCGCACTGTACAGTTATCTATTTAGCGCCTTTGTGTTGCCTGCCGCCGGATTAACCTTGTTGGCATTGACATTACTCTCTAGATTCACCCGAATAAATACACCAAATTGGCAACGCTTTGGCGAAGGGGTGATCGCGCTCGCCATCACCGGCTTGCTCTTTCTGCCGCTGGCGTACAATGCTTTGCTCGCGACCGGCAACGAAAGCACGCCGGGCCGTGCGTTTGCCAATTTCGGCCCTAATTTATGGCGTTTGCTGCGCATCTTCACGTTGTGGCGCGTGGATTGGTCTAACCCATTAACGAACAGTACGCTAGCGATCCTGGGCATCTTCTTGCTGGCTGGGATCCTTTTACCTGAGGTTTTTAATGGAGTAAACAAGCAGCCTGGGTTTGCTCGACGCTGGTTGGCATTGTGGATCGGCATCCCACTGTTGACCGGCAATTTACTTTTAAGCCGCGACAATACGATCTTTGCCGAGGATCGATATTTCATTTTTGTCGCGCCATTTGCGCTGTGGGCGATTGCACGGGGTATTGTCGGATTGGGGCAACGGTGGCGTGTGATTGGTTGGGTGAGCGGCGCGCTAGTGCTAGTGCTCCTGACCGCCGCGTTGCCCCCTCTGTGGACGCCTGCCTTGTATCGCGAAAATTGGCGGGCGGCCAGCCAGTATATCACCAGTTATCAGCGCAGCAGTGTTGGCTTGCCGGCAGCGGTCGTTGCGCATGTGGACTATACACATGAAGCGCTTGAATGGTATTTGCGCCAGACTTTCAACTTTGAACAACTGCCGGTCTACTTTCCTTTCGGCGGCACGTTAACCTCCGACCAAGTAGACAAGGTGATCGCGCCGCCATTGCAAGGGATTGTCAAGACGGGTGCGCAGACGCTCTGGCTCACGCAAAGCCATCTGGACGGCGTCGATGGTCAGCGCCTCGTTGAACAGTGGCTCAACCAAAATTTCGCGCTGATCACCGAGCAATTTCCCACCGGCATCAAGCTGAGCGGCTATGCGCTGCAAAGTCACTTTACACAGTTGCCAGCCTTATCGCCAGCCGCCGTCAAATCAGCAACTGAATTGGCGCCCGGCCTAACGCTCGCCGCCTGTGAACTGTTGACCACCCAGCTTGCCGCCCACGACGAACAGATGCACCCACCCAGTGGCTGGATCCACGTCCGTTTGTGGTGGCAGGCAACCGGCGCGATCCGTGATAATTACATCGCCACCGCCCAGATGATTGGCCCCGAAGGCGTATGGGGCGACCGGCTCTATCGGGCCAATGAAGCGCTGCGCCGCTGGCCGACCCACAGTTGGGCCAACGGCGACATTGTGCGCGACGAAGTAGACATTAATCTCAATCCAATCACGCCCAACGGTGAATATCCGGTACTGATTGGCGTGATGGACGGCAAAGGGCAGCCGCTAGCGAACAAAGTTGCCTGTGGCAAAGTGCAGATTGAAAAGTAGGTAAACCAAATATAAACACCCTTCGTGATGGAAAGGCAATCATGCTTATCATCCTTAAAACGCTCGGCTTGTTTGTCCTGGCCGCAGGGACGGAACTGAGCGGCGCTTATCTAATTTGGCAGTGGCAACGCGGTGGCAAACCGCCATTCTTTGCCCTGCTTGGGCTGGCGGCGCTCTTTGTGTATGGTCTCATTCAAACCGCCCAAACGTTTAGCTTTGGCCGAGCCTTCGCTGCGTATGGGGGCATTTTCATTCTCGGCGCCCTATTGTGGGGTTGGCTGATCGATGGAAGCCCACCCGATCGCTGGGATTGGGTGGGCGTCGGGATCGCGCTGATCGGCACCGGTGTTATTCTATGGATGCCACGACCCTAAGTCAGATTGATGTGGCTGGATCGTGCTCATCAACGAGCGGTGGCGTGATCTGAGGTTGCCGCTTATTTTTAAGTAGAATTAGTGGCAGCAAACAGGGTAACAGACAGGCGACGAGCAGAAGGGGTACGCTGCCACTGATAAGCGCCGCAGGCACACCACACACGATCAGCCCCACCAACACTGTCCCCACAATGGCAAGCGTCTTCCAGTTAAAGGCGGGCAGGCAGGCTTGTAATTGTTTCATCGTAAAATTCTCCTATTCATGGGTGCGTCGGATGCGACGCGACTGCTCATTCAACAGACAATATTCAACCGTTAGTCATTATTCAACACATAGTCAATGACTAGCTGCGGATCAACGCAGCCTGGAAAAATTCTTTCACACCCGCCTGTCCGGTAATCCGCAACCAAAGTGGCTGCTGTGCAGATGGAACTTCGAGCACGAAAGTAAAAAATGGGCAACACAGACGCTCATTGGCAATAAACGCAACAACTTGCGAATAGTCGTCTGGCGCAAAGCGGAAAGCATAGCCGTCAGAGAGTTCCTGGATCTCTTGGGCCACTTGCTGCAAGAGGTAGGCGGCTTGCGTCAAATGGGCGTCACGATGTTCGGCATCAATCGCCGTCAAATCGCAGGCGATGGCGGGCTCGTGGTCAAGCGGTCGATTCATAGGTTTATTCCTTTCTCAACGCCACTCATATTTATGTTGGGTAACGCTGCCTGAGCAGCTTATAGACAAACCATTTAAACTTCATCTATGCCGTAGGCACCCAGGGGGTTCCCGTGCTGGCTGCGCCTGTTATGTAAACCACAAGACGCAGCAAGCAGCGCCCCTACGGTTTTGTATGACTTTTATTTGTTTTATCTATTAGGTAGCGTTTGCACGGAACCTTAGACGAGTGTATCATTTAAAGTATACTTTAAGTCAAGTAGGGAAATTAACCATGACAGAATTAACCATTGGAGTAGCCGCAAAGCAAGCGGGCATCCGACCGTCGGCGCTGCGTTATTATGAAAGCATCGGTCTCCTCCCAACACCCAGGCGAATGAACGGCCAACGCCGCTATGATCCGAGCATCGTGGCGAGATTGAAAGTAATTCAGTTAGCGCAGCAGGCCAGTTTTACCGTGGCCGAGATCCAGACGCTCTTTTACGGTTTTGCCGCCGATGTGACAGTGGGCGATCGTTGGCGCCCATTGGCCACTCAAAAACTCGGTGAGGTAGACGCCTTAATTGAGCGTGCGCACCGGATGAAGTCGATCCTGGAAGCCCTGCTCCAGTGTGGATGTTTGCGGTTTGAAGACTGTGTCACCAACGATGGCGAGCGATGTTCAGAGGCGATCAGGCAGTCGGCTACAGAAGGATGCGGCGCGCAAGCTTTATGTCATTCGTGATGGATTTACGTTGGCCGGGTTGCTATTTTACTTGACCTTATCATCGCACGAAGATCGATCAGAGATGAGCGTGTAAGCATGGCAGCAGACGAAATCGTGAACAATCAGCCGGGTGCGTATGGATTTTATCGGGCCTTCACTTCACTGGATGATAGTTGGCTCACGTTTCCCAGCCACTATTTGCTTTATGCCGCCACCGGCGCTTTCCGCCTCGAAGTCGCGCAGACTCAATGGCTGTTACCGCCCCAACGCGCGGCGTGGATTGCCGCCGATGTCCCCATTCGCGTCACGATCCAGGCCCCAGTGACGAGCAGTTCCGTCCTGTTTGCTAAGGGTAGTATCCCAGCGCCCGTGTTTGATTGTCGGATTTTCGCCATTTCACCGCTGGCCCGCGAGATGATTCGTTATGCCATGCGTTGGGGGGCGGACCGTGACCCGCAAGACAAGGTAGCGGATCAATTTTTCCTGACCTTAGCCGAAATCTGCCGCGAATTGGCGGCCACTGCCGATCAATTCTGGCTGCCCCGCGCCCGCTCCGACGAACTCAAACGTGCGCTGGAATATACAGTGGAGCACATGGCCGCCGAGCCGAACTTTACCGATGTGGCCAACCGCGCGGCCGTCTCCGCACGCACGCTGGCTCGCCGTTTTGCCGAAGAAACGAATATGACCTGGCGCCAATTCTTACAGCGCGCCCGTATGATCCGGGCGATGGAATTGCTTGCGGCCAATGATGCAAAAGTGATCGACACGGCATTTGCCACCGGTTTCGCCAGCATTAGCGCCTTTAACAAGGCCTTTAAAAGTTTTACAGGCGAAACGCCAACCCAATATCGTCAACGCTTTCAAGGAAAGTAGCGCAACGTGGGACGCTGGACGCGGATCCACGCGAATGTCAAAAGCAGGGTGAATTCATTCACCCTCTGGTATGTCAAACCCGTTGCAACGGATTGCTACGTCCGTGCGTGATTAAATCCGCATTGCTCCGCGCAAATCCGCGTCCAATTTCTTTTATGCCAACTGCTTCATAAAACTTGTCCGATCAAAGCTGATCCATTCCTGCTGAATCTGTCCATCGGCCAGATGAAAGATAAAGATCTGCTCCGCCGTAGCCGGTTTGCCCGAAGGCGTACGACCGGCCATCGGCCCCGTGTGTGTACCGCTCAGCGTAACCCGCGCCACGGCTTTGTGCTCGGCAATCACCAGATCATCGATCTGGTAGCGCACATCGGGCATTGCGCTGCGAATATTTTGCAGCCAGGCCCGATGACCAGTTAGCCCTTCGCGCACGGGCATGCCAGCGATCAGCCAATAGCCAGTGTAAGTGGGCGCAATCAGTTCGGCTTGCACAGTCAGATCGCCAGCGCTCCAGACCTGATCGAAATAACGTTGAACAATTTCAGCTTGATTCGAATTCATAATTTCTCCATGTTTTTTGTAACGATTAGGAACCCCACCCTAACCCTCCCCTGGTAAGGGAGGGAACTGATCAGGGATAGACGAACCGATATGTTCTGTCCCGTGACGGCTCCCTCCCTTACCACTTACCTTTACCCACAAGTGAGAGAGGGGGTATCGGATAGTAGAATACTTTGATACAAT
>JBBREZ010000451.1:0-5812 GCA_038225095.1 Caldilineales bacterium
GGGGGCATAGTGGACTTTGTCGATGCACGTGTGATTGAAGTGACGACCGATTTCCCTGGCGATGTGATGGCGATCTCGATCGTATCGGACTGGGGTGGCGGGTTTGGGAAAGTCATCCTGGCGCTTAGCATCACCAGTTGGATTGGCATTGCGCGCTTGGTTCGTGGGCAAGTGCTCTCGTTGCGTGAAAAAGAATATGTCGAAGCGGCGCGCTCACTCGGCTCAACCAGCAACCACATTATTTTTCGCCACCTGATCCCGAATGCGCTTTCACCCTTGCTAGTGGCGGTGAGTTTTGGGATCCCCGGTGCGATTTTTGGCGAGGCGGGTCTCAGCTTTTTAGGCATTGGGATCAATGATCCAATTGCCAGTTGGGGTAAAATGGTGGGGATCAGCGGCGCCTATGCTAAGGTCTATTGGCATCTAGCGCTCTTCCCCACATTGGCTATTGCCTTATTGATGTTAGGTTTTTCTTTTGTTGGCGATGGTCTGCGCGATGCCTTGGATCCAAAATTCATTGAGTAATTCATTGTCAATGGAAGTCAACATCTCTTCCCAGCATTCACAATTCACTATTGATGAGGCTTATGAAATCCAAAATTTGTCTACCCCAGATTTTCATTATCGCTATTTTTATATCGCTGTTATCACTGACTGCCTGTGGTGGCAACAATGCCGCATCGTCTGCTGGCTCCACGAATTCTTCCGCTGCTAATTCGGATCAACCAGTTGTAGCAACGATGCCACCGGCCCAGTTCACAGCCGTTGCTAATCAATCGGTCACAAAAACAATGGGAATCACTAAGACTCAGCCTGTAACGGCCCCTCAAGCGGTGCAGGCCAGCGCCGACGATTTGGCCCGCGGCGCCCGCAGCTATGCCAAGAATAAATGCAATGGCTGTCACGGTGAAAAAGGCGAAGGCGTGGCGGGTAAAACGACAAAAACGATTGCGGGGACAGCGCTCTCTGCGGAGCAATTCGACAATTTTCTGCGCACCGGTGGCGGTCAGGGTAACGATCATATTTTTGGCCCATCAGCGATCAGTCCTGGCGGGATGACTGTGCTCTATGCCTATGTAAAGTCGTTACCGAGGAAATAGCCAAAATACGATAAAGAAAATCTACAATTAAGTCTCGTGCTGATCTTATGCCGAACCGTCACGGGGGTGTTGTCTCGGTCGACAAATCCAGCCGTTCGTCAATCCATTCACGCACCAGCGCGCTCACCGGTTTTTTGGCGGCGATGGCTTCGGCGTGCAGGATGCCTCTGACATACGGATTTAGGTAGACAGTGACGCCCGCGGCTTTTTCGTCACCTGGCGTGAACGGCTCGAAGTATGCCGCCGGGTATAGGTAATCTTCGCCCGTGTCATCGATCACCCGCAGATCGTCAGGTTGGTCATTGGGTGCCGGTGGTGCCAGTTTGTAAACCTGGCCGATCTCCAGGCCCAGCACGGTATCATTTTCGCTATGTGGTTCTTCTGGAAAATATAAATATTTGCGATTGTTGATGCAACGAACATATTTCATGTTAATCTCCTGATCTTTAGCTTATCCTTTAAATCTCTGCGCCCAATGCCATGTGCTTCAAACCAATGAACTTCGACCCACCAGATCGAGCCGTCCGGATATTTCACCGCAGCCAACCCTTTGAGCTTACGCCAATTGCCGCGCCCGTGGCGTCGGTTGAGTAGCTGGCGAATATCCACGCCATTACCTTTGGCAATGATTTCGATATTGATGATTTCGCCGAGAATATCATCGATGGTGATTCTCTATTCCGCCGTAGGCTTGAAAAGCGCTGGCCGATGCATTCGTTTTACTCTTGTGCGTTTGAGCATAATTATCTCTCCTTGCGTTTCAAAGTATATAAGTGCAAATGCTGATTGTCAATTCCGATCTATTTGCTCACTCCCCCTTACTGTAGTAAGATATTCTTGAAAAGCAGCCAAAGAAAGCACTGACAGAGAGCAACGACGGTGATGGAAGAAACCCCACAGCAAATTGGCCCTTACCAGATCGTTGAAGAGATCGGACGCGGCGACATCGCCATCGTCTACCGCGCCACCGATACGATCTATCAACGTCCGGTTGCCCTCAAAGTGTTGCCCGCCTACTTTGCGCATAATCTAGCCTTCATTCGCTATTTTGTTTCCGAAGGCCGCGACGCTATGCGCTTGCAACATCCCAACATCGTGCCGGTGTTTGATGCTGGCCATGCGGATGGCTTCAATTATATTGCCCAAGAACTAATGCCCGCCGGCACATTGGCCGATCTGATTAAAACGCAAGGTGGCGCACTGCCCTACGAGATGACGATGGCGATTGTCGAGCAGATTGCGGCGGGTCTCGACTATGCTCACCACCAGCAGTATACGCACCGTAACCTGAATGCTCACAACATTTTGTTTGCCGACCAGGGCAAGGTCAAAATTGGCGACTTTAGCCGGGGCAACCCGCCGCTTGGGATGGTGCCGAGTAACTACCATGTCGGCTCGCTGGCCTTTATGGCGCCCGAACAGGCGCGTGGCGATCAGCCTGTCGATGCCCACACCGATATCTATAGCCTGGGCGTGCTCACCTATCTGATGTTGACGGGTCGGTTGCCGTTCGAGGCCGACAATCCACTGGTATTGTTGCGCAAAATCATAGAAGACCCACCACCGCGCGTCGAAAGTTTTAACCCGGCCATCCCTCTTGGCGCGGCCTATGCCGTTCACCAAGCGCTTTCCAAACAAGCAAGCTTGCGCCATCCTACTGCGTCTGCCTTTGCCCAGGCGTTAGGGCAAACCAAAGCCACGGTTGCCACCATTCCAGTGGAACATAAGGCCGCGCTAGACGCGTCTCGCGCAATTCCAGCGCCACTAACTGGGGAAAGCGTGCCAGCTGCCACGGCAGATGTTGCCACGGTGCCTACATTGCTTAGAACGCGTGTCAAAAGATCCACTTGGCTGGAACGACCAATTATTTCTATGTTCGCTGGCGCCCTTCTAACCACCCTCGTCGCGCTCTTTTTGATTGCGATCGTGCAAGCCCGGTCAACCTTTTTGGACATTTTAATTGAACAGAATGATCCGAAACTGCCCGCGATTGCCGCCAACCCCACGAATACCGGGGCCGCCGCAACGCCAACGGCAATTCATACGCCTGGCAATGCCCAAGCCCAGATTGGGGCTCCGGCCACCGGTGTTGCCAACCAAAAATTGCAGAGCGTCGCTTTTGTCGATACGCCTGCCCCAATCCTAGTGCTGCCCACTGTAGTGATCGTGACGCCACCCACGGCGACCGCATTGCCTGCGGACACCGAAATTCCCACTGCGCTGGCTACTGAGACGCTTATGCCTGCGGTCGAAGCGACCGTTGCGCCGGCAGTGGCCGTGGCGGGCAAACCAACTGGTCGTATTGCTTATTCGGTGTGGAATCCGCATACAGACCGTTACGACGTGCGCATTTACAATCTCACGACCGGCGTAAGTTGGCCGCAAATCCCCGATAAGCGTCAGCCGGATTTCAGCCCCACGAACATGTTAGCGGCCAACAGTGAAGGGGGCAATGTCGATAATCTTGTGCAGATGGGGCCAGGCGGCGAAGGTCCACAGTCGATTGGCATTTATGCCCAGGATAGTCGTCCGCATTGGGCGCCTTCGGGCAGGGCGATTGTGTATGATTCCGATTTGGTGGGCAATGGCCGCTATCGCATTTATTTACTGCCTGATACGGAGTTCGGTCACACGGTCGCGCCGATGCGTTATGATGCCTGGGAATTGTTGGGCCGCTACCCCGTCTTTCTGGGTGATGGGCGAATTGCGTATAACGGCTGTAATGTGTGGGAAAATGGCAGCTCTTGCGGTCTGTATGTTGTAGATACCAGTGGTGGCAAACCGGTGAGTATGACTAGTTGGCCGGGTGATTTGCCCACGGACAATTTCGGGGCGCAAGTGCTGGTCATGTCCAATCGCGACGGCCATTGGAATGTCTATCTGATCAATCCAAATGGTAACACTGTGCAACAATTGACCCAAACCGCCGGTCATAACGGCCTCGCCACCGCTTCTCCCGATGGCAACTATATCGCCTTTGCCACTGACCGCGACAAGCAATGGTCAATCTACATCATGCGCAGTGACGGCAGCGAAACGCATAAGCTCTTTGATTTAGAACAAGGTTATGCTGGTGGCGATCACGATTGGATTGAAGAACGCCTGAGCTGGGGTCAGTGATCTGCCAAGTGAGCGGCAATACCGCCAGCTAAAGCGCCCGGTCTAGGCTTCGTTGTGTTGCTGCTGCAATGGCCATCCTCACTTTCCTTTTTATGCTTAGAGCCGGACCCAACTCTTCTCCGCATGGCTTTGGCGCGCCGCATCGACCGCCCGTTGCACGGCCAAGCCATCATAAAAACTCGCGGCGTCGGGTAAGACAGATTCACCCTGTGGCAGCGCTTGCGCCAGGGCCTGCGCTAGATAGTAGCTGCCCACGGCAAAAGGGTTAAGCTTGGCCTCATCTGGCAACGCCGACGCGAGCGGCTCGCTTTGGATCGGTTGCCAGTTGCCTTTGTGGAAATCGCCGCCCTGTGCACCCCAAAGCTGGTTCTGGCTATCCAGTTTAAGCGCACCCTGCGTGCCGATAATCATCACCTCAGAACGCGCCTCACCCGGCGTTAACCCACTGACTGTGATCGAACCCTGCGCGCCATTGGCAAAGCGCACCATGATCTGCGCGTGATCGTCGGCTGTCACCTGGCGCTGGAGACCGGTGGCGGCATCTTTGCGATAGAAATGGCCGGTTTGGAGTTGCGCGCTTAACGTGTCGATGCGCCCCACCAGCCAGCGACATTGGTCGATCATGTGGCTGCCGACCGCGCCCAACATGCCGCCACCTTGTTCGGCATCACTCCACCAACTCCACGGTAAATCTGGGTCGAGACGATTGCCGTTCAGCACGCTAATATTGACCAGCAAGACGCTGCCCACATAGCCTTCCCTGAGCAGCCGGCGTAAATGCAACCGAGTTGGATGGAAGCGCAATTCGTGGTCAATGATCGCGAGTTGGCCGGGCGCGGCCTGCGCACCCGCTAACATCGCCTCGGCTTCGGCCAAATTGAGCGCGGTTGGTTTTTCGCAGATCACATGTTTGCCGGCCTGCAACGCGGCCACGGCGATTTCCCGGTGCAAGTGGGGCGGTGTGACAATGCTGACCAAATTAACGCTGTCCGCAGCTAACATCGCTTGCCAATTTGGATAGACTTCGGGAATATTCAAATTTTGCGCCGCCCGTTGTGCGTTATCTGGGTTGCCGGAGCAGATCGCCTGCACGGTCAGCCCACCTAGGCGAAACATGGGAATTTGTATCCGCTCGGCCCAGCCTGTGCCAATAATCCCAACCCGTACCGCTCGACTATTTTGCATTATTTTCCCTCCTGTTGGTTGTAAAGCGGGCTGGCAATGAACCCACTCTCTATGCATCGGTTTGCCAGTGCTTCCCTGTATGTACGCATGAGCGTCATAAACGAATATGTTCTATGAGATTAGAGATTGGAGATTGGCGAGGCAACCTCTAATCTCCTGTCACAGTGGTGTAGGATGGGTCAGCCGCACAGTGCTCACTGGTTGAAGGCTCAGGTGGAGCGGCTGACCCATCCTACATGCGTGCTGCGTAACATGAGTGATTAATGCAGCGCGTCTGTATAGGTCGCTTCCAGCCGCGGTATAATGTGTGCCCAATCATAATGGGCGGCGACAAAACGGCGGGCCTGGCTACCCAACGCGTCATGCAGTGTACCACCTTGTCTGGCATCGCGCAGTAGCCGGATCAC
>JBBREZ010000452.1:0-5778 GCA_038225095.1 Caldilineales bacterium
GGGGAATAAATACTGGCATGATGACAGGTAGACTTCCTGGGAGAATACAGCATGACGACAAAACTTGAAACCGTAGGCATTATCAGCCCTGGCGACATGGGGCAGGCCGTTGGGCAGGTATTGCGCACGCAGGGTCTACGCGTGATCGCCAGCCTGCAAGAACGCAGTGAACGCACCCGCGCCTTGGCTGCGCAAGCCGGCATTGAAGATGTGGGCGGCTTGCCAAGCTTGGTCAGCGAAGCCGACATCATTCTGTCGATTCTGGTGCCTGCGGAAGCAATATCCGTCGCGCAATTGGTGGCGCAGGCGCTTACCCAAAGCGGAGCGGCGCTGCTGTATGTTGATTGTAACGCAATCGCGCCGCAAACCGTGCGCCAGATTGAAGCGATTATCCTGGCGGCGGGTGGACGTTTTGCGGACGCCTCAATCATTGGCCCGCCGCCGCGTAAACCCGGTGCCACGCGCTTTTATGCCTCTGGCCCAGGCCTCACCGAGTTTGCTGCGCTCAATGCCTTTGGCCTGGAGATCATTCCGTTGGGCGGCGAGAGCGGCCAGGCGTCGGCGCTCAAAATGTGCTATGCTGCACTGACCAAGGGCTTGACGGCCTTGGGCACGGAACTATTGACGGCTGCGCAGCGATTGGGTGTTGGCCCAGCGCTTGACCAGGAACTTCAGGGCAGCCAACCGTTGCTTTATGATTTGCTCAGGCGCCAGGTGCCCGGTATGCCGCCCAAGGCGCGCCGTTGGGTGGGCGAGATGGAAGCGATTGCCCAGACTTTTGCCCAGGTTGGGTTGACGCCCCAGATCTTGGCCGGTGCCGCCGATATGTACCGTTTGGTGGGCCAGACCGAACTCGCCGAGCGCACGCCGGAAGACCGCGCTGCGCCGCCTACCTTGGCTCAGATCGTTGCCACCCTGGCGCAGGCGTTGGCGAATGCTGATTCAGCCACGTAATGCCAGGGTCAATCCAAGCCATCAATAACAATCCAGGGATCGAGACCTTCGGCAGAGCTCAGGTCGACGCCAGACAGGAGGAAAAGGCCCCACGACTCGACTGCCGTTCGACAAGACTTCGGCGTGAGACTTCGGCGTGAGCGCTCAGTCGAACGCTCAGTCGAACGCTTGCCGAAGACCGCCGAACGTCCGGTCAGGCGGGTGCCTTCTGGGCGCAATAGGCCCAACCGGTATACTTATAGGACTTAGGCAAACTAGAGAGAAGCGCATCCAGAAGCCGCAAAGAGCGCAAAGTTTACAAAGCTTATCAGTTTTTCTTTGCGGCTTTGCGTAAGTCCTGCTTGTTAATTTGGAATGGCCTAATTTGAAATTTGAGGATCAATCAAACCGATAAGGAAATCCGCAATGAGCGATTGGTTGAGCGGCGATGTGATCGCCAATGGTATTAAAATTCATTATCTCCGCACCGGCGGCGCCAAACCGCCACTGGTGCTGGCTCACGGTTTAACTGACAATAGTCTTTGTTGGACGCCGTTGGTGCAGCGCTTAGAACAAGCTTATGACTGTATCATGGTGGATGCGCGCGGCCACGGCCAGTCAGATGCACCCGATGCTGGCTACACCGGTGCCGACCATGCCGCCGATTATGTGGGCGTGATCGCCGCACTCCACTTGTCAAAGCCGGCCATGATCGGCCATTCGATGGGTGCGGCCACGAGTGCCTATCTGGCTGCCCATTACCCAGATTTGGTCAGCGCGATTGTGTTGGAAGACCCACCTTGGCGTTCGCAGGCGGAAAAGGCGACGCCCGAACAAGCAACCGCCTTCGCCGAAGCGTGGCGCGCCAGGGTAATGGCCCAACATGGCTTAACCCGCGCGGAATTGATCGAGGAGGGGCGCAAAGATCGGCCAGCCTGGTCGGCGGCTGAATTTGAGGGCTGGGCCACCGCCAAACAGCAAGTTTCACCCAATGCGCTTAATTATGCGAGCGAATTGTCAAAGCCGTGGTGGGAATTTGTGGCGAAAATCAATTGTCCAGCGCTTTTGGTCACGGCGGATGTTGCGTTGGGGGCGGTGGTGTCACCCGCAACGGCTCGGTCTGCGGTTGCGCTAAATCCCAACATTCGGATGGCGCACATTGCCGGTGCTGGTCACAATATCCGCCGTGAGCAATTTGAGCCCTATGTGCGTACCGTGCGCGAATTCTTGGCCGAAGTAGCTCGTTAGCTGCACGAGCAGTGCCAACAAATTTGACAACAATTTTCCATAGTTTCATACTTGGCAAGCTGTAAATGACGCAGGCCCAAATCGAGGGCTAACGGATCGTAAGTTCAACCGCTAGCGCTTGATTTGGGCTTGCGTTATGATAAATTCTTACCTTGAACCACAGGAGAAAATTTGTGCCTAAAACGTTAAAAGTGGGGGTCATCGGTGTCGGTGGCATTGCTAAAACCCATATGCCTGGTTGGGCCGCTTCGACCGATGCCGAAGTGGTGGCTGGCTGTGATCTGAATCAGCCCGTTTTGCAAGATTGGGGCAAAATGCATGGGGTCACGAAATTGGTATCCAATCCAGCCGACTTATTTACGGATCCAGACATCGATATTATCGACGTTTGCACGCCTAATATGTCGCACGCCCCATTGACGATTGCCGCGCTGGAGGCTGGTAAGCATGTGATCTGCGAGAAACCGTTGGCGCCGACACCAGAAGCCATTCGTGATATGATCGCTGCGCGGGATCGGGCTGGCAAAATGTTGATGACGGCGCAACACTTTCGCTTCAAAGGCAATTCGCAGGCCATGAAGAAAGAAATTTTATCCGGCGCGCTGGGCGATATCTATCACGCTCGCAGTTGGATGCTACGCCGCAACGGGATGATTCCAACGCCGAGCTTTATTCGCAAAGAGTTCAGCGGCGGTGGTCCGTGTATTGATATTGGTGTGCATATTTTGGATTTAACGCTTTGGCTGATGGGCAACCCCAAGCCGGTGGCCGTGACCGGCGTCGCCAAAGCGCCACTGGCCCATCATCCCGGTCAGTTCGCCGCCTGGACCGGCACTTTGCTGTCGCAGGATTATGACGTGGAAGATTTTGCCGCGGCCTTTGTGCGCTTCGATACCGGCGCTACGTTGGTGCTAGAGGTCAGTTGGTTCCTGCATCATGATATTCAGGGTGAGGATATGCAAATGTGGCTCTATGGCAGCGAAGGTGGTTGTCACTGGCCGAAGGCAGAGTTTTTGTCTACCAACTACCAGACGCGCCAATTGGTCAACAGCACGTTGCAATTGACCAAAGACCCGATGGAGCCACATGCATTGGAGTGCGTAGAATTTGCCCGCGCCGTGGCCGAAGGTGCGCTATCCCCCGTGTTGGCCGAACAGTCGTTGGCTGTATTGACGATCTTAGACGGCATCTATCGCAGCCAAAAAACTGGCGGCGAAGTCAAGCTGGTATAGATTCTTACATCTTTATAACCGTGGGGTTGCACATCGTATTGACCCGGGTGATACATGTGCAACCCCACGATTTGAACATCCGCGGATTCCTGCTGATTATGACAGAATAAGATTAAAATTTGATGAAATAAAGCTTATATCCCGGTAACAAAAGGAGCCTAGCCGCCGTGCTGAGTGTCTTTTTGTAGGCTTGCTAATAGTACAGCGCAAGGTTGCGCGCAAGGGCGGAGCCGGCACGCCGCGTGCGCATGGTCCGGCCCGTAGGCGTGCCTGCTCCGCTGTGGTCTACCGATTAACAACCTTGCGCTGTCATCCTAATCTAGATGGAATTTGTTGCTTTAGTCTCAAAACAATTAGAGACAGCCTGAACAGAGAGGCCCGCTTACTTTGTAGGCCACATATACTACGTGACAAGCGAGGTTAGACCCACCAGTGAAGGGTCAAAGTTCGTTCGTCACGTACCATACGTGACGAACGAATTCTGTAAAATGAATTTTTCAGCCATGACGAAAATTATCCGTTATTCCGCCTGGCTGAGACTGCTTCATGCAAGGGTTCTGCATTTTTGTCATACAGATAACAGGTCGCATCGTGTCCCGGTTGCCCCACGGGATAGAGCGGCGGCTGTTTTTCCAGACAGCGCGCCATGCGGTGGGGACAGCGGTTGTAGAAGCGACAACCACTATTGGCATTAACGCGCATCTGTTCATCGTCAAGTGTGAGCACACTGTCACCGCCCCAACGTATGTTAGGATCAGGTACAGGGATCGAGTTGATTAATAGTTGGACGTAGGGGTGCTTGGGGTTTTCGATCACATCCTGCGTTTCGCCCCGTTCGGCAATCGCCCCCTGATAAAGCAAATAAATGCGGTCGCCGATTTGATAGGCGGTGCTCAAGTCATGCGTAATATACAAAAACGAAATATGATGCTGGTCACGCAGTTTAAGCATCAAATCCAAGATCATGGCGCGCAGCGAGGCATCCACCATCGACACCGGTTCGTCGGCAACGATCAGCTTTGGTTTGAGCAAAAAGGCGCGCGCCACCATCATCCGTTGGCGTTGACCGCCGCTGAGTTGATGTGGGTATTTTTCCAGCACTTCTTCGCCGCGTAGGCCGACCACATTCAACGCATCTTCGATCATCTGGTTGGCTTCGCGCTTGCTTTTGGCAAGTTTGAAATTGTTGATCACCAGATCAAAGACATGTTTGACACGGTAAAAAGGGTTATAGACGGCATAAGGATCTTGAAAGATCGCCTGAACTTCCCGCCGGTAGTCCAGGCGCTGTTGGCTGTTCATGGTAGCGACATCGATGCCTTTGTAGATCACTTGGCCGGAAGAGATTTGTACAAAACCAAGCACTAAGTTCGCTAGGGTTGTTTTGCCACTGCCACTTTCGCCGGCAA
This sequence comes from Caldilineales bacterium, assembly GCA_038225095.1. Lineage (GTDB taxonomy): Bacteria > Chloroflexota > Anaerolineae > Caldilineales > Caldilineaceae > JAPLGZ01. The sequence continues at coordinate 4,823 of JBBREZ010000452.1, forward strand.
TCGTCGTGATCGTTGCTGGCCGTTCTTCCACCGTCAAGTTAAAATCTTGCAGGGCAACCGTAGCAGGGCTGGATTTTAAGAAACCGCCCCCGTAAATCTTCGAAGCGTCGCGAATTTCTAGTAATGGTTGGGGCATACAGAATTAAGTCCTAACTTTTTCGCATTACATTATTTGATTCGGCGTTTGCGCGCGAGCGCGTGCCAAGGCTAGGGGAATGGGCATATTCAATTCGGACCAAGCTTCGATCAACCCTTCCAATGCCTCTTGCACGTTATGGGAAATCTCTTCCGGTGTGCCACCCTCTGTCACCAGACCTGGCACATCTGGACTGGTGACAGTATATACATCACTATCTTCGTTGTATTCCAGGTGTAATTGGATTGCATACATGGCGTAAGATCCTTATAGAACGTAGCGCAAACAACGCCATTCTATTTTATTCGTAAAGATAGCAAGCTGCAAAATGATTCGGCTTGTATTCATTCAAGGGAGGGCGCACCTGGCGGCATATGTCCATGACATGCGGACAGCGCTCTTGGAAGATGCAACCGGGCGGCGGGTTGCGCAGATCATGCGTAATCCCTTCGGTCAACTTGAGCGGCTTGCGCTCCTTAACCGAAGGAATCGACTCGATCAGCAACTGTGTGTAAGGATGAAGTGGCTCCGCAAATGTGCTTTTGACCGGCGCCAGTTCGACCAAATGACCGGCATACATCACGGCAATGCGATCGACCAACTGGGCCATCAAGCCCATATCGTGGCCGATAATGATCATCGAGACGCCCAGGCGCTCTTTGATTTCAAGGATATTTTGCGCAACCACCCGTTGCACCACCACGTCGAGCGCACTGGTTGGCTCATCGGCAATAATTAAGGCTGGGTTGAGCGCCACCGCCATTGCGATGCAGACCCGCTGCTTCATACCACCGCTTAACTCATGCGGATACATATTGTA
>JBBREZ010000453.1:0-5750 GCA_038225095.1 Caldilineales bacterium
TGGAAAAGAAAATCGGTCATAAAAGAACAATCCTGGTTGGCGACTTTAATATGAACCCTTTTGATGCCGGCATGATTGGTGCCATGGGATTGCATGCGACAATGGATCGGCGTATTGCTCAGAAAGTTGAACGAACGGTACAGAAAAAGTCCTATACTTACTTTTATAATCCCATGTGGAATCTTTTAGGAGATGCTTCATCGGGTGCGCCGGGCACTTATTATTACAATAACTCAGAGCCAGAAATGTATTTTTGGAATATGTTTGACCAAGTGTTAATCCGTCCGGAATTATTGGACCGATTTAATAACAACAGTTTAAAGATAATTGAGCAAGTTGGTGATGTAAAATTTCTGACAAAGAATGGACAACCTAATTCTAGTATATCAGATCATCTACCTATCTTGTTTAAGTTAGAACTTTAGTTGTTCATAGAAAGGAGAACAGTTAATGGATAGTTTATGGCCCAAGCTTGATCGCAATGCGCCCAGTGCCCCAGCGGCTATACTGAAAGAACAGGCATCGCTGCTTGGAAAAAACACACAAAATTTAGTGATTGCGGAAATAGAAGCGCTTCAGGTTGTTGATACAACGATTAAATTAAAATCTACACTGATGGCCGATCTAACGAGTCTCACATCATCAATTGGCGATAAGTCCTTTAGCGCTTCATTAATCTTCCAGTATGCATTCTATCTGGTTGCCCCAGCGTTAAATCATTACCGTTATCAGTTGTTCCTGATCGGTTATGGGATTGACTTTTACCCTGTGTTTTTTCGTCTTGATAGCGATGTGCAACAGGAAATAAGCACTAGCAAAGCAGATGATATGGTGGCACACAATGAAGAAGAATTATTGGGCATTTTGAAGACGATTTTCAGCGCAGAAAAAACTCAGCGTGTGATCCAGGCAATCTGGGCGCAAAGTGAAGCGCTGGCTACCAGTTCAAGAGTATAACTCTAATTTTATGGACAAAACCATTAAACTAGACCAATTTCTAAAACTTGCCCAGGTTGTACAAACGGGTGGGCATGCCAAGCTATTGATCCAAGCCGGTGAAGTGCTGGTCAATGGCGAGGTGGAGACGCGGCGCGGGCGCAAGCTGGTGCCTGGTGACGTAGTTGAAGTGGGCGGCGAGGAACTCCATGTACAGTCGGATGATGAGGCGTCTGGCGCTGAATTGTAATCTCACGTTACGCAGCGGAGGGCAAGGCACCCACAGGGTTCCCGAATCCCTGCCCGGTCCAGCCAGTGCGTTGGCGCGATGCGCCCATTGCCTGAAGCAACGCACTGGCCACCCAACCCGTTTCAACGTGTTTTGCGTACCAGCGGGTGAATTCATTCATCCTTCAGCGTGCGTAACGTGAGTTGTAATGTAATTTTACGTACAGTTTTAATGATCTAAGTCGGTGGCTATCTGCTACTCTGGATGAAAGTGTACATTAATCTGCCTACTTTTTCTATACCATGAGCGCTTGTGCGAATGTTGTTTTCTCGCATAAGCTAGGATTTATCTTGGCGGCTAGTGATTTAAACTGGTTGGAAATATAAATTTAAGCTAGAAATCATTGCAAACCGTCCAGGAAAAAGCTTATGATTCCGCTTTTGCGCGAGGCGTATATTTATGCAAGTTCGCATCGGACCGAGCTAGTTGGTGCATTTAGTCAGCATCTTTTGCTGGTTGGCGTAGCGTTAGGCATCGGTATTCTGATCTGTGTACCGCTCGGCGTCTGGACCTCGCGTTCACGGTTGGTGTCGCTAATTGGCATTAATCTATCGAATGGTCTGCGGGTCATTCCCAGTTTGGCTGTGCTCTTTCTAGCGATTCCTTTCTTTGGCCTTTCTTTTACCTCGGCTGCGATTGCGCTCACTTTGTTGGCGTTGCCGCCCATTCTGATCAATACAGATGCGGCGTACCGCACAATTGACAGCGCCATCCGCGAAGCGGCGCGCGGCATGGGCATGACGCCGGGTCAAATTCTTTGGCGGGTAGAGACGCCACTGGCGCTGCCGGTGATGGTGACCGGCATTCGCACAGCGGCTACCGAGGTGATTGCCAGCGCCACCCTGGCTGCCTTTATTGGGGCCGGTGGCCTGGGGCTTTTTGTGGTCCGTGGTTTTTCGCTCTACAACATACCAATTTTGTTAGTCGGTGCACTGCCGGTTGCTTTGCTGACGTTGGTTGTAGAAATATTGTTGAGTGGTGTACAACGAACTCTACAACCACCAGCAGCGTAAGCTGGCATGTGAGGGGTCTAGGCACTTCTAAATCGTTCAAATCCAAACAAGGAGAATCTGTATGAAAGTACGATTTAAGCAAAAAAGAGGAACAGCCATTATGTCCCTGTTGCTCCTCGTCAGCATGTTGGCTGGCTGTATTGCGCCACCTTCGGGCGGGGCAGCTACCACTGGTGGGAGCACGGCCGCCAGTGGTGACAAAGGCACGGTTACCGTTGCTTCTAAAGATTTTACAGAGCAATTTATTTTAGGCGAAATGTACGCGCTGTTATTGGAAAATGGCGGCTATAAAGTCGTGCGTAAAATCAATCTGGGTGGCACGCCGGTTGCTCAGCAGGCTTTGCTGAATAGCGAAATTGATGTGTATCCCGAATACACGGGCACGGGTCTGTTGACCGTGTTGAAATTGCCGGTGATGAACGATCCGAAGGCCGTTTATGACAAGGTGAAATCGGAATATGAAAGTCAATTCAAATTAACCTGGCTAGACGCAGCGCCGATGAACAACACCCAGGCACTGGCTATGACCAAAAAACGTGCCACCGAACTTGGCATCACCACATTTTCTGACATGGTGGCAAAAGCCAGCCAACTGACTTTGGTTGGTCCGCCAGAGTTTGCCGAACGTGAGGATGGGCTGCCTGGTTTGAAGAAGGTCTATGGTGCTTTTACACTAAAGAGCTATCTGCCCATTGACCCAGGTCTGCGCTACCAAGCGTTGACCAGTGGACAGGCCGATGTTGTGGTGGCCTTTGGCACCGACGGCGAGATCGCAGCCAATGATCTGCTGGTCTTAAAAGACGACAAGAGTCTTTATCCGCCCTATCAGGTCGCGCCGGTGATTCGCCAGGCGGTGGTGACTGCGCACCCAGATATTACCGACATCTTGAACAAGGTTGCGCCGCTGCTCACCGATGCCACGATGCAGCGCCTTAACAACGAAGTTAGCGGCAAAAAACGCGAACCAGCCGACGTTGCCAAGGAATTTCTTGTCAGTCAAAAATTGATTAAAGGCTAAGCCTGATCTAGGCAAAATAGATAAGCAGCGCCGCTGTAAAGCTTCAGCGAGTAAATAGGTAGACAGGTCACGTTTACCTGTCTACCTATTTACTCGTCACCGCCCATTTCGACTAATCTACGTGAAAAACCATAAGACGAATTTACCGCTATGAGCGCAATCCGCTTTGAAAATGTAACCAAAGAGTTTTCAAACATGGCGCGCCTGGCGGTTGACCACTGTACCCTGGCGGTTGAGAAAGGGGAGTTCGTCACCCTGCTCGGCCCTTCCGGTTGCGGCAAAACTACTTTACTCAAAATGGTCAATCGGCTTTACGAACCATCATCCGGTACAATTTACTTAGATGGCGTTGACATTCGCCAATTAAACGTGAATACGCTGCGTCGCCAGATTGGCTATGTGATCCAACAGGTTGGGCTTTTTCCACATATGACGGTGGCCCAGAATATTGGCACTGTGCCCACTCTGCTGGGGTGGCCCAAGCAGAAAATTCAGGCCCGGGTTGATGAATTATTGGCCCTAGTCGATTTGCCGCCAACTGAATACCGTGCGCGTTATCCTGCTCAACTTTCTGGGGGGCAACAGCAGCGCGTTGGTGTAGCACGTGCGTTGGCTGGCGATCCCGAATTCATTTTAATGGATGAACCTTTTGGTGCGGTGGATGCGATTACGCGGACCAGCCTGCAAGCTGAAATGTTAGCGCTCCAGCGTAAATTGCGCAAAACCATCCTCTTCGTCACCCACGACGTGGACGAGGCGCTGCGTCTGGCCGACAAAATTGTGATTATGCGCGGGGGCAAAATTGTTCAATACGATACACCGCTCAATATTTTAAACCACCCGGTTGATGCGTTTGTCAAAGAGTTAACGGGGGGCGATGATACGGTGCGCCAATTAAGTCTTGTACGCGCACAAGCCGCTATGCAAGCCTTGCCGACCAATTTTCACGTAACGAACCAGCCGACGATCAACTATCATCAAGATTTACGGCATGCGCTATCAATGTTGCTGCGGCCCACTACGCCAGCCCTGGTCGTTGTGGATGAGCAAAAGCAGCCGATTGGTTTGCTTGCGCTGGATGATATTCGCGCAGCAACCGGCGAAAGCTCACCCGAAGTAGCATGATTTTAAAGGCATGCCTCACCCCCGACCCTTTCCCCTGAGAAAAAGCTGCTCAGAAGAGGGGAGCAAATCAACTACCGTTCTCCCCTCTTCTGAAAACTATCCTTTGTTTCAGGAGAGGGGCTGGGGGTGAGGCATGTTGTTCTATTAAATCTTATCATCGCTCACGGCTTGAACTGAATCCACACCAGAAAAAAGAGCAACGAATGGATTATATTGTTCGCAATCCCAGCCTTGTTTTGCAATTGACGGGCGAACATCTTTATATGGCCGTGGTGGCGCTCCTGATCTCGCTGGTCATCGCACTGCCGCTGAGCCTGTTGCTCGTCCAGTTTAAGCAATTAACGACGCTTGTGCTCGGGCTATTGGGCGTGCTTTATACCATCCCCAGTATAGCCTTATTAATTCTGTTGCTCCCCTTCTTTGGGCTCAACCGTAACTCGGTGATTGTGGCGCTCATCATCTATACGCAGATTATTTTGGTGCGCAATATCATTGCTGGGCTTCAGGGTGTCTCACCCGTCATGTTGGAAGCGGCAAAAGGGATGGGGCTGACCGCCTGGCAGCGTTGGTGGCAGGTGCAATTTCCGCTGGCTTTGCCGGTCATTTTGGCGGGTGTGCGGCTGGCGACGGTGGTTTCCATTGGTGTGGCTACGATTGGCGCTAAATTTGGCGCTGGTGGACTGGGAACATTGCTGTTTGACGGGATTGCCCAAAATCGTTACGACAAAATTGTGGCGGGCTCGTTGGTTGTGGCACTGCTGGCGTTGGTGCTAAATCGTCTGTTGCTAGCCGTCGAGCAATACTTTGAGCCGGCCAGCCGCATTAAGCGCACGGCAAGGCAAGTACGCAGTGCGACTTCAGCGCGAACGCAAACGGCTTAGCGTTGCTTGTATTGAATGATCGATTAAACCTGCACTAGGTGATTTAAAACATGCCAGTCACCAGCGCGCAGCGCATCTAGATAGGGCGTCACGTCCTTTGAAGATCAGCCCGCCAATCAAAGCCAATGCCAGTGCACTCAGCATCAATACGCTCGTTGCTGGCCCACTGTGGTTAAACCAGGCTTTGCGGGCCGGAATGAGCAGCAGGAGCAAGCTGATGCCGATCACATAATTAACCTTTGGTGCTAGTTATTTTGAGCGGCTTCTCCCACTTAGCGAACCATGGATGTCCGCCGATTGTGCGCAAGCGTACCATGTTATCGTTAAGTGGGACAGCAAACTATAAAACCTAGCATTTTATAGGCTAAAATGGGCCAGCATCACAATTTAAACTAGCACCAAAGGTTAATTATATTCCATCAACCACTTCGGCAGCGTCAGGCTATGACTAACGCCAAAGAGACGCAGCGTCTGGTTCAGTGCCGCCA
>JBBREZ010000454.1:0-5724 GCA_038225095.1 Caldilineales bacterium
CTCGCAGTCAAACAAAGAAACTGCGACTGGTGCGGCCTCGCAGTCAAACAAAGAAACTGCGACTGGTGCGGCCTCGCAGTCAAACAAAGAAGGAGATGCCGCATGAGCATTTTAGTTAACAAAGACACCCGGCTTGTTGTGCAAGGGATTACAGGCCGTGAAGGTGCGTTTCACACGCAACAGATGATCGAATATGGCACAAAAGTCGTCGCTGGTGTCACCCCAGGCAAAGGCGGCGAATGGGCGGTTGGCAATGTGCCCGTTTTTGACACGGTGCAAGAGGCAGTCACAGCCACCGGCGCAAACACCAGCATTATCTATGTGCCGGCGCGCTTTGCCCCCGAAGCGATTATCGAAGCAGCCGACGCCGGGATTGCCTTGATTGTCTGTATTACCGAAAATATTCCGGCCCTAGACATGGTGATGGTGCGCGCCTATGTGGACACGCTCAATACGCGCTTAATTGGGCCTAACTGCCCAGGGCTGATTACGCCAGGTGAAGCCAAAGTCGGCATTATGTCCGGCCACATTCACACGCCGGGCAACGTTGGTCTTGTCAGCCGCTCGGGTACGCTAACCTATGAAGTGGTCTATGCCTTGACGGCACGCGGGATTGGCCAGAGCACCGCGATTGGCATCGGCGGCGACCCAATTATCGGCACCAAATTCTTAGACGTGTTGCAGATGTTCGAGAATGATCCCGCCACCGAACAAATCGTGATGATTGGTGAAATTGGTGGGACAGATGAGCAGACCGCCGCCGAGTATATTGCCAAACACATGACCAAACCGGTGACGGCCTTTATTGCCGGACAAACTGCGCCGCCAGGCCGCCGTATGGGCCATGCCGGTGCGATTATCTCTGGTGGGGAAGGAACAGCCGCCGAAAAGATGGCCGTGCTGACCAAAGCGGGCGCGCGCGTCGCTCGTCACCCCGATGAGATTGCGGCGATTGTGGCCGAAAACGTTAGCAAGTAGTGAATAATTGGTATAAGGTAGACGGTAGTAGGTATAACTCCTATTTACTACCTTCTACTTTATACCGTCTACTGTCTACCTTATACTATCTACCTTCTACATATGATTTTGGCTCAACCAGCCATCGCGCAGGGCAATTAATACCGCTTCTGTACGGCTAGCAACACCCATTTTGGCAAAAATATTGCTCAGATGGGTTTGTACCGTGCGTTCGGAAATGACTAGACGGCGAGCAATCTCTTTGTTGCTGTGCCCCTGCATCAAAAGCTTCATCACATCCAACTCGCGTTTGGTTAGCCCCCCATCATCTTCTAGCGAGATCGGCTGTATATTACGTTTTTTGGTGATAAAACGTTTGAGCCGTCTTTGCACTTCTAAAGTCAGGATTGGGTTACGCGCATAGGCCAAACGAATGGCCTGCACCAATTCGCTGGCCGCCGAAGCCTTAATCACATAACTACACGCGCCTGCGCGCAACATCTCGGCAATCGTCAAATCTTCATCAATGGCAGTCAAACCAATCACATGCACATCCGGCAACAATTCCTTCAATTTTTTGGTTGCCTCAATGCCCGACATGCCCGTCATTTGCACGTCCATCAACACAACATCTGGTTGCGCACCCTTGACGATCTGGTGCAACAACGCCTCCCCACTGTTTGCATCCCCGATCACAAAAATATTATCTTCTTGCTGCAATACCGCCCGCAAGCCTTGGCGCATCATCTCGTGATCATCCGCTAACATCACACGAATCACCGACATAGCCCACCTATGTTCTGCTGGTGCACTGTGCTAAGATAACCTGGCTTGGTTGAACCAATCGCGATCTTTGTCACAGTCATAAATTTCCCCTTAAAAAACAAAGTTCTTTCTCAACTCTAATATTGTACGATCTTTGGCGTAGTTACAATAGTACCAATGGCCTATTTGGCCTTACCATTTAATGCGATTAAACGTTTAAACCTTATAGCCTTACGGTCGCGGCATAACCTTTGATCCTTCGCCATTCCCAACGTATAATACGTAGCTATGGAAAACGCCAGTTTTTACATCCCAACTGACCGACGGCAAGCCATGATCGGCAACCTAGAGCTGCCTCAACGCGCCACGGGCACAGTGCTCTTTGTCGATATATCTGGCTTTACGCCGCTGACCAACGCGCTGGTGGCCGAATTCGGCGCGCGCCGGGGGGCAGACGAACTCACCCGGCAATTGAACACCGTTTATAACACTTTGATCGCAGCTGTCGATCGCTTTAACGGCAGTGTCATCAACTTTAGTGGCGATGCTATTACCTGTTGGTTTGGCGCCGAGTTTGGTCCAATTAACCAACCGCTTGGTGCTGGAATCACCAATGAAAATGAGCCGTTGGTGACAGCCACCCTCCGAGCCATCGCCAGTGCGCTGGCGATGCAGCAGGCGATGACAGATTTTGCCAGCCTTGAACTTGACTATGGCTTGCGCGTCAACCTGGCGATCAAGACTGCGGTCGCGACCGGAGCTGTGCGGCGGCTGCTGGTTGGCCATACTGACATTCAATTGATCGATGTGCTGGCGGGTTCAACGCTGGATCGCGTAGCTGCGACGGAGCAAATGGCGCAAAAAGGCGAGGTGCTGCTCGATGCCGAAACGCTGGTCCATGTGCAGCCGTTGGTTATAGTGCAGGCCTGGCGCACGCATGCCGTGACCGGTGTACGCTATGGCGTTGTCAATGCACTCCGGCAAGTTGTCCAGCCGGTTGAAGCGAGTGCTCAGAATTTTAGTTTGCCAGAAGCAGCGGTTAGACCTTGGGTGCTGCCGGCAGTCTATACGCGCTTTCTGAGCGAACAGGGGCGCTTTCTGGCGGAGCTACGCCCGGCCACGGCGCTATTTTTGCGCTTTGAGGGGGTAGATTATGAGCAGGACGACGTGGCAGGCAGCAAATTGGCTGGCTACGTAGGTTGGATGCAAAAGCTCGTCACTCGCTATGAAGGCAGCCTGATCCAGCTAACCACTGGTGATAAGGGTAGCTACCTTTACGCGGCCTTTGGGGCGCCGATTGCCCACGACGACGATAGCTTGCGAGCCGTAGCCGCCGCCCTGGAGTTGCGTACGCCACCAACTGAGTTCAGCTTTATTACATCCGTGCAAATTGGCATTAGCCAGGGGTTGATGCGGGTGGGCGCCTATGGCAGCGACACCCGCCGCACCTATGGCGTTTTGGGGGAAGAAACCAACATTGCGGCGCGCTTGATGAGTCAAGCGGCGCCCGGTCAGGTGTTGGTGAGCCAAGTTGTTGCCGATGCTGTGGCGGATGATTATCAATTGCTCAAGCTGGGGCTCATCAAACTAAAGGGCAAAACAGAGCTACAATCAGTCCATGCCGTGCTCGGCGCTCGACCGCGCACCGACGAACGGCTGAACAAGCTTTATGCAACCCCGCTGGTCGGTCGTGAACAAGAACTGGCAATTATGCGGCAAACGCTGGAAGCAGGGCTGGCCGGTCAGGGTCGGATCTTGCGCATTGAGGGCAGCGCTGGCGTGGGCAAAAGCCATCTGACCGCCAATTTTATCGAGCAGGCGCGCACATGCGGGCTAGAAATTGCCCTGGCGGCCTGTCAGAGCACCAGCCAGGATATCGCCTATTTTGCGGGGCGACAAATTGCGCGGGCGCTGTTTGGGTTGACAGGCAACGAAGCGCAAAGTGAGGTGGCGCAAATGGCGCAAATTGAAGCGGCCATCAACCTTATGAACCCCAGTTGGCTGTTGCGTATGCCCTTGCTCGCCGAACTACTGGGCTTGGCAATTCCAGACAATTCAACGACTGCGGCCTTTGACCCACGGCTGCGCCAGGAAGCACTGATCGGTCTGGCCGTTGAAATTGCCCAAACACGAGCGCGCCAACAAACCCTGTTGCTCCTATTCGAGGACATTCATTGGATCGACGAAGCATCACAAGGGATGTTGCTGGCCTTGGCGCGGGTCATTACCAGCACACCGATCTTGCTTGTGTTCGTTCACCGCCCGCCAGCGCGCGACAACGAACCTTTTTTAACAGAAATTGCCGCGCTCAATTACCAAACTCACCTTCTTCTAGACGAACTAGCGCCCGAAGGGGTGGCAGCCCTGATTTACAATCGCTTAGGGGGACCAATCTCGCCGCTAGCCTTGTCCTTCATTCAGGCCCAGGCGCAAGGCAACCCTTTTTTCACCGAAGAACTGATCGACGCGCTGATCGACGCCACCCACCTGGTTATAATGGATGATAGTTGGACCTTATCCGAGCCACTCTTGCACACCTTGCGCGATACCGACTGTCTAAAAGAGATCGACGGCGAGTGGAAGGTGGCGCCCGATGCGGCGCTGGCCGCATTAGAGCTTGGCATCCCGACGACGATCCACGGCATTGTGCTGGCGCGGCTGGATCGGTTGCCCGATCCGGTGAAATTAACCATGAAAGTGGCAAGCGTGATCGGGCGGGTCTTTTCCTACGATCTGTTGGCAAAGGCCCATCCCGTGCAAAGTGATGCGCCTTTATTAGCACAACATATGGAAACCCTTTTACGGCGCGATTTTGCCCGCATCGAAACGCCGATGCCGCGGCTCAGTTATATTTTCAAGCACAATATTACTCAGGAAGTCGTCTATCAGACTTTGCTAGAAGACCAATTGTACGAACTCCATCAGGCGGTCGCCGCTGTGTTAGAACAATGGCAGCCCGACCGGATCGAGGATTTGGCCTTCCACTTTTACAACGCGGACTTGCGGCGCAACGAGGTTCGCCGCAAGGCGCTGCACTATCTAGAAGCGGCCGGCAACCGGGCCCAACATGATTATGCCAATGAAACTGCGCTCAACTACTTTAACCGCGCGCTGACCTTAGACCAGCGTTGGCCGTGGCTGAAGGCCAAAATTGAAATTTTACATATCTTGGGGCGGCGCGCAGAAGAACGCGCAATCCTGGAACAACTGGCCCACGTTGGCAACGCCAGCGAATTTGAGGCTGCGCTCTTATGGGGTGACTATCATGAAGCAGTCAGTGACTATGCGCAGGCACAATCGGTGCTTCAGTGGTCACTAACCCTGGCGCAGGCAGTCAACGATCGGGCAGGCGAAGCCCGCTGTTTTGCTCGGCTTGGGATGATTGCCTGGCGCAAAGGCGATTATGCGGTGGCGGAACAGGCCTATCAGGCAGCACTTAGTGTGATCCAGGCAGAGGAACGGTTTCAGGATGAAGAGGCCGACGCCCGCTATGGGCTGGGTCTGGTCTATCGGCAACAAGGTAAGTATGATGAGGCCAAGGTGCAATTTGAGCGCGATCTGATCTTAAATCAGCAATTTGCCAACCGCCAAAATGAAGCGAGAGTGCTAAATGCGTTAGGACATGTTGAGCTTCTACGCCGTAATTATCATAAGGCGATCGATTATTATCGAGAATCTTTGGAGATTCGACAAGCGATTGGTGATCGGGCCGGCGTAGGCGCGAGCTTATTAAGTCTCGCCCAGGGTTTAGGCTACATTGGGGATCATAGCCAAGCAGAGCCAATGTTACAGGAAGCTTTGAAAATCTATCAAGTCATTAATAGCCGTTGGGGAGAAACGCTGATCTGGAATGAATTAGGCATTTTGTATTTTATGGTCGGCAACTTAGAAAAAGCGCAAAATTGTCTCAATCACGGTTTATTGCTTAGCAAACAGATTGGCGACGAAGCTAGACAAGCTTACATTCTTTGCAACTTGGGTCAAGTATTACGCGAGCAAAAT
>JBBREZ010000455.1:0-5694 GCA_038225095.1 Caldilineales bacterium
ACTCTCCGTTGATATTCGGATTATTTTAACCGCTCACCGGGATCGGTTGCCCCAAGCGGTCAAAGAAGTCGTTCAGACGGCGGCGGTGCTTGGTAATGAGTTCGACGCCCAGGTGCTTGACCACATGTTAGCGTATAACCGCGCGCTCCCTACCCAAATGGCCGTGGCCGAGCGCGCCAATATCTGGTTTGCACTGGAGCCATCCCACTACCTATTTTGCCATGCCCTGTTGCGCGACGGCGCCTATGACATGCAGTTGCGCGCCCGCTTGCGCCGCTTGCACCGTTGTGCCGCGCAAGCGATTGAGCATGTCTATGCCACAAACTTGGTGTACCACTATGTAGACCTGGCCTATCACTATCGCCAGAGTGGTGATAGTGAACAAGAGCGGCATTGTGCGCAACGCGCCGGTGAATATGCGGCGGAACGGTATGCCAATCAAGATGCTGTGAATTACTTTAGCCGCGCCCTGGCGCTAACTGCGGAAACTGAATGGTCAGAACGCTATACCCTCTTGACGAAGCGCGAAGCTGTTTATAACTTGCTGGGTCAGCGCCAGGAACAGCAGCAGGATCTGATCATGCTCCACACATTAGCCGCGGCGATGCAGGATGATCGGGCGCTGCCCGAGGTGATGTTAAAGCAAGCGTACTATGAGCGCGTGCTCGGTCACTATGAAGCAGCGTTGGCTTTAGTGCAACAAGTCGTGGCCCAGACCGCTTGTTTGAATGATCTGGTGATGGAAGCCCAAGCCTATCACATGTGGGGGCGCATTTTGTTGCAGCAAGGCCATCTGGCAATGGCCTTGCCTAAGTTGGATCATGCGCTGACGCTTGCCGGTGCAACTAGCAGGCGTCTAGATGAAGCTGACAGTTTATACGATATTGGGCATGTGCATCACGGCTGCGGACAACTTTTATTGGCCTTTGAACATTACACCCAAGCCTATGCCATTTATCAGGTTCTAGGCAACCAACCTGGTGAGATCAATTGCCTGCTGATGTTTGGGGTGATTGCGAATGAACAGGGCGATTACACGGCGGCCCATCAACATTATTCGCAAACCATTGTCCAGTGTAAAAAGATCGGCTGGCGCTACGCAGAAGCCACTAGTTTGACCAACCTTGGCAATAACTATTTTGATTTTGGTGATTACGAAGCGGCCCATACTTGCCAGCAGCGCACGTTGGAGATTTGCCGCGAAATTGGTGATCAAGAAGGAGAAGCCATTAGCCTGGATACACTGGGCCTGATTTGGCAAAATCTCGGTGATAACACAAAGGCGTATGCCCACTTTGAGCAGGCCCTGAAGATTCAACGCCAGATCGGTGATCTGCGTAGCGAAGGTTTCACGCTGACCCATCTTGGCTATTTGTTATGGGCGCTTGGGGAACTGGAAGCGGCTACCGACATGTTTCAAAATGTCTACAATCTACGCAAGCAACGGCACGAAGACAGCCATACGATGGACGACCTGGCTGGTCTGGCCTTGAGTGTATTAACGCAAGGTGACCTTGCGCACGCGCTGCTGGCGGTAGAAAAAATTTGGGCCTGGTTGGAGGGTAACGGAAACGACGGGATTGAGTTCCCGATCTTAGTTCATTTGGTCTGTTATCAAGTTTTCAATGCTGCCGCACAGTTCGATCTTACGCTCATGCCGCGCGCCGAGGGAATGTTACATGACGGCTATACACTCTTGCAGCAAAGGGCCGCTACGATTCAGGATGTAGCGCTGCGCCGTAAGTTTCTCGAAAATGTCTGGTTCAACCGCGATATCATCGCCCGTTGGGAACAATGGAACGTCGAGCCGATCACCACCTGCTGAACCAGTGTAGGGCGGTAGACAGGTAGACAGGTAGACAATTACCGTCTACCTGTCTACCTGTCTACCTGTCTACCGCCCTACTGAACGTTGTTAGTTCAACAATAACCTATTTACCAATCAATGGTAAGAAGGATCGATAAACGCCTGTTATGGACGATACATCGCCCGAGGTATCGGGCAATATACTGGGCGATATGTTGAGCGATGCTGGCGCTTGCACGACGGTTAAAGGTTGATATTGCGCTTGACGGTTGTCCCAGATGATCGTTTCTGCCGTCGCCCTTCCACCCAGCGCCAGCGTAAGCGCTGTGCCGGTCGCCCCGCAATGATTGTTCTGGCTCGCAGCCGCCACCTGAATTTTGTAGATCCATTGTCCATTGAATGACCCCACTTGCCCCACCCCACAAGGCGCCCCGTTGATTGTGGCCGTCACGACCATGCCGATGGTGGGTGAAATGATGCCCGCCGGATTGAGCGGACCATAGAAAGTGGCCGGCGGCAACGCAGCGGCATCCGTCAGCGCGGCTGCATTCATGCTGCTTGCTGCGTTTGGTGTACCCATGCCCAAATAAGGCGTGATGGCTTGGGTGGCGTAGAGCCAATAGGCGTGACCAAATTCCAGTTCTTCAAGATCATTGACAAGCGCGACAAACTCTGGATGTTGTTTGACAACCGTGGCGTCATAAAGCCGCCACAAGTTGGGGGTCGTTGCCGCATGCGCATAAACCGAAGTGTAAGCGCCTTCAATCGAAGCGAGTGCATCTGCAACGCCCCGTTGCCCAGGGATCGTGTAGGCTAATAGATTCCAACCGGGCGCTAGTGTGGGCATCTCGACGGTCGCTACTAAAGCATAGACGCCTTGTCCGTACGCCGTATTTTGCGGAATACGGGCCGTCGCCATATTTTCGTCAGTGTCAAGCTCCGTGGCTAGGCGTTGCCAACTTTGGCTGCCGTCGGCCAGATAGTAAATGGTAAGCGTCTGTTCATAGCCTTTGGGCGCTTCACGCTCCAGATAATTGAAAGCAATCGTGCGGGCCACAGTCTGGTTCGCGATCAGACGATACCCGGGCCCGATACTTTTTAACCAACTGGGCAGATTGCGCAAATTCGGCAGTGCTTGCAAAGAAGCTTCACCGGCATCGCCCAGGATATTTTCCACTTCATAGATCATCACCTTGCCATCACCCGAGGCAAACGGTGCGCCTAGGGTGTGATTGTTGGCGCCCCAGGCGTGGTTTGCCCCGAAGCCGCGCCGATTATTGGGCCCCCAAGCCTGCGCATTCGTGCCAAAGCCGCGCCGGTTATTGGGTCCCCAGGCCGGACTCAGAAAGATCTGGCTAAGGGCTTCGCGCCCAAGCGCATCGCCCGGCACCCAAACGCGCACGGTGCCCTCGAACATCGGTGCATCCACCGTAATCACTTGGTTAAAACGGCGGGGATTGGCCAGATTATCGGGCTGCAACACGGCCCACGGCGCTGAACTTTGGGTCTGGTTGGCGGCGCCATAGGTCGGCAGCACCTGTACACGCAGTTCGACGCCTGCACTCAGCGCCTGCGTCACGGTGATGGCCACGGTGCGCGAGCTGACTGGGCTGACGATAATGTCGGGCTGCCAGCCGGGCGTCGATTGCAGGCGGATCGACGTACTGGTATCGCTGATCAGCTCACAGCCCTGGCTTGGCGGCGTGCGATCACCATCGATCACACAGAGCCGGTCGCCTACTGCCGCGCCGCGCACCTTGATGCGATCACTGCCGGCGCCGGTCGAACCCAGCGCAATCACGCTGTCATCTTCCAACTGCGCTGTATTCTGGGTTTTGAAAAGATACGCCTCGGCCTGGCGCAACCGTGTGACTTCGCCACCAGTGGCATCGCGCAGGTCAAAGTTGCGGGCGCTGAGCGCAGGCGAGACGGGTGAGCCATTCGGATCCACGAAACGGATGTGCGTGACATTGAGCGGCATGCGGGTTGGGCCAGGGTTGATCGCGGCGCTGGATGCGGGGATCTGGAGCCACGGAAAGAAGCGATGGATGGTCTCCCAGTCGGCCCGATTGGTGGTGTGGGCGGCAAATGACTGGGTGCGACAGGCATCCTGCGCGTCCCAACGGTCGCGCGTCAAGAACTCGCGGTAAGGCTCCTCATAGGTGTTGGTCATGAGGCTGCCCTGACAGTCGATCTTTTTCACGAAGCCGTTGTTGATCCCCAGATAGTTGTCGGGTAGGAAGAACAGGTAGTGGGACAATTCATGCGCAAAGGCCAGCCACCAGTCCTGGCGCAACTCGGCTTCGCTCTGGCCAAACGGGTCCCAGAATGATCCAATGCGCACTTGGCCGGGCAAATAGGCGTTGGTGATGACGCCGTTAATGCCAATATCGTTGGTGGGGGTGATCACCACGCCGCCCATGCTGGCGCCCGGATGCAGGCTATTGCTGGCATACATCACGACATCCGCCGTCACCCAGTGCTCTTTGGCCTGATAGACATGTACGTCACCAAGCGCCACTTGGCCTTCGGTCACGTCGAAGAGCACGTCCGAAGTATTCTGGATCGCGTTTGCCAGATCGGCTAGGAAGGTGCCATCGTTGCGGGCATCCCACTCCAGCGAAATGTCCAAGTTGAAGAGGATGAGCGGGTGGGCGGCGCTGACGGTTAAGGTTTGCACGCCGTTGGCGGTCACCGTAAAGGCGTTTAGCCCGGTCTGGGTGGGCGCAGCGCTGGTGTGATAAAGCGTAAAGGCGTAGGTTGCCGTAATCGGGACGAGCGCGACCAGTTGATCGCCTGGGGTGAGCGCACCCTGCCCAGCCAGATAACCTGCGGCATTGGTCTGAAGGGCAATCTTGTTGCGAATTGGGAAGAGATCGGCGCGGCTGGTCGCGCCCTGTGGCAGGCGATAGATGGCCGCGCCGGCTACAGGATTGCCCTGTTCGTCGATCACGCGCACCTGGGTGCCGCGCACGCGAAATGGGTAGGTTTGCCCTGCGGCATAGGGCCGCCAATAGGGGCCTGGCTTGCGGTTGCGCAGCGGGCGGACACTGGGCTGCACTTCGATGCGGAATAAGACGTTGTCGCTTTGGCCCAAGAATTTACTGGCATAGACATCCCAGTTGAAGGTATATTGAATCGGATTCTGACCATTCAAGGTTGCCAGCCCGCGCGTGATCGTGTTGCTGGCGGCGATGGCTGGCAGCCATTGCCCACCACCGTCGGGCGAATAGTAGGCGTGGATATTTGCCAGCTTGGCCTCTGGATCAAACAGGGTAAAAGGGATCGGAATGGTGCGCTGCGCAAAGAGCGTCGGTGTGGCATAAGGGCCTGCGCCAACGGTGTTGCCGGGTTGGCGCACAATCATTTGTGGGAGCTTATTCATGGCCTGGGGCGTCTCGGTCAAATGACCTTTCATCACGCAGCCAGAAACATAAGGGATCAGCGAAAGCCGTTGGGGCATCGCGATCAGATCCACATCGCCATCGCGGTCTAGATCGGCCGCCGCAATCGTCAAGAGGCGCGCGTCTGCGAAAGGCTCACTGAAGGCAGCACTAGCCGTGAAATGGCCGAGATCCTCGTTCAGGTAAATGGCATCCGATTGCTGTTCGTTGGCGGCGATGATATCCAGATCGCGGTCATGATCGAGGTCAACGAGCGAAACTTTGGTGGTGTTGTCGAGAAATTGCCCGAGCGCTTGCGACTGGCTAAATTGCCCGCTCCCGTCGTTGTAATAGATGGCATTGAGTTGTCCATAATTGCCCACCACAATATCCAGTTGACCATCACCGTTCACGTCGCCCACGGCAAGGCTGCGCGTGCGATCATTGCCAAGGCCAAGCAGCCGTTTTTTTTGGAAAATTTCCGTGCCCATCGTTGAAATAAAT
>JBBREZ010000456.1:0-5690 GCA_038225095.1 Caldilineales bacterium
CGTGAAATCAGTGTGCGACCAGCGTATGCCGCGCGGCGTGTCTGCCTGATTGACGAGCGTGCTGCGGCCAAGGCGGGCCGCAGCTGCGCGGGCGGCGGTCGCCAGCCTAATGGCCGATTGGGCAAAGTCGCCATCGAGCGCTGGTGAACTTTACAAGAAGCGCTGCAACGCTATGTGGTCCTTGGCACCGTGCATTTTGAATTTAACCAATCCAGCATCCGCGCCGTTATCGAGCAGTTCGCCGGCAAAGGTGCGGCGCAGGTCGGTGATGCTGGCCTGCTCGGCGCGCTGATCGAGGATGTTGTAGACGGCGGCGGGCGTAATGCCGGCCTGTTTGAGGTGGTCACCGCGGCGGATCTGCGTGACGAGCGGTCCCGGCCACATGGTGCTTGAAGATGGTGAGGTTGTGGCGCCGACTTAGGCTGAAATCAAGACCGCAGCGGCGGCGATGGCTGAGCAGATGGCGCTGGCCATGGCGGCACGGCAAAAGCTTTATGACTTCTTCCTACCTTGAAGGTTTCAGACCCCTGACAGGGATTTTTTATTTCTGACTAGAGGCCTACATGCATGTGTACGGTCCTCTGAATAATATTTTACGTCAACTGATGGTTTTTTCATCAGCCCCAAAAAGCGTACCACATCCGAAATTACTCAGCAACTGTAAGTGATTATACACTAGATCAGCGCAAAGATCAATAGGTGATCTGAATTTTCACAAGGCGCGCCTTGTGCTTCCGCTCTACCACGTTGGCAAGGCGAATGCGTCCTATGCGTTCATCAGATCGAGTTGATCGGCTGCCCAGCGATCACAGCCGCGTACAGGCGTTCCAGGCGTGATACATAACGATCCCAAGAATATTTTTGCTCAATATCCACCCTGGCTTGGCGGCCCAAGCGCGCACGGAGGGCGGCGTCGCCGATCAATTGTTGCATCGCCAGGGCCAAGGCGGTCGCATCGCCGGGGGGCACCAGCAACCCGTTGTTGCCGTCTTGCACCACTTCGCCAATTTGCCCCACGGCGGAAGCGATGACGGCCATGCCGGAGGCCATGTATTCAAAGAGTTTCATCGGTGACAACCACAGATCATATTGCATCATCGGGTAGGGCGCCACGGCTACATCCGCTGCGCTCACCAGGCGCGGCACCTCGGCGTGCGGCACCGAACCGGTGAATTGCACCGCATGGCCGATGCCAAGTTGAGTGGCCCGTTGCTGCATGGCGGAGCGTTGCTCCCCATCCCCCACCAGGGCGAGCCGGGCGCAGGGCTGGGCGGCCAATACTTGCGTAAAGGCTTCGAGCAGCGTGGTCACATCATGCCAGCCGTAAAAGCTGCCGACAAAAATGAAAAGCGGATTGTCCTCTACGCCCAGCGCCATGCGGGTTTCTGCTCTTGTCGCTGGATAAGGTTGAAAGCGCTGTACGTCAACCCCGTTGGGGAAGACCACAATCTTTGCGGCCGGCACTTGCCAGTTCATGATTAGATTGGCCTTCGCTGGCTCAGAAACACAGATCACGCAATTGGCTGCCTTCAGGTTATAGTGCAGCATCCTTTTGGCGCGCCAACGCAGGATGCCAGTGATCGGTTTACCCATGTAATCGTGTTCCATAATCTCATCGGCATCTAGGAACAGGACATAGGGCAGCCCAAGTTGTTTGCACGCCATCGCCACATCAATTTTGTAGAGGCCATTGCGTTCGTACACGAGATCATGGCCGGGCAGGCAGTGGAGACAGGCATCAAAGTGACGATAGTTTGAAAATACGTTTAAATAGGGCACGCCCAGCTTTTGCTGCACCCACCAAGCACCCTTACTGACCAGGTTAAACCAGCCGCTATCCGACCAGGTGCGCATGGCAAGCGTCGGCTGCTGCGGATCGTCGGTGCACGCAACATCGTTCAAATCGAGCGGCGCGACAAACGTCAGCTTATGACCACGGGCGAGTAGACTCTCTGCAATCGATTTTTGCTGAATATACGGCGCGTCCACTACCGTGCCATTCGTCACTTGTTGTAGTCGCTGCATTTCGGGCAGACAAAACGCAATGCGCAGCGCGCTAGCCGTTGCTACGGTAGAATTGCTGTCGATTGGCGTCTGGGTAAAACTTTTATCCACAATGATCCTTCGATTTGGTAACTTCATAGTATGCACGGTGACGTAGGATGGGTCAGCCGCGGCATGATCATGAGTTGAACGATCCGATGGGGCGGCTGACCTATCCTACACGGAGCCTGCGTACTATTGCAAATCAATAACGATCCAGGGATCGAGACCTGGCGGGAGGAAAAGGCTCCACGACCCGACTGCCGTTCGACAAGACTTCGGCGTGAGACTTCGGCGTGAGCGCTCAGTCGAACGCTCACGTCCCGGTCGGGGTCTGAGCTTGCCGAAGACCGCCGAACGTCCGGTCAGGCGGGTGCCTCTGGGCGCGCTGGCAATTCTGAAATCGGCTCAGCCCATATGCTTATTTATTTGGATTGGCCTAACGTGTTTCGCGCCCAATGGGCACCCGTCACTGGGCGCGTTTCTTCTATCAGGCAGCGAATTCATTCGCGGCCAATGTGCCCGCACCAGGGGGCTGTTGGCCTACGGCTTGCGCATAGATCCGATTGAAATGATCGCAAACGGCGGTTGACTGGAAGGGGCCTTGCTCGTAAGCTTGGCGGGCCGTATTTCCTAAGTGGACGCGCAGCGTAGGGTCTTCAATCAGCGCCTGGATCTTTTGGGCCAAGCCAACGGGGTCGGCTGGTTGACATAAAAGACCATTGACGCCATCCTCGATCAGTTCGGGAATGCCACCCACAGCCGTTGCGACGATCGGGCAGCCATACGCCATGGCCTCGATCACGCTGAGGGGCAGCCCTTCGAGAATCGATGGCAGCACGAAGATATCGGTCTGGACCATGATCGCGGGCAATTCTTGCCGTGTGAACGTGCCCACGAAGATTTGTTCCCCATCCAAACCAAGTTGGCTCGCCTGAGCCAGCAACGCTTGATAAAGCGGCCCATCCCCATACACCTTGAATTGGATGGCGGGGTGCGTCAGCTTAATCTGCGCAATGGCTTCGAGCAAATAGGGTAACCCTTTCATCACATACAGGCGGGCGATGGTCGTAACGAGCAAAGGCTGATCGCCTAATCGCTCAACATTTTGGCTTCGTTTGGCTTGCTGGGGCAAATTCAAGCGCTTTGGATCGGTTACGATCGGGTTGGCGACCACCATCGGTTGCGTGACGCCACAGACTGTGCGCAGGGCTTGCGCACTTTTTTCGGAGACCGCCACGACAATTGAAGCTTTGTTGATCGTTGTTTGAACGCCTTGCCACCAATCGAACTGCGGATCGGGCGTCTGATGCTCTTCGTAGACGACGGGTATTTTGTGGGCATCTGCCCAGTCAATCACAAAAAAAAGACTGTTGGTATAACTTTGAAAATTCTGCACATGCAGAACGTCAGGCCGCCAACGAAATTGCCACCAGCGCAATAGTAGCCGCACAAACGGCTGGCGCCGATCGGGCCCAATCACGCGACTCATCACCTGTCCCCGCAACCAGCCATGCGCGCTGGACAGCGACTGCGCCCAGGCATGCCGCTTGCGCACAAATAATACCCCAGCCAGTAAATAGATGAGCGGACTCACGAGCCACATGACGCGCGCGAGGATCTTTTCTTTCGTAGGCCAATGCGACACAGGATAGGAGAGCCATTTGGGCAATTGCACCAGCGGGATCTGGTGTTCACGCAACTGGCGCACGTATTGGTTGTCGGGTGACGCCCAACCCGTCGACAGAACGCTAATTTGGTGGCCTTGCTGCTGAAGGCCAACGGTCAGGGTGGCGACAATTTCTTCCAGCCCGCCAAATTCTTCTAGACTATAGACAACCATACAAACTCTCATGCCCGGCCTCCCTTGGTCAGACGTTCCCCGCCATGGTGGGGAAAATTAATTTTTAGACGTCCGACCGTACAATCGATTGGACCAGGATGCTCAACAGGCCGCGATTGAGGATATAGCTGGTATCTTTGCGGATTGCGCGCAGCACATCCGCCGGCACTTCTGAATATTGGCCTGAGCGAAAGGCTTTAAAAGCATGATTAAACCAATAGCACCCTTGCAACCAGCGGATCTGGGTGGTTGAACCGATAACTTGCAAGCGCCTTGATAATTGCTGGAGCGCGTCGCACGTAGCTTCTGCACCAAATTCCGCTTCATAGCTGATCAGTTGATCGGTGAGAATTCGTAAAAATAACTCGTCTAGCTGAATCCCCAGGTGCGCCGCTTTGGCCAATTGCGCTTCGCCTTCTTTACTTTGTTTCCACAGAATGCTGCGGACACCGCGCCAGAGATAGCCTTGCGCAATCGCCCACTGACTGTGGCGCGCGATCCACTGATAGGCTGTGGGTAGCTGGGCAAAGATCCGGTGCAAGCTAGTTTCATGGTCGCCGCCATCGTGAATCGCTGTGACGATTAAAAAATCTAGCAACTTTGCTGCATTGCACGCTAGCAATGATGGATCACAGTTGATGGCTTCGCCTAGATATTGTTGTCCGACCGCAGTCTCGTTTTGGCTTAAAGCGCAGTAAGCCCAATCTAAATGATGATTGCGATACGCCTCATGGCGCAGCGCTTGTACTTCCTGTGGGCATCTGGGATCGTCGAAGGTGGTATTCAGCGCGCGCAGGGCAGATTCTAAGCGGCCGGTGACGTTTTTGATCACGCGGCCTGGGTGATAACGCCGGTAGTTTAGGGGCCGGTCAATGCCGGCAAATTGACAACCGGCCAACGCTAACCGGCAATTGATGTCTAAATCTTCGCTAAATACAACATAACTTTCATCAAATAGATCAATTTTAAAAGCCATCTCGCGCCGTAAAACCATATCACTGGGTGCAAACGGGAACCCTAACACAAAATCAGGCAGACCTACCTGCGTACGCGGCCGCCATAGATTTAGTAATTTTTCCTGCGCATCCATGTCAAAATGGGCATTATAAGTGACGCCAATTTCTGGATGTTGCGCCAAGTAGGCAACGTGTGCCGCCAGTTTTTCCGGGTGGAAAAGATCGTCGGCATCCAGTAAGGCAATGATCTCGCCGGTTGATGCCCGCATCCCCGTGTTGCGCGCTGCTGGCAACATCTGGTTTTGCTCGTGGATAATATATTTCAGACGCGGGTCATCAAACTGGTTGACAACTTCCGTCGTATTATCTGGCGAAGCATCGTTAACCACGATGACTTCAAAATTAGGATACGTTTGCGCAAGCACGCTCTGAATCGTACGGCCTAAGTATTCTGCTTGCTTATAGGCGGGAATAACCACGCTCACTTTTGGTGAATTCATAATTCTATGCTTGTCCCACTAAAATTTTCGATGGTCCACTGAACTTTGTTTGAATGAAAGCTTCTCAACCCATTTTGGGACTCTAAGGCCAATCCAAGCAATCAATAAGATCCAAGGATCGAGACCTTCGGCAGAGCTCAGGTCGACGACTCGACTGAGCTCATCCTGCGGCGAGCACTGCCGCGTCGTCGAACGCTCTGCCGAAGACCGCCGAACGTCCGGTCAGGCGGGTGCCCTCTGGGCGCAATAGGCCCAGCCTTTATCCTGATTGATTTGGAATGGCCTAAAAGCAAGACTATCTCTGGCGGATGGAAAATGTCGCCCGCTTTAACCAACCATGTACTTTTC
>JBBREZ010000457.1:0-5689 GCA_038225095.1 Caldilineales bacterium
GCCTACGAAAATTGGGTGCGCGTGTTGCGCAAAACGTGGAAATAATTTGATTGACGATTTTGGATTGACGATTTACGAAGTAGTTCTGTTTATGAAGTAGCCTCATCAATCTAAAATTAGACATTATTTGGAATAAATAGCCACAGGGGCAACAGGCTTCGAGCTCTCGCCGAAGACCTCAGCCGAACGGTAGACAAGTACACAGGGATACACAATCTGTTTACCCGTATACTTGTCTACCTAGCGCCTATACGCCGTTATTCCGAATAATGTCTATTGTAAATCGTCAAAATGGCTAGGCAACAAACTTGCTTTGTCATAATAGTAGACTATACGTAAGTCCTGCTGGCATTCGTAGGTCATCGCTTCTAGCGTGACAAGCATGGTTATACCCACAGGGTAGGGTCCATCGTTGTTCGTCACGCTGGAAGCGATGACCTACAGCTACATTATCAGAATTTGCGTAACACTGTGCTAGGATAGCGTAGGTTGGCCGCAGTTTGAAACAGTAGTTACATCAGCTTTCAGCCCTTCATTGTTTGGCTAGCGATGTGGCCAAAAACGTCCACCGGGATGCCCACAGCGGAAATTGTGCTGGCATGGTCTGCGAATTGTTGCCAGCAATTTAGCCACTCTATGCCTACACGACATGCATGGCTATCATACGCTCTGTAAAGGTATATGATGTTAAACAAATACGCGCCGGCGACCATTGGTCGCCGGCGCGTATGGAGGCTTAGGCCTCTAAAGCTTCAATCGCCGTGAAGGTTAACTGGCCGTCGATGGCATCAATGAGTAGATGCTCACCGCTGTGCACTTTATTTTCTAGAATTTGCACCGCTAGTGGGTCCGCCACGCGCTGTTGGATCATGCGCTTGAGCGGTCGGGCCCCAAACGCTGGATCGTAGCCCTCTTGCACGAGCAAGTCTTTCGCTTTGTCGGTCAACTCTATCGTGATGCCACGTTCCTTGAGCAATTGGCGCAGGCGGCCTAACTGGATGTCGATGATCGATTTCAGATGCTTCTGGTCAAGCGAATGGAAGATCACAACATCGTCAATGCGGTTGAGGAATTCGGGCCGAAAGTGCGACCGCAACACCTCACGCACGCGGCGCTCGACTTCGGCATCCACGCCTGCCACGTCGAGAATATATTGGCTACCCAAGTTACTGGTCATGATAATCACCGTGTTGCGAAAATCGACGGTGCGCCCCTGGCTGTCAGTCAGGCGGCCATCATCCAGCACTTGCAGCAAGACGTTAAAGACTTCTGCGTGGGCCTTCTCAATTTCGTCGAAGAGCACCACCGAATAGGGCCGACGCCGGACGGCTTCGGTTAATTGGCCGCCCTCATCATAACCCACATAGCCGGGCGGCGCGCCAATTAAGCGCGCTACTGTGTGGCGTTCCTGGTATTCGCTCATGTCGATGCGCACGATATTCTGTTCGTCGTCAAATAAGAACTCTGCTAATGTGCGGGCCAGTTCGGTCTTACCCACGCCGGTCGGGCCCAGGAAAATAAAGCTGCCGATGGGCCGGTTGGGATCAGACAAGCCGGCGCGACTGCGACGAATGGCTGAGGCCACGGCGCTCACGGCTTCATGCTGGCCGATCACCCGTTGGTGTAACACATCTTCCATGCGCAGCAACTTCTCGCGCTCGCCTTCAAGTAGCCTGGAAACTGGAATGCCGGTCCATTTGCTGACCACCGCCGCGATCTCTTCGGCATCCACTTCTTCTTTGAGCAACGCACCCTGAGCCTGAAGCTGATGGACACGGATGTCGGCCTGGGCCAAATCACTGTCCAGTTGGCGCATCTTGCCGTAGCGCAACTCGGCCACGCGTTGCAGATCATACGCCCGTTCGGCCTGGTCGATCTGCGTGCGCACCTGCTCAATTTCCTCCTTCAACTTGCGGACGCCCGCAATTGCTGCGCGCTCGGCTTGCCAGCGGCTAGACAGTTCAGCGCTGCGCTCTTTCAGGTTGGCTAATTCCTCTTCCAAAGCAGCCAGACGATGCTTGCTGGCCTCATCTTTTTCCTTTTTCAGCGCCTCACGCTCGATCTCCAACTGCAATACTTCGCGGTCGAGCTCGTCTAGCGCTTGCGGCTTGGAATCGATCTGCATGCGCAAGCGACTGCCGGCCTCGTCGATCAGATCAATCGCCTTATCGGGCAAGAAACGATCCGTGATGTAACGATGACTGAGCGTGGCCGCCGCAATCACCGAACCATCCGTGATGCGCACGCCATGATGCACTTCATAGCGCTCTTTCAGGCCGCGCAAAATGCTGATCGTATCTTCCACGCTTGGCTCGTCGACAAAGACAGGCTGAAAACGCCGTTCTAAGGCCGCATCTTTTTCAATATATTTGCGATATTCATTTAACGTCGTTGCCCCAATCGCGTGCAATTCACCGCGCGCCAGCAACGGCTTGAGCATATTCGACGCATCCATCGACCCTTCGGCAGCGCCGGCGCCAACCAACGTGTGCATCTCGTCGATGAAGAGAATAATTCGGCCTTCGCTGGTAGTCACTTCCTTGAGTACCGCCTTGAGCCGCTCTTCAAATTCGCCGCGGTATTTTGCCCCGGCTACGAGCGAACCTAGATCGAGCGCCACCAATTGTTTGTCGCGCAGACCGGTGGGCACATCACCGTTCACGATGCGTTGGGCCAACCCTTCGACGATGGCGGTCTTCCCAACGCCGGGTTCACCAATCAATACCGGATTATTTTTCGAGCGGCGGCTAAGAATCTGGATCACGCGCCGGATCTCTTCATCGCGGCCAATTACCGGATCCAGTTTGCCTTTGCGCGCGTCAGCGGTCAGATCGCGGCCATATTTCGTTAGCGCTTCGTACTGGCCTTCTGGATTGTCGGTAGTGACGCGCTGATTGCCCCGCACACTGGCCAACGCCTGCAAAATGGCGTTATAATCGACTTTATGCCGGGTTAATAGATCACGCACTTTGCCATTGGTCGAGGCCATCGCCATCAGGATGTGCTCGGTTGAGACGTACTCATCCTTCATGTTGCTGGCAATCTCTTCGGCCTGACGCATAATCGCAGCCGCTTCACGCCCCATGCTCACCTGTCCATTGCCACCGCTCATGCGCGATTTGGCCGACAACGCTTGTTCTACGCCGCGATCGATTGCCGCGACATCCGCACCAATCTTGTTGAGCACCGCGGGGACAACGCCGCCTTCCTGATGCAACAGCGCACTGAGTAGATGCTCTGGATCGACGGTCGCATGACCATATTGTTCTGCCAGACTCTGCGCTTCTACCATGGCGGCCTGGGCTTTTTGCGTTAATTTATCTAGACGCATACGCACTTCCTCCCCAATCATTAGATAAGCTAAGTTCATCCAACGGTGGCTAATTACTTGTTGTGCCACCGTGAAAATATGTTTGATTACGCTTTTGTAAGTACCATTCTAACAAAGGGATATTTGAATGACGTATACGCTGTGTTAGTGTCGTGTATGCAAAGGGACGTTTTAAATCATGCCCGGTCGAGCATTTCCATGATCTCTGGCGTATAGGCAAAGAGTGCAGCCTTCGAGCGACGTGGGCAATGTAGCCCAACTTGATGCGATTGAGCCGGGTGATGGCCGTTTCGAGTTGTTGTGCCCGTTGCAAATCCATATTTCCTCCCCGTTTCTCAGCGACTGTTTTACGCCTCGGCCAGCCCATTATCGACCATATATTGAAAGCTTCGCGCCACGGCCGTGAACATATCCGTGGCGCATTGGTCCAATTCAACGATCAGCCACTCGGCGTGCCCATCGGCGGCCTCGACAATCGCTGGAATGTTCAGTGTGCCGTCGCCCGCCGCAACCATTGCTTGGCCCTTCACAGCGGGACCATCTTTGATATGCAACAGCGGCGCCCGTTCGCCCATTTCTTTGACAACATGGACAGGATCAAGCCCCGCCGTTTTTGTCCAGTAGGTGTCCACTTCGAAAAAGATCGTTGGGTCAAGCGCCTGCAGCATAATTTGATAGGGATAGTGGCCTTCGACCGGCTCCATTTCCCACCAGTGATTGTGCAGGCCGAATTGCAGGTTATGGGTCGTGGCGACCGCATTGGCTAAATTGTAACGTTCGGCTAGCCGCTTGATGCCGTCAACCGAGCTATAATCGGAATCTTGTGGCCAGCCATGCCAGACGAGGCGCGTGCCGCCGAGCGCCGCCACTTGTTCAATCACGGGGGTAGTTTGCTCCTCAAGTGGTAGTTCGCCATGGACGGACATCACCGTCAGACCAGCTTCGCGAATCAAGCGGGCGCCTTCTTGTACAGAAATACCTTCGGGGAAAAAGGCGCTCTCAACGTTTTTATAGCCGATCGCGGCCACGCGGGCCAATGTTCCAGCGAAATCTTGCGCAAGGGCGTCGCGCAACGTGTACAGTTGAAGTGAGATTTTTGGTGGCATGAGGTGTGGTCTCCCCTTGGAAAGCGTGTGAAAAGTCCGTGTAAGTACGGTTACAAACCGCACGGTCCTGGTTAAATCATGCGTGTGCGGTTACAAACCGCACCTACAACATCCCATCTATGCGGCCAATCCGACCTTTTCAAACAGTTCTTAAAATAAATGCCCGGCGCATGTTGAAATGCACCGGGATCATTTACCCGTTTTCGATTGAACTACTTAACCGCAAGCAAATCCGTTCATGCTAAGTGCACCTTCAGCGATTCCTTGGCCTGGATGCTATGCAAACACTGATTTTACGCCTTCTGCTTTGACCAGATGGCCTGCATCACTCGCGCCGGGTTCATGGGCAACTCGGTCATACGGACACCAATCGCGTTGTAGACCGCGTTCGCTACAGCCGCAGCGGGCGGCACAATCGGCACTTCGCCGACGCCACGCACCCCGTACGGATGGTTTGGATTCGGTACTTCAATCAGGACGGTATCGATCATGGGCAAATCAAGCGCCGTAGGCATACGATAATCAAGCAAGGACGAGTTGAGCAGATGCCCGTCTTTGTCGTAGAAATATTCTTCGTTGATCGCCCAGCCAATCCCTTGGGCCACACCGCCCTGAATCTGGCCTTCGACATAGCTTGGGTGGATCGCGCGACCTACATCTTGGGTAGCGGTGTAACGCAGGATGCTGATTTTGCCGGTTTCCGCATCAATTTCAACATCGACAATGTGCGTTGCGAAACCCGGTCCAACCCCGCCGGCGCGTACAGAAGCACTGGCAACAATCGGCTTGCCGGCTTCGTTAAGCTTGGCCGCCGCTTCTTTAAAGTTCAGGCTATCGCCATTGTGCGAGAAGACGCCGCCGTCAAACTTGACTTGATCCGGCTGAACATCCCACATGTCGGCCAGGCTATCGCCCATTGTCTTGGCAATATTTTTACCCAATTCGTAAGCGGCCATGCCCGTGGCAAACGTGACGCGACTGCCGCCCGTGCCATCATTGTGGCCGACCGTCTCGGTATCGCCGATTTGCGGATTAATATCTTCCATCGCAATGCCCAAGGTTTCGGCCAACATCATCGAGATTGAGGCGCGTGAACCACCAATGTCGGTCGAACCTTCGATCAAATTGACGCTGCCACTTTCGTCCACCGAGGCGTGCATGCTCGATTTGCCGCCACCGTTGAACCAGAAGCCGGAAGCCACCCCACGGCCGCGAAATTTGCCAGTCAGGGGTGTCTTGTAGTGCGCATGAT
>JBBREZ010000458.1:0-5674 GCA_038225095.1 Caldilineales bacterium
CAATCCACCCATCTATCAAAGGAAGAAGATTATGGAACAAAAGCATATTAGTCGGCGCACTTTTTTAAAGGTCGCGGGCACCGGGTTAGCCGCAAGTGCGATCGCAGCATGTGCGCCAGCAGGCACACAGTCGACGACCGGAAGTGCGCCGGCCGCAACTGGCAACAAGGAGTTTGTCATGTGGGGCCTGCAATATGATCCCCATGTCGACCGCTACCACGCGTTGGCCGATGCCTTCTTTAAGAAGACAGAAAACTAGGCCAACATTCAGCCGCAAGCCTGGCCGCTAGAAACCAAGCTGCTAGCCTCCATCACCGCTGGCACGCAGCCAGACACGGTCTGCGTGATGGGCATCGTTTCAACGCCGCTGTTCATGCAGAAGGCAGTGCTTGAGATGGACGATGTTGTTTACGCAGCCGCGGGTGTCGATCCGCAGAAATTCTTCTACCCCGAAGCGATCCAGGCCTACACCTGGAATGGGCACTATATGGGCGTGCCGCTAGAAAGCAACCAGGTTGGGCAGTCGGTGGGCACCCGCTATGACTACCTGGATGAAGTGGGCGACAAGGCTAAGGGTCTATGGCCCGGACTCAATAAGAAGGATGGCTTCGACAGTTACGAACAAATGTGGGCGCTGGCCGAGCTGCTCCAAAAGAAGGATGGCGACACCGTCAGCCGCTGGGGGATGTCGGGCCAGGGCTGGGACTTGGGCCAGTATCTCACCACCATGCGCTCGCTCGGTAAATTCTTCTGGGACGCAGACAAGAAGAAGTTCAACTTCGACAGCGAGGAAGCCGTCAAGGCCATGCAGCTCTATATCGAGACGCCGGTAAAGCGCGGCATCGAGACGCAGCTCGACGACCACCACATGAACTCGTTGTTCGCCGGTAAGGTCGCGGTTGCTATGGGCAACTCGGCTATGGCCCCCGAAGGAGCAAAGCTCAACCTGAAGGTCGAGACGGTCAACCGCCCCCCGGCCATCGAGGGCAAAGAGCCGCTGTACGTCGGCGAAGGTGGCTGGGGCTTTGAGATCCCAACACGCGCCAAGAACAAGGATATTGCCATCGAATTCTGTAAGTGGATGGCGACCCGCGCCGGCCAGGTTATTTATGCCCAAATCTATGGTGGCGTGGTTCCTGCAACGCCTTCAGTGCTCGACGACGCCATTTATAAAGGCGACGATTTGGTCAAGATCAGCCGCCGCCGTGCCATTGCCTCGTTGCCGAACACGGTCTATTATGGCAACGACTGGGGGCTCAACCGCACGGGATCGGATGTACCCTTCACCAAGTGCCGCCAGGGCGCCGTAACAGCCCAGGAAGCCTGTAATCAATTGCAGGAGTTGATGACCGTCAATTACAAGCAGTGGAAGGACAGCACCCAGTCCTAATCGACAAACCATTTAAACTTCATCTATTCTGTAGGCACCCAGGGGGTTCCCGTGCTTGCTGCGCCTGCTGTCCACACCAAGGCGCAGCAAGCAGCGCCCCTCCGGATTGCCTACGGTTTTGTATGACTTCTATTTGATTTGTCTATAAGGTCTTTTGGACTGTTGCTCAGTCAATCGGGAAGATGGATGCTGCCACAACCAGTCAGGTGACAGCACCCGCTCATTAATCGTCAGGAGATTGCCATGGCGACTCAAACCGCGCTCAGCCACACGGTGGCAGCGCCCCGCCAAAACCTGGGTTTCACGCTAGCCAAGACGCTCCGCCGGCCACAATTTTGGTTCGGCCTCGTGATCCTCTTGCCAATTCTCGTCTGGTATGCCTGGTTTGCTTTCGGCCCCGTGCTGCGGGCTTTTTGGATGGCCACGGTCAAGTATGATCTGATGAACCCGGCTGACAGCAAGTTTGTCGGCCTGCAGAACTTCCAGCAGGTCTTCAGCTACCCTCTGTTCTGGGTCTCCGTCCAGCGCACGATCGTTTTCTCGTTGTATGTCTATGTGGGTACTTTGCCGTTGGCGCTGTTCGTATCGTTGTGCCTGGTCGCAGTCGCCCAGGGTCGGAACTTTTACCAGTCGGTGATCTTTTTGCCGGTCGTCGTGTCGTACGTAGCCGTAGCGCTGCTATTCCGCATGCTTATGGACCCGCAGAACGGCCAGTTCAACCAAATCTTAGCCGCGCTTGGGTTGCCCCGGAGCCTGTGGGTGACCGGGCCAAACTCGGCGCTGCCAGCCATCGCGATGGTCGATATCTGGAAGGGCCTGGGCTTCCATGTCGTCATTATTACAGCCGGGCTGCTGGGCATTCCGGCAGAAATGTACGACGCTGCTAAGGTAGACGGCGCAGGGCCCTGGCACCGGTTTCGCTATGTGACGATCCCACTCCTCGGCAACACGTTGCTCCTAGAATCGGTGATCATCGTCGCTGGCACCCTGCAAGCCTTTACCAACGGTGAAGTGTTGGGCTGTGCCGGCGATTCCTGTTTCTTTATCAGCCGGTTGGTGTATGCCGAAGCCTTCACCAATCTGCGTTTCGGCTTTGCGACAGCCTCGGCCTTTGTGCTCTTCGTCTTCATCCTGGTGTTGACGGTCATCCAAGTTCGAACGCTAAAGCCGGATTGGCAATACTGAATATTAAAAGATTAGAGGAGAAAGACGTGCAAAAAGCTGTTACAATGCCGGTCGCGTCTGCCCGCTCGGTATCACTCGTGCGGGTCGGCCGCATCTTCCCCCACCTTGTGCTACTCTTCTTGACGTTCACATCGTTGATGCCTTTCGTGTGGATGTTTTTTGGTTCGTTCAAAACCTATGTGGAGCTCACCTCCGCCAAAACCCTGTTGCCCGCCCACTGGACATTCGACAACTATGTTCAGATCACGCAGCGCGTCGGTTTTCCGCGCGCCTTTCTCAACACAACGCTGGTCGCCGTTGCCGTGACCCTGGCAACGCTGCTCACTTCTTCAACCGCCGGTTATGTGTTTGCCAAGTATCGTTTTTGGGGCAAGGAAAAGCTCTTTACCCTCCTGCTGTCCACGATGATGGTGCCCTTTGCCGTGGTGCTCGTGCCACTCTATGTAACCGTCGCAAACTTGGCCTTGGCAGATAAGCTGCTGGGTATTGTTGTCACGGGCCTTTGCTCCACGTTTGGCATCTTCTTGATGCGCCAATTCATGGAATCGATTCCGAATGATCTGATCGACGCCGGGCGCATTGACGGTGCCGGCGAGTGGTGGATCTTCACACGAGTTGTCCTCCCATTGGCGAAATCTTCGCTTTCGGCTTTGGCCGTCTTTACCTTCTTGGGCAGTTGGGATAGCTTTCTCTGGCCGTTGGTGGTGTTGACGAGTCCAGAAAACCAGACCTTGCCGCTGGTGCTGGCTGGCTTGCGCAATCTCTACTGGTCACGCTACGAAATGTATGCTGCCGGCTCGATGTTAACGGTTTTACCGGTGATGATCGTCTACATCGCGGCCTCGAAACATTTTGTGCAAGGCATCGCCATGACAGGGTTAAAAGGCTAAGGTGTACGTTAGCCTAATGGATAGATATACTGATGAGCATAAAGCAGTAACACTTGTGGCAGGAGAGTAGAGATTATCTCGTCAATCTCCAGTCTTCAATCTCTACTCTCGTAAAAAATGTTCGTTTATGACGCTTATGAGTATAGTTAGCAGGATGGAAAAACAAACTGTGCAAAACCCGTGGTTAGCGACCCGCAGCCGAACAGGCCGTGAATATGACGCCCCGTACGAAGAACGCGCCGCAACGGGCATTGATGTGCACGGTGAGGCCAATTTGATTGAGCGGTTGCTACATTCTGATCTCAATCAAACTAAATCAAACGCGCCCTATCGCGTGTTGGATGCCGGTTGTGGCACCGGACGCATGTCGATTGAATTGGCGCGCCGGGGCATCGACATTGTCGGCGTTGATCTAGATGAAGTAATGCTCCAGCAGGCGCACACCAAAGCGCCCCAACTTGATTGGCAATTGGGCGATCTGTCCACCATTGCCTTGGATGGCCCCTTCGACGCAATTGTGCTCGCCGGCAACGTGATGATTTTCCTCACCCCCGGCACCGAAGCCGCCACGCTCGCCAATCTGGCCCCACATCTCAAACCGGGCGGCTTGTTCATCGCAGCGTTCGAGCTAACCCCGCCCGCTTGGACAAATTTAACGCTTGCTGTGTATGAGCAGTTGACCAAAACGGTTGGCTTAACCAAAGTAGCACGCTGGTCCACCTGGGAGCAAGCACCCTGGACCAGCAGGGATCGATATGCCGTGTCGGTGCATCGGAAATAAGCAATAAGATAGTTTCAAAACTAAAAATCAATTACTGGCCCCAGATGCATGTTGCGCTGGGGCCTTTCCGTGTTAGGCAAAGGGCAGATAAATACGCCGAGTAATGATTGACCGAGCTGACACTTTGGCATATACTCATCCTAGCGGAGCGGCGGGAAACCGCTTGATGATTGTTGAAAGGGAAGGTTATTGTGTTAAATACATATCACGCTATCCTACGTGGGCATATTTTAGAATGGTTGTATGACGCACCCCAAGACCTGCCAACCGACCGGGCGATTGCCGTACATGTCACAATTCTTGATAAGTCGCCGCAAGCTATAAAAAATCAGCAAGGCAACCAGATGGCGCTTGCCTTAGAACAATTAGCCAAACGATCCGCTTCTGCACTGGGTGGGCTGGATGCCATAAAATGGGAGCGCGAGGTACGATAATTTTATGACCAACATCTCTGACAATAAAAATCTTCAAAATCTGATAAATGATGCCAACGCGCTAGCACAAATTAGCAATATTTTATCTGCCTTCAATATAGATTTAGACATTAACATCAAGGAACTTAGCAGATCTACCAAAGCGATTGCTACTATCGCAGACAAATTTAATTCTATATTTTCCTCTTATGGTTGGATAGCGACAGAGGATATGTCTATTCCTATGATGGAACAGGCAATAACAATATTTAGCAGAGAAGGTATTGAAAAAGCCGAGAATTTTCTTTGCAAAAGTTTCGACGATGATTATTTCTCACTCCATAGCCCTAGAATGCAGGCAATATGGGTATGGAAAGATACACCTAGGCCACGATTATTAAATTTAGCATATAATGACCATAAACAAGGCAGATATTATGCAAGTATTCCTGTAGTCCTGGCTCAAATTGATGGTCTGTGTTATGACACTAACGAAAAATCTTTTTTTGACAAAAAGAGCTCATTGATAATCAAAAACACTGTAGCTGCCCATGAAACTGGTCTACAAAGACTATCTAAAAAAATCAGTAAAGGTAACGGTGAAATTAAGACTAGAACTGATCCACTAAGCTTTCCTTACAGACATGGCATACTACATGGCCGTGAACTTGCCTACGATAACGAATTAGTTTCCACCAAATGCTTTTTCATGCTATTTGCTTTACGTCCCTGGGCGCTTAAGTGCCAACAGGTTGAGTTTAATAGACAAGCAGGCTATGATTATGAAGAAATCCCCGGCTTTAAGGCTGGCGATTTACTTGTCGAGAAAGTCAAAGCGTTATTAAAAGATTAAATCCCCACTATAAAGCCATTTAATAGAGTTTATTCCGATTTATTATTTGGATAGCAAAACAGAGCCAGATCGGTCTTGTAGGTGCGGTTTTTAACCGCACAAGTCTGGATTGACCAAGATTGTGCGGTTAAAAACCGCACCTAC
Source organism: Caldilineales bacterium (assembly GCA_038225095.1). Taxonomy (GTDB): domain Bacteria; phylum Chloroflexota; class Anaerolineae; order Caldilineales; family Caldilineaceae; genus JAPLGZ01. The sequence continues at coordinate 5,657 of JBBREZ010000458.1, forward strand.
AAATGCACAAAATTAAAT
>JBBREZ010000459.1:0-5666 GCA_038225095.1 Caldilineales bacterium
CCCTGGTTAGATGTTGTGATGAAGGCTATCACCTGGACAGGCAATATCGGCGCAGTTGGGTTGGTGATTGGCTTGGCCGTATGGTTTTATTGGCACCACCAACCACGTCAGGCACTGTTGCTCCTCGCCACCTTTGGCGGCGCAACGGTGCTTAATGCGCTCTTAAAACTCCTGTTTGCGCGCCCACGCCCCCTGCTCTTTCCGCCGCTAGTCATTGAAACCGATTATAGTTTTCCTAGCGGCCACGCGGTGGCCGCTGTCAGCTTATATGGCTCGCTGGCAGTTTTACTGTGGCGACAACGCCACTATGGTTGGGCCATATTGGCGGGCAGCTGGGTGTTGGTGGTAGCGGTCAGTCGGGTCTATTTGGGTGTTCACTATCCGAGTGATGTACTGGCTTCGCTGGCGATTGGGAGCTTATGGTTATTTGTAGCTTTTATTGTCTTCGATTGGTATGCGTCGCGCGTGCAGCCGGATCGGATAGAAACTAACAATTAAGAAAGCTGTATTTTCCTTTCATCATAATTTCATCATACAATGCTATGCTGTAGGAATTAGACGGGGGAGGTGGTATGTCTCCTGCACTTGACGCAATAAAAATGGGGAAATTGTATGAGTATTCTGCACACAGCACTGGCAATATATGGATGTCTGACCGTGCTCGCAACCCTCGTTGGCTTGTCGGCCTGCATCGTCGCCGGCAGAAGTGACGCTTATCGTGCTCGTCGCGTAAGACATGCTGCACAAACAAAGAAAAATTCTGGGTCAGGCGCACCAAGCAAGAAATGGCTCTTTGGCATTCATTGATTCTAGCTAAGCAATGGGTTTAGACCGCGGCTGGAAGCTTTTTCCGGGCAGCGGTCTTTTATTGGCATGACGGGCAGCTTCATGAAGCATTCATCATGTTTGCTTCATCCTTGTTTCATCTCCTCCTGTTATCATTGTCCACAGCATTACGTCGACTTGAACTGATAGATACATCAAATAAACTCCGCCCAATCGAGGAGGTCGCATGCTCTAATGCAAGCAGAGCAGCTTTAGAGCACACTGCCTCCCCATTGTGCAAGGTTTAAGTGTTTTCTCTATGAGTAAAGTCGCTACCATAGATCATCCATCATTTGCTTGCGAACAATGTGGATGATCTACCCACTACTTGCGGCTAGGAGAGAAGCAATATGTTTCGTTCTATCGGATTCATTTTTTTAATTATACTGGTTTTTGCGCTGGCATTGGCTGGCTATAGAAAGTTCGTCCCTAGCTCAGTCGTGAGGACGCCCCCCCTAACAACGATGGCTGGCGTAACCAGCGGGCCGCTATCAAGCACCGTTGCCCTATCAACAACGGCCCACTTGCCCATCTTCAAGCATATCTTCATCATTATTATGGAGAATAAAGAACGGTCGAGCATCGTCGATAACCCAGAAGCGTCCTATGTCAACCAGCTTGCCGCGCAGTATGCGCGGGCGAATCAATTTTACGCCACCCGCAAACCGAGTTTGCCCAACTATATGGCGTTGACTGGCGGCGACACCTTTAATATCAGCAACGACTGCATGGATTGTTTTGTCGCAAGTGATAGCATTGTCACCGCAATTGAGGCGTCGGGCCGCTCCTGGAAAGCATATATGGAAGGGATGCCGAAACCCTGCTTCGTTGGGGATGCGGGGCCGTTGTACCGGCAGAAACACAACCCTTTCATCTACTATGACAACGTCCGCAATGATCCAGCCCGTTGCCAGAAAATTGTGCCATTTACCCAGTTTGCCAGCGATCTGAAGGCTAATGCCTTGCCAAACTATGTTTGGATCACGCCTGACACCTGCAACGACACGCATAATTGCCCGATCAGCACGGGCGATGCCTGGCTTCAGAAATGGGTGCCGCAGATTCTAGCGTCGCCTGCCTGGAAAGATAAAGGGGTGCTATTTATCACTTACGATGAGGGTGATGGCCTGACGAGTTGCTGTACCTATGCCAACGGTGGTCAGATTGATACGCTTGTGATCTCGCCGCTTGTCCAACCCGGCTTCACGTCAAACGTCCCTTATGACCATTATTCGATCTTGCGCACCGTGGAGGAGGCGTGGAAGCTACCTTTATTGGGCAAAACGAACTGCTCTTGCTCGGCGCCCATGACTGACTTTTTCGTCAAGCCGGCAGGTCAGGAATAAAGCAGGTTAGTGCCTGCTGAAAGTTGGCAGCAATAATTTGGCGTACCCTCAGTAACAAGCGACTGACACCTCTTTCTGCAACAACCGGATGCCTTCTAACCCTGTCCAAGTTCGTCTGGTCCACGAGTAATGACCGTCGCCAAGTACGTTTCTAACTAGCGCGAAATCATCAATGGTCGGAGCTTAAACGCAACACACCACTACAATTTGTAGTGGTGTGTTGTTTACCTACTATATACGATTGAGTGGCGGCGGGTGGACTTGAACCACCGACCTAGGGATTATGAAGCCCAGTGGTCACTTTACCAGCGATGTCACCCAGAAGACTATTCCCGTCGCCAGCATTGCCAACGTCGGGCGCACCAGCCGCACAGAACAACTCCGCCTGGAAGGGCAGCATGATTTGCACGCCCAAAAGCTGGCGCTGACGCTCTGGTCGCAAGGCGGCAGCGTGCTCAATGCCGCCAGTGGCATCAGCATCCGCACCGAAGGGGGCAAGACCTTTACCCGCCGCGGCAACGAGGCATGGCAAGAAGCCGACAACATGACGGATGGCTTTGCGCCGCAAGGTGACTTCCTGGGCTATCTGGCCGCCATCCGCAATGTAAGCAGCGGCGTGGCCGAGATGTGCAACGGCATCCACTTTACGCGCTACCGTTTCGCGATCGACGGCCCGGCCTTACCGACCCCACCGGCGCCTACACGGTGACGGTGCAGGCCGAAGACAACGTGGGTAACCGCTCGACCCCAGCAACCAGCATCGTGCGGCTGGATGCTACCGGACCCGTCGCTACGCTGAACGCAACCGACCTCGCCCGCACGGTCATCAGCCAGACCCTCACCATTTAAGTAAGGGCGAATTTCTATTTTAATAAAGAAATGGATTCGAAATTGCTCAATTATGGTCTTCTGTGCGCGTTATTCAGCGGATTGCCCCTCGCCACCATACTGGGTGCCCTCTTTGGCGCCATTGGCAGCTCTATCCGCTGGTTGGTTACTCACTAAACCATGCAAGCCGCGACGCTTCAAGCGAAAACTAGATGTACCCTTATCGCGCTGGTTCTTCTAAATCTGGGATTGATTGGGCTCCAAATCCTGCGCTACCCGCCGATTTTGGCCATGCCAGGTTTGTTTACACAGTATTAGCTAAGAGACGGTCTGAAAAGAATTCGTAGGTGCGGTTTGTAACCGCACAATCAGGGGATGACCGAGAACGTGCGGTTACAAACCGCACCTACAAAGTCCCTGATCCACCCTTTTCAGACCGTTTCTAAGATATTTGTTGCAATGTTTCGGATCACATCACGTAATTCTATGGGCTGGATGATGGTGAAAGGAAAATCAAGACCAATTAGAAAACGAGCGATCCAATCCAACTGGTCGACATTGCTATAGAGTAAAACTCCTTCTTCACAGGGCTCGATTTTCATTTTTGGTGACCAAGCTCTTTGTTGTACATGCTCAATCGTCGTCTTTAGAAGCACTGCTACTTGATATTTGCCGGGAATCGCTACCACGGAATCTAACAGATGTTGCAACGCATCGAAGTTCTCCGGACAAATGAAGGATTGAGTGCCAAAATCCAACGATAAAATGCGATCCAAGCGAAACGTGCGCAGAGCGTTACGCAGATGACAGTAACCGGTGGTATACCAGTACCCCTGATTCACCACCAAGCCATAGGCATCAAAGGCGCGCTCTGATTCTTCGCCCTGCACCGAACGATAACGCAGGATCACTTGCCGCTCCTGCTCAATGGCCAAACTAAGCGTAACCACAAACGCATATGCTACTTTGGGCACAGGTGGCGGCGTATTAAAAGTGATCGCCGCTTGCAGTGCCCGCACCTGGCTGAGCAGCTTTGCGGGCATGACCCGCTCAGTTTTGGCCAATGCCCCTTCGACCCCGACGATGTGAACCGGGAAGTGCAATTCACGCGTCGCCAATAGACCAAGGATCAAGGCAACCGCCTCAATATCAGTAAACATGATTGGCGGCAGTTTGTAATGTCCAAGCAGGCGATACAGACCATTCGGTCCGCGCTCAGCTTCAATGGGGATGCCCATATCTTGTAGGGTCGCAATGTAGCGGCGCACTGTTCGTCCATCCACCTCCAGACGCTGCGCCAACTCTCTGCCACTCATTTCCTTATAGGATTGTAACAACTCCAACACCGTCAGCAGCCGCGAACTTGGCGAATACATTTAAAATTTGTCCAATTAGGACGATTTTTGTCCTAAACATGCTTTACTATAAAAGGCGCTATGGTTTCTGCCCTGCATTGTACCTAAAGAGGGCTGTTTTGAAAATACTCGGTCGAGGCCTATCTACCTGAGAATGAGGCTGGCTCCAGGAAAGCACAACCTCCTTCTCCATTATAAAAAGAGAGGTAAACAGCAATGACAGCAGAGAGTAAATCGGTACGACAATTTTTAGCCATCATTGTGAGTTTGCTGGCGTTGGCCCGGCTACCATCAGCAACGTCGGGCACTTGATGGCACATTGTGCTCCGATAACGATCAGGAAAAAGTTCAATTTATAAAGCAGGCGAAACGTTCAACCGCGTAGTTGCCGGCGCGAAGTTTTTATGTACTCAAACATCCGATAAATGATGACAAATGTGAAATTACTACCCGCTGAAATGTCAAACGAGCCCATACGGCACCCCACCCATCACTCCTTTGCTGGGCCACAGGCGGTGCTCCTAGAAACCAAGCTTGTCCCGCCGCGTGTGCCTGCTGCGTTAGTCGCCCGAAATCGATTGTTGAGAAATCTAGACGCGGCACTCTCGCATCGGCTGACCTTGCTCTCCGCCGCTGCCGGGTGGGGCAAGACAACGCTCCTGAGCGCCTGGGCGACCGAACATCCTCACCCTTTAGCCTGGGTATCGCTGGATGAGCTGGACAATGATGCGACGCGGTTTTGGACAGTGGTCATTACGGCGCTGCGCACCTGTGTGCCAACGGTTGGCACGCTTGCGCTGGCGATGCTGCATTCGCCTGAGCCGCCGCCGCTGACCATTATCCTCACGGTGCTCCTGAATGAACTGGGTGCTGTGTCTGAGCCTGAAATCATTCTGCTCGTGCTTGATGACTATCACTTGATCGACGATCCGGCCATTCATGAAGGATTGACTTTCCTGATCGATCAACTTCCCGCCCATCTACATGTGGTGCTGGCCACGCGCGTGGATCCTGAACTGCCGCTGTCGCGCTGGCGGGTGCGTACCGAGATAGTGGAAATCCGCGCCGCAGATTTACGCTTTACCGCAGCCGAAGCAGCCACCTTTTTCACGCAGGCACTGGACGATGTGCTGGCCGACGATGACGTGCGCTTGTTGGAGCAGCGCACCGAAGGGTGGGTCGCTGGCTTGCAACTGGCCGCATTGGCGATGCGGCAGCGCACGGACCGCCCAGCCTTTGTCCGGATGTTCGCGGGCAGCCACCGCTATCTCCTGGATTACGTTCAAGAGGAGATTCTCCAGCGCCAACCTTT
>JBBREZ010000460.1:0-5663 GCA_038225095.1 Caldilineales bacterium
GCCAGCCCAATGCTACCCGAGCCGATGCCGCCCAGCGGAAAGCTGATCTGACTGGTCTTGGCGCCGCGATAGATGAAGTGATCCATAAGTTCTCCTTGGTGTGGTGTGGGGAAGGCTGATAGTGGAATTTTAACGCAAAGCTGCCCAGTTGCAAAGGGGCGCGTGGATGGGGTGCGTCCCCAATTAGGGAGAGAAATCTTCCGGGAAGGGGTCAGGCGATGGCTGGTTAACGAACCGGGCTTTGACCCCTTCCCGGAAGATGGGCTGCAATTTCCGTTTGTGGCTCGAAGATGGCCTGTAAATAATCATTCATGAACATGCCTTGCGGGTCCAACTGCGTGCGGACAGCCTGGAAATTATCCCACAGCGGATAAAGTGGGCGCAATGTGCTGGCTGTGTGCGTATGGATTTTGCCCCAATGCGGGCGACCGTGATAATTGCGGAAGATCGCTTCGATGTCGGCGAAAAACGGCTGATAAGGCAATTCCGCGGCCTGATGCACCGAAATGGTCATGGTGGCGCGCCCATAGGCGGGGCTGAGAAAAATGTCGTCAGCGGCCAGCGTGCGATATTCAAGCGGCCAGATGATCGCTGGATATTTTGTCTGCATCAACTGACGAATTTCGCGCAGACAATCAGGGCCGTTGGCCGCGGGCACGGCAAATTCAGTTTCGTTAAACTTGAGGTTGCGCTCGGAGGGAAAGATGCGATAGCTGCGGTCAAGCTGTTCTGCGCGCACATAACGGGTCAAACGTCCGGTCACGTTTGGTTTTGCCCGCGTCGTTGGCAACTGGTCTGCCTGTGCGAAATTAAGCGCTTTCATCGCGCAAACGTCTTCGCCTGGCACCCAAAAGAACTCAAAATGGCGGTTGGTCTGGATCTGCTCATCCAACTGGGCGATACACTCGTCAAAGGCTGCGACCCTAGTGCATTCGTGCAACTGATAGGCGGGCCGCAGGCGCAACGTCACCTGCGTGATGATACCAAGCGCGCCCAGGGAAACTTGTGCCGCTTTGAAGATTTCCGGCTCGACGGTGGGCGAGCAATCAACGGTTTCACCGGAAGCAATTACGATGCGTAAGCCATCCACCTGCGTCGAGATGCTGCCCAACGTGGGTCCCGTGCCGTGCGTGCCCGTGCTGATCGCGCCGGCGATGGCTTGGCGGTCGATGTCGCCCATGTTTTCCATTGCCAGGCCCAGCGCCCAAAGCGGATCACCCAACTGGTGGATTTTTGTACCAGCCCAGACAGTGGCTTGCCGTGCATCACGGTTGGTGGCGACCACACCGTGCAAATGATCGAGTGAAAGTAAAATTTCGTCCGACGTACATAAGGGGACAAACGAATGGCCGGAGCCAGCCACACGAATGCGCGCATTAGCGTGGCTAGCCTGTTTGACCAGCGCAACGATTTCGTCTTCGCTGTGCCGGGTGATGATAGTTTGGGGCGCACAGTTCACACCCCCAGACCAGTTTGTCCACGAATGGGTCATGCTGGCTTTTTCTTGGCGATTGCTTTCTTGGGCTTCGGCTTTTGCGCCCGCACCGCCGCCCCGTAGGCGCTTTCGGCCCACTCACACATATCATCGGCATTATCCAACGTCTCTTCGGGCGCTTGATAATAAGGCATGGTCATCACCTTACCGTCTTTGTTCTGATAGGTCCACGGTTTGAGGTCGCGTGCCTCAAACGAAGGGCGATTCTGGTCGTCTACCTTGAAGTAAAACGTGTCATCGGCCACGAGCGCAAACATCAAGCCATGGCGAAAGACGCCGCGACCGCCAAACATGCGCTTGATGGTGATACCGTCGAGCGGCTCTAGCAGTTCACGCAGATGTTCGATGAAACCATTGTCAACCGTCATTGGATGTCCCTTTGTGTTAAAACACAATCACATTGCGCCTCGCCGCGTTCCATTGATGCAATCGGTTACATTGTGTATACTGGCACGAGGATTTCACGATCGATCTGGCGGCGTCCATGCAGACTTTCCTCAAGCGTCTTGAGGACATTGGCGGCAAAATACCGGGCACCACACTCTGTACATACACCTGCCGGAACATTTTCAACTAATACATAGTTACCTTTCACTTTGCGATGAAGCGTCACGCGTTTTTCACCAATCGCACCACCGCAATATTCACAGGTTTCGCCTTCCCAGAAACCAGTAGATTCTGTCTTTTCTGGTTTGTCTTTTATTTTAGTCATTTTTGAGTTTATCTTCATACGCCGCGATGATACGGCAGACAACCCCAATGGTTCGTCCGGCGTATGTTTTTCCTGCAATCTCATATTTATCATCTTTGGGCCAGGTTCGTCTGATCTTCCCTGTTAAGATACCATTTTCTACATCGTAGATGTCAAAGTTGTCAACGATTGCTTCATCATCGGCATGTTCCGTTAAATAATAAAGACCATAACGGACTAATGCTTGAATTTCTGTAATTCTACTCAAGACAAATCCCTTGTATGTTTAGAAATTATAGCATACTTCTAAAGTTGGTTGTTAGCCTTTGATCCCAGTGCGCGTGATCCCAGCAATAAACCAGTTCTGGGCAACGAGGAAAATGAGCAAGACCGGCAAAATCGCCAGCGAGACCGCAGCCATCACGACCGAGGCGCTGTTGCTGGCGAGATAGCCGCGCAACGCGGTGATCCCAAGCGGCAGCGTCATCTTTTCCCAGGTGTTGAGGAAAATCAAGGGGTAAAAGTAATTGTTCCAGGTGCCGTTGAAGGTGATAATCGTCAAAGCCGCCAGCGACGGCCCCGCCAACGGGATCGCGACGCGGATAAAGGTCGTCCACGGCCCCGCCCCATCAATCTTGGCGGCATCGATCAGATCTTGCGGCAAGGTGAGGAAGAATTGGCGGAGCAAAAAGACGCCAAACGCGCTGGTGAGAAAAGGCAGAATAATCGACAGGTGATTGTCAATTAACCCCAACTCTTTCATGATGATAAAAACGGGGATAATCGTCACTTGCCCAGGCACCATCAGCGAGGCGAGTAAAAGCAGAAAAAGAGTGTTGCGAAAGGGAAAGCGCAGCCGGGCAAAGGCGTAACCAGCCATCGAACAAGTGATCAACTGGCCGAGCGTGACAAAGAACGTAACTTTTACGCTGTTGAGGGCAAACGCCACCAGCGGCACCGAGGAAGTAAAGACCGCGCTGTATGTCTCAAAGTGAAACTCGGTGGGGAACCAGGCTGGCGGTAGTTTGAATGATTCTTGAATCGGGCGCAATGAGGTGGAGAACATCCACAAGAAAGGCAACATCATGAGAATTGCGCCCACGCTGAGGACCACAAGCGCCAAGAGGTCGGGTAGCTTCTGCCAGAGGCTGACGCGTTCGTGTCTGCGCGCGGTAGGCTGGTTGATCACAGGCGTTTGCGTTGAATCGATCAGCTCTGTTCTATTCATAATGCACCCAACTCTGACCCACGCGAAATTGGACAAGGGTCAGCAACATAATGACGATGAATAAGGTAATTGCGGTGGCCGAGGCATAGCCCATGTGGAACAACTGGAAGGCATTTTCATAGATATACATGACCAAACTGCGACTAGCATCGCCAGGGCCGCCTTGCGTCAGGACGACAATTGAATCGAACACCTGGAGCGCGCCGATCATGTAAATAATCACGTTAAAAAAGAGCGTGGGCGTAATCAGCGGCAACGTGATGTAGCGGAACAATTGTCCGCGACTGGCGCCATCGAGTGCGGCGGCTTCGTAGTAATCCTGCGAAATGCCCTGGAGCCCGGCCAGGAAAACGAGCATCGCAAACCCGGTGTTCTTCCAGACATCCATCACAATAATCGAGGGCATCACCCAAACTGGCGAGCTAAGCCACGGGGTTGGGGCAACATGCAGTAAACTCAAATAATAATTGATAATGCCGGTGTCTTTTTGGTAAAGATATTGCCAGATAATCGAACAATAGGTCAGCGCGACTAGCACGGGAAAGAAGTAGGCCGTGCGGAAGATGTATTTTAGAAACGCAGGCATATTGCGATTGATCAACACCGCCAACAGGAGCCCGATCCCCACATTCAGGCTAACCGCCACGACGGTGAAATAGATCGTGTTCAGATAGACCTTGTGTAGACGCGTGTCGGTCAGCAAATCCATATAATTTTGCAGACCTACAAACTGCGGCGGACTGAGAATATCATAACTCGTGAGGCTGTAACCAATTGCCGCCAGAATCGGGCCAATCACAAGCGCCGTGTAGCCGATAAACGTGGGTAGAATAAAAAGATAACCGGCCAGGGCTTCGCGTTGGCTCTCTTTGCGCAACCAGCCGCTGGAACCGGTTTTCTGAATTTGTGCTTGGGCCATTGCCTTACTCCTGAAAACCGCGGATGTGCAGGGTGACGCGAATTGCTTAGGCTATTCCAAATGAATAAACATACAGGCTAGACCGATTTCAAAATTACCATCGCGCCCAGAGGGCACCCGCCTGACAGGTGGGGTCCTTTCCACCTGTCAGGTCTCGATCCGGATCATGATTGATTTGAAATCGCCTTAGTGCACAAATCCGCGTCTTCTTGCTAATCCGCGGTTCTATTACTTAACCTTCGCCATTGCGGCCGACAGTTCATCGTGCGCCGCGTTCATGCCAGCTTCCGGTGTAGCGGCATCACTCATGATTTCACCCATATGGCGCATGAAAATCGTTTCCAATTCGTTGAAATTGGCCGGGCTTGCCACCGGTTTTGTGTCGTTTAAACTCTCATAGAAGATTTTGGAGTTGGCTGGGAAGGCCAGGAACTCTTTACTCTCGGCCACCGAACGCCGGGCTGGGATGGCCACACCAGCCGCCGCCGAAGCTTGGATTGTAGTCTTGCCTGTTAACTCCTTAATCAGTTCCCAGCCGAGTGCCTGCTGTTTTGTCGCTTTAGAGAGACCCCAACCGCCGACGCCAAAGACCGAGGTTGCCGCTGTCTTGCGCGGCCAATAGACCACGTCGAAATCTTTGAAATTATTGCCCACAAAGCCCTGAATCGGCCAATGACCCCATCCGGACATCGCCAGGCGACCCGATGGAAAGAGGTTCTCGGTTTGGGTGCCCTGAACGTCTGGCGAAACCCCATGTACATGCACCAGATCGTGGACAAATTTAACCGCTTCGATCACTTTGGGATCGTTCAGGTTCGACTTCGTCCAGTCTTCGGTAAGTTGATAGGTGTTGTTGGTAAGCAGCCAGGGCGTCAAACCGAAGTTAAAATAGGGGATACCAAAGCCGAATACCTTCTTGTTACCGTCGCCACTGGTCAGTTTCTTGGCTGTTTCCAGGAAGTCATCCCACGTCCAATCGGCTTTGGGTGGATCAATCTTCTTTTCGGCAAACATCTTGGTGTTGTAGTAGATCACCATGTTGTTCCACGAATGTGGAATGTACCAAGTCTTGCCGTCAATGTTAAATGGTTTGATCAGCGCTGGATGCACGTCATCGGTCAATTCCTTGGAGGATGCATCGCCAGCCATGATGTCGTCGAGTGGCGTCAGCAAATTTTTGCTTTGCAACAAGCGTGCGCCTTCAATCGCAATGTTGATCAGATCGGGCGACTGGCCGCCAGCCACCTGCGTCACGATCTTGTTAGAATATTCCGACCAGGTTGAGGCGGGCGTAAAGTTATCGTTGATGGTAACGTTGGGGTGTTTCGTT
>JBBREZ010000461.1:0-5662 GCA_038225095.1 Caldilineales bacterium
GGGTTATCAGCGGCAGTCAATGGGGTCCACGCCCTTGCATCAAAACCCGCGCCAGTTTTTGCAGAACATCTTTAAACGGCTGAATCAATATGCCCGTTTACCCGGTGACGTTCCCGCTGCTGATGCAACAACAACGGAGCCAAGTCGCCATCTGCGTATCTCCGCTGACGCCCAGCCAGCGCTTGATTGGCCGGCGCGCAACGTCGTAATCGTTGAGGAAATTGCCACGATTGGTCAGGATCTGTTTGAACAAGTCTTTCCGCCTGCATTACAACAAGAGTATTGGCGACTGAAAACATTACGGGAACAGGGCAAGCTGCGTTCCCTGGTCATTATTAGTGATGAACCCTGGATCCCTTGGGAATTAGTCAAGCCCTACTTTTTTGACCAAGCGACCAACAAGGAATATCGTGATGATTACCTGGTAAGCGGCTTTCAATTCGCGCGCTGGTTGGCGGGGCGTGGTCCAGCCAACGAGGTGGCTTTGAAAGCCGCGCGGTTGGTGCTGCCCGATGCCAATTTGTCCGCCACGGCGCGCGAGCAAGCATTCTTCACCAAATTACAAGCGCGTGGCGTGGCGATTGGTTCGCCGCTCCGCACGCGCAGCGAAGTGTTGCAGGCCACAAAAGATGGCAATATCGAACTTTTGCACTTGGCATCGCACGCCGGCTTTAGCCCAGAGAATGCGGATGAGTCGCCGATTATTTTGCAAGGCGGTGAAAAATTGTTGCCGTCGGATCTGGCTGGCGAACGTGCGATTGGTTTCCGCCGCACCCGTCCGCTGATTTTCCTAAACGCTTGCCACACGGGTCAGGCCGAGTTTACGTTAACGGGGCTTGGCGGTTGGGTGGACAGGCTGGTCGGCAACATCGGTGTTGGTGTCTTTATTGGTTCACTGTGGGAAGTCAACGACGCGCTGGCCGCCGAGTTTGCTGTCCAATTTTATGACAATTTGCTCCTTGGTCAGACCTTTGGCGAAGCTTTTCATGCGGCGCGGCTTGTTATCCGTCAGCAGCAACCGGCCAACCCAACCTGGCTGGCCTATACGCTGTATGCCGATCCAAATGGCAAAATGAACCTGGGTCAATAGCCTAAGAAATTCCTCTGTCATGCCGTTTTATGGTAAAATAAGGTTGAACATTTGTGCTGATCCCGACTATGCGTGTAGGTCACGTATCGTACGTGACAAGTTCATCCGCCAATGACGGGTAGAACCTGTCACGTACGATACGTGACCTACAGGAACTATATCCTTTAGAAAGACATCGACGCTATGACGACGCCAATGCGGCAGCAATATCTGTCGCTGAAAAGCCAATATCCCGATTGTATCCTTTTTTTCCGCCTGGGCGATTTTTACGAAACGTTTGATGATGACGCCAAAGTGATCTCTAAGGTTTGTGATGTCGTTTTAACCAGCCGCCCGGTGGGCAATGATCAACGCGTGCCGTTGGCTGGCGTGCCCTATCACAGCGTGGATGGTTATATTGCGCGCTTGGTGGAGGCGGGCTACAAAGTCGCGATTGCCGAGCAGATGACCGAGCCCGGCCGCGGCTTGGTCGAACGCCAAATCACACGCGTGATCACCAAAGGCACGGTGATCGAGCCGGGCATGTTGGACGCCAAGCGTAATAACTATCTGATGGCGATTAGTCTCAACGTGCGCGGCAACAGCGCCGGGCTGGCCTATTGCGACATTACCACCGGCGAATTTGCGACCACGCAGGTCAATGGCAATGCCGAGGAAGTGATGCGGCGCGTGGGGGACGAATTGAGCCGCCTGCACCCCAGCGAATTGATCCATGTCGATTGGAAGCCCTTAGAATCTGATGTACATAACTTGATTGCCAGCTTGAAGCCGATCTTGTCGACCGTGGAACCGTGGCAGGTGGCGATTGACACCGCCGCCCCAGCGCTGGAACGGCACTTTCAGGTCTCCACGTTGGATGGCTTTGGCCTGCAAAATCATCCCGAAGCTGTCCGGTCCTCTGCTGCCATCATCGCCTACTTACGCGAGATGCAGCCTTCGGCGCTGGCCCAGTTGACCCATCTGCATAGCTACGAAGTCAACGGCTTTATGACGCTGGACGAATCGACGCGGCGCAATTTGGAGCTCACCGAAACGATTCGAGGCGGTGACGCCAAAGGTAGTTTGCTCGACGTGTTGGACAAAACATTAACGCCCATGGGCGGGCGCTTGCTGTGCCGCTGGTTGAACCAACCCCTGCTCGATGTGCGTGTGATTAACCGCCGCCTGGACACGGTGCAACTTTTCTTTGATAACACCGCCATGCGCTTAGAACTGCGCGAACATTTGCGCGGCCTCGGCGATTTGGAGCGTTGGACCAACCGTGTCACGCAAGGGGTCGCCTTGCCCAGAGACTTGATCGGAATCCGCGAAGTGTTGCGCTATGTGCCGGATATTAAGGCAGTATTAGGGATTGGAGATTTGGGAGTAGGGGGTAGGGATACAGGATTAGATGGCGCCGATCTCCTAATCTCTACTCCCGTATCCCTACTCCGTGACCTTCCCCTCTGCAAAGAAACCCTCGCCTTGCTCGAAGCTGCGATTGCCGATGAACCACCTGCGACCCTGGCGACGCCGGGCGTGATTCGCGTTGATTATAGCGGTGAGTTGGACGAACTTATGCACAAGAGCCGCCATGCCAAGGAGTGGATCGCCAATTTGGAGCGCACCGAGCGCGATCGGTTGGACATTCGCAGCCTGAAGGTGGGCTACAATCGGGTTTTTGGTTACTATATTGAGGTGACGAATACGCATCGTGACAAAATACCGACCGATTATATCCGTAAGCAGACGACGACCAACGCCGAGCGCTACATCACGCCCGATTTGAAGGAATACGAATCACTGGTGCTCAACGCCGATGAACGCCGCTTGGATATCGAGCAACAATTGTTCAAGGAAATCTGTTTGCAGGTAGCTGCGTCTACCCATCAACTGCTGCAACTAGCCGCCGCCCTGGCTGAATTAGACGCATACAGCGCCCTGGCGGAAGTGGCGCTCAATCAGCGTTATGTGCGCCCCGTGGTGGACGAAGGCGCCGCCATCGAAATTATGGCGGGCCGCCATCCAGTGGTCGAGATCTCACTGACCGATGAACCGTTTGTGCCCAACGACACCCATCTGCTACCGGATGCGGCGGTGCATGTGTTGACTGGCCCCAATATGGCTGGCAAAAGCACCTTCCTGCGTCAAGTGGCGTTGATCACCCTGATGGCACAAATTGGCAGCTTTGTCCCCGCCGACCGCGCCCATATCGGCGTCGTTGACCGCATCTTCACCCGCATTGGCGCCAGTGATGAAATTCACCGCGGCCAATCCACATTTATGGTGGAAATGGTCGAGACCGCCAACATTCTGAATCATGCCACCAACCGCAGCCTGCTCGTGCTCGACGAGATTGGCCGCGGCACCAGCACCTATGACGGGCTGGCGATTGCTTGGGCCGTGGTCGAATATATTCACAATCACCCCGGCTTGCGCGCCAAGACGCTCTTTGCTACCCATTATCACGAATTGACCGATCTGGCTGAACGTTTGCCGCATGTGGTCAATTACAACGTCGCTGTCGATGACTCTGGCACTATGGGCGGCGATGGTCACGATGTCGTCTTCCTGCGCCGGATTATCCCCGGCAGGGCTGATCGTTCCTACGGCGTGCATGTGGCGCGCATGGCTGGTCTGCCTGCAGCGGCGGTTAAGCGCGCCGAAGAGATCCTGCTTGAGTTAGAACGCAGCGGCGCGGCAGGCCCTAAACGCCTGTTCGAGCCGGAAGCCAAGAAAGGCAAAGCCTCCGCGATGACGGTCTCGCTCTTTGCCGAGAACCATCCCGTGGTCGAGGCACTGCGCAAATTGAACGTCAATGCGCTGACACCGTTGGACGCGCTCAACCGGTTGTACGAGTTGCAAAAGATGGTAGACCAGAAATAAACGTCCAACACGCTCGGCTTGGTTGACAAAAATCGTATACGATATTATGATTTCGACTGTAACGTATACAATATTTCTAGTCAACCAAGCTTAATGCAATGCCACCAAGCCTAGCGCCGATACCCAAGTCCGCCCCACAAATTACCGAAGTGATTGCCGACACCTTGCGCGCTGAAATTTTGCAAGGTCGCTTGAAAAGCAATCTGCCGCTCCGCCAAGATGAGATCGCTGAGCGCTTTGGCGTGAGCAAAATCCCCGTGCGCGAGGCGCTCTATCAACTTAAAGCCGAAGGGTTGGTCACCTTTTTTCCCAACCGGGGCGCCGTAGTCGCTGCCCTCTCCAGCGCTGAGGTCGATGAAATCTACGCCATGCGGATTGCCTTGGAAACTCTGGCCCTGCGCCGCGCGATTCCCTATCTGACGATTGCCAATTTGGCTCAGGCCGCAGCGTTGCTGGATGCGATTGATCAAGAACAAGCGATTGCGCAGTGGGGCGAACTCAATTGGGAATTTCACGCGCTGCTCTATCAGCCGGCCAATTTGCCGCGCCTGATGGAATGGGTGCGCATTTTGCACATTAACGTGGCGCGCTATCTGGTCATCTTCCTGGTCGGTCTGGAATACCAAGCTACCTCGCAACGCGAACATCGGGCGATGCTCGAAGCCTGCCGTCAAGGTCAAATCGAAATTGCCGTGACTTTGCTAGAACAACATCTACAAGCCGCCGCTAATAAGCTCGTTGCTTTTTTGCAGCAGCGCGCCGCATAAAAAGAAAGAATCCCAGCCCTTATGCCTTCGCCCGCCCAACCTGTGAACCCTGAAATGCTTGCCACCCTAGAGACGATCCAGCAGCGCGTGCTCTGGCTGGCAACCAATATTATCCATCACGCCAACAACGTACGCCCGAACACCGACGGCACCAAAGTGGGCGGCCATCAGGCCTCCTCCGCTTCGTCGGTCTCGATCCTGACGGCGCTCTATTTTCACTTTCTGCAAGCCGGCGACCGGGTCTCGATCAAGCCGCATGCGTCGCCGGTCTTTCACGCCATCCAATATCTGCTCGGCCAGTTGCCGCAGGAATATCTCACCACCTTACGTGCCTACAAAGGGCTGCAAGCCTATCCGAGCCGCACCAAAGATCCAGACAAGGTGGACTTTTCCACGGGTTCGGTGGGTTTGGGGGCGGTGGCGCCACTTTTTGCTGGCTTGGTGCAAAAATATACCCAGGCGCACTTTGGTCAGGTCACCTCACGGCGCTTTATTGCGCTGGTCGGTGACGCGGAATTAGATGAGGGCAACATCTGGGAAGCCGTGCTGGAAGAGGCGTTGGAAGCATTAGACAATGTGATCTGGATCGTCGATCTCAATCGCCAAAGTTTGGATCGAGTGGTGCCGGGCATCCGCGCTGCGCGCCTCAAACAACTTTTTGTTGACAACCAATGGCGGGTGCTGGAAGCCAAATATGGCCGTCGTCTGCAAGCGCTCTTTGCCCAGCCTGGCGGTGAAGCCTTGCAGCAAGCGATTGACGACATGGGCAACGAAGAATATCAGGCGCTGATCCGGCTGCCTGGTGAGCAGATTCGGGCGCGGCTGATCCAGGCGAACCCAAAGATTGCGGCCGTGTTGCAGGACGTTGCCGACACCGAACTGCCCGCCGTGTTGAGTAATCTCGGTGGGCATGATCTGGCAGAGTTGCTGAGTGTGCTCA
>JBBREZ010000462.1:0-5661 GCA_038225095.1 Caldilineales bacterium
ATCAGGGCGAAGACGCGTTCACTGGCCGATAACCCCAGTTGGAACTGGCTCCAGAATGAAGCAATGCTGGTGAGTGGGAACCAGAAGAGGCCGACCGCCTGGACAAATAGAAACCATTCGCCCGCCGATAGGCGGTTGCCCAACACATTGCGCCCGCCAAAGTAGACCACAATCACGGTGCCGAGGCCGGCAATCGTGACCAGAGCTGGGAAAATACTGCTAAAGACCAACCCTTGGCGGAACTGCACCTGATAAAACTGTTCGTTTACCTGCTTAAAATCATTGTAGATTGTCTGCTCCTGGCGAAAATTCTTGGCGATCGTAATCCCGCTCACCATCTCCTGCACGTTGGCATTGACCTGGGCCGAAGCGCGTTGCGCGCGTTGCGTGGTTGCGCGCGCAATATAGCGAAAACTGAGCGCCACGGCAACGACCAACGGCACCATGATCATCGTGAGCGACGCTAGTTGGGCATCAATGTAAAAGAGTACGCCGACAATCAAAACGACCAAGAGCACCTGGCTTAGTAAGCTCAACGTCAACGTGACGACGGTCGCGAAATCTTGCGTATCCGACGTGACGCGGCTGACAATTTTCCCAGAAGAAAACTCATCAAAGAACGACATATCGCGCTGCATCACTGCGCCAAAGACATTCTCGCGCATTTGTAAGACGACATCGCCGACAATGCGGTTTGTATACCATTGGCGTAAGAAATTGAAGCCCCACGAGAACGCAGCCGCCAGCAGAAATGCCACGACCAACAAGATAACATTACGCCGCGTGATCTGCTCGCTCATCTGCGTTACGCCGCGCGAGAGCAGCAGCGGCAGCGCCATATCGACAAGCGAGGTGAGCAGAATCATGCCGGCGACAAAGAGCATCCGTTTGGTTTGCGGTTTAAAGTAGCCTAAGATGCGTTGGAGTAAGACACGGTCCGAATAATCGCGGTCGTAGGCTTCCGCGTCCAAGCCATCCATTACAAAACCCATAAGTATCCTTTCATTGTAAAGAGGTTGATCGGAAAATAGGTAGATAGGGAAACAGGTAGACAGATTAGTCCACTAGATCGTTCATTTGTTCCAACGTGATTTTGCTATTATCTTCGATGAGATAGCCAATGGACTCTTCGCGTAAGTTGTTGCCGTCGGACAGATCTTGACCAGCGCGTTGTTTGCGAACATAATTCATGTAACCATTCAATGCTTTCTCGCCGCGCCGTGTCAGTTGATAAAGTAGTTCAAAGGTTTCTTGGTCGATATAACTTAATGAACGCCCATTGATGAAATGTGCCAATGTTTCGTTTAGTGAGCCACGCGCAATCGAATAGAATCTCAAACTATCAAGATAGTGATAGCGTCCATAACCCTCCGCAATATTCGCCGGCGTACTTTTTGCAGAGCGGCGAATCTGTGCCACTAAATCATACTTCTCTTCCAGTGGAAGTTTCTTGGCAAACTCATGCGCATTGACCATTACGTCTAGTGCCAGTTGATAGCATTCCAAATCCTCGAAACCACGTGCGCCTGGTACGCCGGGTGACGAATAAATAGCCTTTTTCAATACCACTTTTTCTGCTTTGCTAACCCTACATCTCTGTTCAACCCTGTCTACCTATTTCCTGTTTCCCTAGCTACTTACACATACCGCGCAAAAATTCGCTGATAGAGATCACAGCGCGCCAGCAACTCTTCGTGCTTGCCCTGATCGATGACTTCACCTTGCTTGAGCACCAACACATGGTCGGCCCAGCGAATTTGGGAAAGGCGATGGGTGATCAACAGCGTGGTGCGACCTTCCAGCACGCGCAGGATCGCCTTCTGAATTTCATCCTCCGTCGCACTGTCGATCGCGCTGGTCGAATCGTCCAGGATCAGGATGCGTGGTTCCGAGAGCAAAGCGCGCGCGATCGCCAATCGTTGGCGTTGGCCGCCGGAAAGGGTGACGCCGCGCTCGCCAATCACGGTTTCATAGCCATCGGCAAAGTGCGTGATAAAATCGTGCGCTTGGGCCTCGCGGGCTGCTTGTTCAACCGCCGCTGGATCGGCTTTTTGGCCCAACCCAAAGGCAATGTTCTGGCTAATCGTGCGCGAGAAGAGAAAGATATTCTGTTCAATCGTCGAAATCTGGGAGCGCAATGAATCTAGACTCCACTGGCGCACATCGACGCCGTCGATCAAGATGTGACCCGCCTCTACGTCATACGTGCGATTGACTAATTTGGTCAGCGTGCTCTTGCCCGAACCAGTCTGGCCGACAATCGCAATCGTCTGCCCGCGTTTGGCGCGAAAGGTGACATTTTTCAGCACCGGATGGCCGTCATAGCTGAAAGTGACATTGTCGAACACCAGATCGCCATGCATCGTATCGCGATGACCTTGGATATTTTCATCCAAATCGCTTTCCTGATTCATTAAATCCAGAATGCGTTTGGCGCTGGCAATGCCCATCTGCACCAATGAAAAGGTGAAAATGGAGATAAACGTGGGAAAGCGCAAGAGGCCCATCAAGCCCATATAGGCCACCAAGTCGCCAATGCTAAAACCCCCGCGCATATAGAGCAGTAAGCCGTGCAAAAACGCACCCGCCAGCGCAATGCCCATCAGCAGTTGGGGCAGATAGAACGCTTGCACCTGGCCTTGTTTGACGAAAAAATCGCGATATAGGCGCGCGCTGGTCGTAAACTTCTTCAATTCTTGCGCTTCCTGCACCGCCGACTTGACCACTTCGATGCCAACTACTGCCTCATTCAAGGTCGCATTCATATTGCCGTTATGCATACGCATTTCGCCGGAAACGGGTGAAAGCTGCCGCATATAGTGGCGGAGCGCAATGATGAAGGCCACAGTGAAGAGCAGTGGCGTTAAGAGCAGTTCCACGCGCAAAAAGCCAATAAAGATAATCGGCAAGATCAGGCTTAAAAACGAGTCTACCAACAACTGCGCGCCCGGCACGATCATGTCACTCAGGGTGCTGACATCACCGGTGGCGCGCGCCATTACATCGCCGACGCGCTGCCGGTTGTGAAAGGTTTGGCTTTTACCCAGCAAACTCAAATACAACTCTTCACGCGCGTCGCGGGTTAAGCGTTTACCCAGCACTTCACAGGAATAGCTACTGGCGATATCACCCAAGCCACGCACGATAACCACACCTAAGATGAGCAGGGTAACCGTCAACAGACTGGTGGCGCCGGCCTTGCCCAATACGGTGTCAAACGCTTGGCCGATTAGCCTGGGAATCCAGGCATTGACCAAGTTTAGGCTAAAGACGGCGATGGCAAAGGTCAACAGAAAAAGTTTGTGCCGCCACAAGTGCGACAGCAGCCAACGAACTGGCCCGGCTCGGTTGTAGACGTATTCGTCGGCAACCTTGAACTCGCGCTTTTCTACATTGATCACGATCAACCCCCCTCCTGATTGATGAATGTTTTTAACTTTCTCATCATAGCTTACTGATCGAAAAAGTACAAATGTTCTATTTGGTAAGCTATATTTTCGCTCAAATTGCGTAACTATGCAGCCCTCGGGTAAGACAGGTAAACAGGTAGCATGCCCTGTCTACCTGTTTACCTGTCTATGTGTCTACCTAGCGTAACACGTTCGCCTACCTAAGTAGACAACGTTAGATGGTAGCGGCCCGTGCGTGCATTGCCCTGGTCACGTGATCGTGCAAACTAGCGATCAATGCTTGACCAGTGCGCTGCACGCACCTCCACCAAGCTAATCGTACGTTGTCGTAATACTTACCAAATTGCTATTAATAAGAGCCTGATCAAGCTAAAAAGGATACCGCCTGGCTTGCTGAATTACATAATATCCCAATCGCTTCTTAACAATCTCTAAAAAAGTTCTTGTTACAATAAAGCCAGCAAAGCTAAAAGTTAATCGGATGAAGGTGGAATAGACATATGCAAACGCAACAGAAAAAACTCAGCCCAACCACAAAGAACTTGATCGTCGACAGCGTAATTTTCAGCGCTTTTCTCGTTGTCACCGCCCCCCAGTTCACGGGGTTTGCGATTCATGAATGGCTTGGCATGGCTTTTGGGGCCGGCATTATCACCCACCTATTACTGCACTGGTCGTGGCTTGTGGCAACGACGCAACGCTTATTTTCTAACGCACCGCGCCAGGCCCGCATCAACTATGCGTTAAACTTACTCTTGTTTATCGATATGACGCTGGTTATTTTTACTGGTTTAATGATCTCGCAGTCCGCATTACCGGCCTTAGGGATAAACTTGGCCGCTGGCAATAGCTGGCGCATGGTGCATACAACAACCGCCAATCTATCGCTTGCCCTGATTGGTTTGCATGTCGCATTCCATTGGCAATGGGTTGCGAATGCCATCCGCAATTATGTGGTGAAGCCAGTGGCCGCCAGACTGCACCTGCCCCAACATCTGCCACGCTTGCACTCAGGCGGCACGAAGCAGTGGCAAAAGGAGGCATAACAATGAAAATTGTAGGTCGTCTATCGATCATTCTAGTGACTGCGCTTGTTGTAATCGGCATCGCCATCAGTTTGTCACATGCCAGTTTTGGGCAAAATATGACGCCCGCCCGTGGTGAATCTGTACGGCAGCAGCCCATTAGTGTAACATCCAATCAAAGCAACTTGGTCAATCAGAATAATTTTAACGGTCAATCGCCAAGCAATGACCCTCATTCAGCCGGTGGCTTTGGTATCCTTCAAGTCGTCCAAAACTTCGCCTTGATCGGACTGATCGTCTTGCCTTTTGCTATCGCACCCCGTTTCCTGCGCGACCGTAGAACAGGCTCGCCTGGAGTTTAATATCCGCCGATTGGGGGTTGACCACTGCCAATCGGCGGATACTATCTGAATGCTTGTCATTGATCGCGGTTTGTTCGATAATATTCAAAGTCCGGCGGCACTGATTGATAAAAATTAAAAATTTATTTCGTTCCTGTGGAGTGCGCACCCTCAGATGCGCACTCCATACCATGATTACCGGTTTATTTAATTTACAGTGTAATAAAGCGCGTCCGGGGTGATTTTGCAACGCTTGATGCGAATTCACTCGTTGCATGAACAGAGCGGGAGATGGAACATAAACTTATGACACAAACGATTTTGGTCGTCGATGATGAAGCAAAGTTACGTGCGATGATCCGGGTCTATTTGGAACAGGACGGCTATCGCGTGGTGGAGGCCAGTAACGGGCGCGAGGCGCTGTATGTGGCCCGCTACGAAAAGCCGGATCTGATCATTCTAGACTTGATGATGCCGGAGCTAAGTGGCTATGAATTTATGCGCCTTTTTAGCAAAGAAGCAGAGACGCCCGTCATTATGCTCACCGCCAAAGTGGAGGATCAGGATAAAATTTTGGGTTTGGAACTGGGGGCGGATGATTATGTTACCAAGCCTTTTAACGTGCGCGAATTGACGGCGCGTGTGCGTGCTGTGTTGCGGCGCACGCAGAAAACAGCGAACGAACCTGATTTGTTGCGTGTCTCTGATATTGTGCTGGATCGTAGCGGCATGACGATCAAGGTTGCTGAGAACTACGTCGATCTGACGAAATCCGAATTCGAATTGTTGGCGGCGTTTATGGCGGCGCCGGGCAAGGTTTTTTCGCGGCTCGATCTGCTTGATCACATGTCTGGTGAAGCGTATGAAGGCTACGAACGCACCATC
>JBBREZ010000463.1:0-5657 GCA_038225095.1 Caldilineales bacterium
TCATCGGTGTTCCACAAGCGCAACTGGCGCACGGTCGGGTTCAGACGAATCTTGTACATGTAGCGCTGCTTGTCGGTCTTGTTTTGGCGGCCACAGTGCCAGATGCCATGATGCAACGCCAACAGGGTGCCGGCTTTGCAGACCATTGGCACTTGACCGAGCAGATTCTGATAGCGCGCAATGTCCATTTCGTTGATGCGGCGGAAATGGCTGCCGGGCACGATTAATGTGCCGCCCATTTCCAGCGGTACATCATGTGGGAAGTACATCAGTTGCACATCAAAGTGCATGCGTGTATCAATGATTGAATCGCCGTGCATCCCCTGCGCCGCGCCTTCATTCGCCTGGCGCACATGGATGGCATGGTGGTCAAAGAGCGAGCCTGGCCCGACCAAGCTCTGAATAATGCCCTGAACTTTGGGCAGCCGCAACATGTGGCCGAGCGGTGACGGATCAGGGTAACATGCCGCCAGCGGTGTGCCAGCGGGGGCCGCCTTGAGCGTGCCGGCATCGATCTCGCGCATGATCGCTTCGTTGAGTTCAGGTTCGATGAATTCATCGAAACGCAAAAAACCCCGCGCCACAAACGTCGCCATCTGCTTGGAAGTGAGCAAATCTTGCTTATCGACTTGCGGGTCGATCTGAGTCGTGGTTGACATAAAATCTTCTCCTCCAACTGATAATAGATAGGTACGAACGACACTGACTTAAAGGTCGGCGTCGTTATTCGGTTTCGGCTAACTGCTCAAAAATAAATTCGTACATTTGAAAAGAAGTAGTATATTCCATGCCCGGATACGGTGGCATGAGTTGGGGAAATTGGATCACGCGCCAGCCGTCTTTGAGCGCGTCAAGCCCCGTTTTGTAGGGCGGCGTGTCACTGTCACCCGTGGTGTAATGCTCCTTACCCGTGCCATCGTAGAGCGACCAGCCTTTGACGCGGCTGTCCAGCGCCGAGTTGCTGAGGTAGAGCACCAATACTTTTTGTCTAAGTTTCGCCATGCTTGCTCCCGATCCTGCCAATAGATTTATTTTAGATTTTTGTTTAATATAACCTCACCCCCCGGCCCCCTCTCCTGAATCGAAGGACAGAGTTCAGGAGAGGGGGAGCCGATCAACTGCCGTTCTCCCCTCTCCTGAAACACACTTTTCCGTTCAGGAGAGGGGGGCGCCTACAGGGCGCGGGGGTGAGGCAAGTAGTTTCCTCACTCGTTGCTGCAATTCTTATCAAAAATAGTAGAGCCAAACTTGTCTCTTATTGGTGACCCTAAATTTGCTTATGGTAAGCCTACCACATGGGCAAACTGTAGCATAGGCTGGCAAGTTTTGTCAAACAATCTGCGCTGACCTGGGCGTAGTTTGCTAGCCGATTTCACCGTGTAACATGCCCAATAACCGGCCTAGCACCGCCTCGCCATCAGCGCGCAAAGCGTTGTGCTGATATTGATTAGTGATCCACAGCTTGATCCCGGCAATGTTTTGTGCTGTCGCTTCGGAAAAGGTGCGCTCGACATACATGTCTTCATAATAGATTGCCGCCACACAAGGCACCGTGTTAGCGCGCAACGTAGCTACGTCATATAGGCGCGGCCATGTCGTGTCCGCCGCCAGGATTTCGGCAGCCGCTTTGAGCGGGCGCAGTTGAGGATACTCATCAAATTGCCAGGGGTAGATCATCTCACCCGTGAAATAAATCGGGCGATCCGGGTGCGGTTCAAATGCGGGATATTCCGCACGCACACGTTCCGCTGCCCAGTTAGAGGCTGTCCCTTGGCAATAAATCGCTTCGTGTAAAATCGCAAAAATCGGATTGGTCTCGAAGTTCTGCGCCTGCGCAAAGTGCGCCAAAAAGCGGTGACTAAGCTCGCGCCCGTTGGTGCCCTGGACAAAAGCTTCTTCCAACAGATAATGCACCTGCTCAAAGCCATCACTCGCGCCAAAGGCCATGCCTAGCTGTTGGAAACGACGCGGCGTCAGGCAACTACCATCCGGCAAACGCACATCATGCTCAGCCAAATAGCGCACGATCATTTGCCCCAACGCCGTATCGTCGGGATAACGCTGATAATAGCGTTGATTCTTCTCAAGTACGCGCCGATACGTGGCCCGATACACGTCATCCGCCGAATGTTCCAGCGGCGGCAAACCACCCGTGATGATCACCTCGCGCAAGCATGCTGATGCAGCGGACAGATAGTGGGTCAGACAGAAACCGCCATAGCTTTGCCCCAACGCGCTCCACTGATCGGTTTCGCCCAGCAAGGCAATCCGAATCTGTTCTGCATCGCGCACAATATTGTCAGCGCGAAAATGTTTCAAGTATTCAGCTTGCGCCTGCGGTGTGGCGAAACGCGCTAACGTCTGCGCCATGATCGGCGTGCTGCGCCCCGTGCCGCGCTGGTCCAACAGCAGCACGCGATATTCCTGCAAGGCCCGTTTCAGCCAGCCACTATTTTCCAGCGGACGCGGCGCACCGGACCCTGGTCCGCCTTGAAAATAGACCAACCAGGGCAAATTGGCGCTTTCCTGGCGCGCCGCGACCACGGCGCGCGCAAAGACGGTGATCTGTTCAGCAGTGGGGCGGGTGTAGTCGAGCGGGAGGGTAAATTCATGGCCGGTAAGCACCAGGCCAGGGAGACGGTGGGTGAAAGTTTGCATCGCTATCTTTGCACGGTAGCTAGGGATGATGGCTGATTAGACGAACTTGACGACTATTCTTGGGCTTTTGCCCAAGCCTGAGCCTGAATAGCCAAATGATCAACAAGCTGTGGCCACTCATGTAACGTCCAGGGATCGAAATCTGCGCCATTAGGCCAGCTTAATGTACATACTTCTGGATCCAAACGTACTTGGTTAAATAGTTGGAGGTCGCGTAGCGGACCAAAGACCTCACCATATAAAACAGATGACAAATCAATGACCTGTGTGGTCCTATCATCAAATGTAACAGCGAACGTGTAAGGTCCAACAATCTTAAAATCAATCACGTCGTAAAGCGGGTGCATTATATTTCTCCTTAAGAGCGAGCCGAAAATCTCTACCATAAAGCTGATTTTCTAGAGAAATTGCAAGGAATCCCAACTGGTTTTCGGATTCTAGTTAGTCAAGCCCCTTAATTTTTCGAAGTTATCTACCTTTTCTCCTAACAACCAGTTTTGCTTCGGTTCTTCTTGATGCAGTTCCGCCCCAGGCTTCAACCAAACGCTGTTGGCGGAGCGGTAGCGCGCCGGCGAGTTGAATAATAGGTTCTATAAGATGCCTTAAATTGATTATAACGAATGTGAAAATGAGGTGCTTGATGCGGGACACCAGCTTGCCAGTACATGGTAATGATGATCCCGAAAAAGCGCGTGATTTCTGGCATATGAGGATTAAAATAAGCTCAGTACCTATATTTTACTCAATGATCTAAGTCAATAGCACATTGTATCACAACAGGAAAGAAACAAAAGGATGCTCCCAGCAGAACAGATGTATTTCAGTTTTCGGGCGGGTTTAGGGCAAGAATTGATTCGCGGCTGGCAAGGGTAAGGTGCTGAGGCGACTTAATCGCCCAGTGACCGCAGGCACTGTTGCTATTAAGGGCGCCCACCCATCATTGGTTGCTTGCTCTAAGCTGTCGTCTAGTGATATAGTGATCAATAGAAAATGGGGTGCCATGGATGAGATAAAAGGAATAAAAGGAATAATTGATTCGCATGATTTCTGCAGAAACTGTGATTACCAACATACGAACCGCCCTCACTGGGCAGGATCATTTGGTTGCGGTCTACCTATTTGTTCATTGGCCCAAGGTAAAGCCCATATCCAGAGCGATGTGGATGTGGCTGTGCTGTTTGCCGAAAGGCTGACATCTGACGCGATCTTTATCCGTACAATAGCGATTGGTACAGTGCTTGAGGCTCAATTATCCCTGCCGGTGGATGTAGTTGCGCTCAATCGAGCATCCACCTTCCTCCGCTTTCAGATCATCAAAACTGGCAGATTGGTGCTAGAAACCGACCGTACGGCGCGGGCGCTGTTTCAAATGCGCGCCATGAATGATGATTATGATGTTAAGCCCTATTTAGACTATCAGCAAACCGCAATGATTCGCCGAATTCGCGAAAAAGGACTAGGGCATGGAACCCGAGGTGATCGCAACGCGCTTGCTCAAGTTAGAAGATTACGTAAGACATTTACGCCAACTCCATCAAGCGCCGCTGGATGAATACATAGAGGACGAAAACTTGCAGGCCATTGTAGAACGCCGGTTACAACTAGCGATTCAAGTCTGTATGGATATTGCCAGCTATCTGATTGCCCAACTGAGCCTCAGTGCCCCCGTGCTACCCAATCAGCCGGGCGAGCGTTGCAACCCCATTTGCGAGAAGTGATGATCGAAGGTAAATGCCTCGGTAATGCCCAACTCCTCCATCACGGCATAAGAGACACAGTCGGTAAACGACCAGCGTTTGTCGACATTAAATCGTTCAAAGATCGACCACGCTTGCGCTGCCATTGTTGGGGTAACCCAATACACAGAAACGATGTTCTGGCGACGCATGGCATCAAGCCTCTGCTTAAAGCTGACGGTTGTAGCATAGCCAACATTCATCAGCAATAGGGTATAGGCTTCATCGAGAATGTAATCGGTGATAACTAAATGACTTCTGCGCGCAATCTGTTGCATGAACTTGACGGCTGCGGCGTGATTCGCATCGTTGCTATCCGTGAGCGCAGCCCAAGCGCTCGTATCGACAAAGATTTCTCTCATCCCACCTGTCCGTAAAGATAGCGGTCATGCTGGAGCGATGGATTTTCTATGATGCCGGGTTGGGCATCCGTGGCTAAGATAAGAAAGAGATCCCAGGCTGCATCCTGATCGGTCGTTGTTGCCACTGTTATTTCCGGCGTTGGCATTGCCTGTTGGAGCAGCGCAATAATCTGTTCCCATAGCTCGATCTCTACTTGTACAGCAGTGGGGCGACCGCTGGGGCCAGTTACATAGCTTACGTGCTGCACCATTTCTTGGAGACTCATGATCTAATCCTTTCGGCAAACGGCTCAATCTATGCTTTCCGTTTTATTATAACACACGACACCAGCACATCTATGCCATGTCATACAAGGATCATCTCTGATTCTCTAACCGTCACCACCCGCGCCGGATTTTCTGCCACGAATGATTTGCCCGTGGCGCAGGTATGTTTTGGGGCCTGATCGTTAGAAAGCGTCTAAGGCGATTGCCGTAGGTTCATGGTCAGGGTTGCCTGTTTACTGGGCTGGCAGTTCGTCGTATGTAACGGGCAAGCACTTGCGCGGGCGTAGTATTTAAGTGTGGGGCCTGGTTGGCTATCGATCAGATAGACTGCGCACCACTTCGACCACCCGCGCCAGATCCGTCTCAGCCAAATTGGAGCCAGACGGCAGACAGAGCCCTTGGTTGAACAAATCCTCGGCCATAGCGCCGCCGATGCTTTCGCACCCAGCAAAGACCGGCTGCATGTGCATTGGTTTCCAGACGGGACGCGCTTCGATGTTCCGCGAGTCGAGGTGGAGCCGAATCTCGTCGTTCGACGCGCCGAAGGCGGCCGGATCGACCGTGATGCACGTGAGCCACGACGTCGACCGTCCGTACGACGCTTCCGGCATGAACGCGATCCCGGCGTGCTCGA
>JBBREZ010000464.1:0-5625 GCA_038225095.1 Caldilineales bacterium
TATGGGCGCGGCAACGGGGTGATGTGAAAGTAAAAATTAAGCTGCGGATCAATGCGTGCGAATGTCGCCGGTCCACGCCACTGGTTATTGGGATAGTAAGCGCCTAGCAAACCGTTGCTAGTCACTGGCGGCCCATACAGCGCCGTGGTGGGAATCAGTTCAGGTTCACGATCGGGCGGTCGCCAACTTACACTAAATGGCCCAGGTGCGCCCACGGCACGCACGCGAATGGCATGGTTGCCTTGAGCCAACACTAAGCCGCCCGTTAGTTTACCCGTTCCTGTTACCACCCGTTGTTCACCGATATAAAGTTCGGCATAGCCAGGGGCTTGGAGAAAAAATTGGTGCGCGCCATAGGTGGTAACGTTCAGTACGCCATCCCACTCCACCGAAAATGGCTGTGCAAAAGGTGGATTGACCTGCCAGTCGAACCCAAGCGTTGGATCTTGACGCACCTGCGCTGGTTCGCCTTTCCATTCCCTATTCGCATAATATTTGCCGGTCAAGCCTTGCACGCTAACGATATCCGCGCGCGCGAGTAAGGCGTAATAAACGACCGTAGGCCCGCCAAACGGTGGTTTAATTTCTTGAAAGGTGGCATGCGGATAAAAGTGTTTCGCTTCGTCGAAGACAGCATGGCTGTCCGCATTCAAGATCAAGGCAATCTTTTTGTCCGGCGGCCACGGCAATGGCAACTGATCGGTTGTTTCTAAGCGATGATACGGATGGGCATGACGCGCCAGAAAATTGAGGGTCGGATGGCCTTGAAAATAGGAAATAACATAGGCTTCGGTCTGATCGTCAAAGCTAGCCAATAATTTAGCCGTGATCGTCTCTGGCGTGGAATAGGCATTCCAGACCGCAAAATCAACGGCCTGGCGATAAAAATAGGTATAAAAATTATTATAGCCGACGCCAAGCAAAAGCAAAATCAGCGGCGTCACCACAAAATTGGGGTAATAGCGGCCACCACCGCGTCGCCACAAGCGCCATAGTTCATACAAAGGGATGGTGGCGAGCAGATAGACAACGGGTAGCGTGCCGATCGCACGCAGCGATTGCGGCGCTTCAAAGTCCAAAGAGAGAATGCCACCGAGTAACATCACCCCCAACCAAATTGGTAACAACAGATAACGGGGTTGCCGCCAGCGCCACAAAGCCAAACCTAAGCCCAACACCATCAACGCGCCGATCATTGGATCGAGCATTGGTTCGCCGGGCAAATTGTGGCGTCCATTCGGGTCGCCGCGATAGTTGTACATGAACAGATGTTTGCGCACGTTTTCGAGCAGCGCCGGCCAACGGTCTGCGGGTTGCTTGTTGGCAAAAAGTGAGGTTTCTTTGGTGCGCGCAAAATAAATTTCGGGCTTTGCGCGCGCAAAGAGCAGCATTGGCGCCGCCACCAATAAGGCGATCACAATCATCAATAAAAGGCCAGACCAGTTGCGCCGTAAAAAGCCGCGTTCAAAGATACTGATTGCCACTAAAAAAAGGAAGATCACGCCGATAAACAGTTGAAAAGCCGCGTAAATGCAAAAGCCTAACCCAAAACTAAGCCCAGCCAAAGCAAAGTCAACATAGCGCCCGCGCCGGATGCCACGCAGCAGAAAGCCCATCGTCAACAGCGCAAATAAAGGCGTGCTGACATTGTACATGCCAAAGCGGCTCACATTCACAGCCCAGCGCGACACGGCCAACAGGAAAGCTACCACGAGTCCCATCGCGCGGCCAAACAGTTCGCGCCCGATCAGGTAGCCGGCCAGTACCATCAGCAAGCCCATTACCACACTGACAGCGCGCACCGAATAAACGCTGACGCCAAAGCTGCGGAACGCCAGCGCGATCAAAAATAGGTAATGAGCCGGCGGGCGAATCGATCCGCCAATAATCGGCCAGACGTCGGGCGTGGCGAGGAAATGCAGCGTTTGCAAGGCGTTCTCGGCTTCATCATACCAGACGCCAAACGGCAGGGAGGCAAAGTGCCACAGGCGCATAAAGGCAGCCACCGCAAAGATGACCAATAAAAACAGGAAGTGAGGAACACGCGCGTGCGCGGTGGACGTGGAATGCAACCAATTACCGGCGGGAGTTTCCGCTGACGTAGCAGCATCTAAAGTCGAAGCGCTAAAATCTGAACGGGCTTTTTTAGCGCCCCAATCGAATAGTAAGGCAGAAAGCAAAGCCAATCCAATGCTGAGCCCATACAGGCGCCAGGTGGCTAGCGTAGGCAAGTCAAGATTGGCCTGAAACTGGCGGAGGGCTACGATGGCAAGCCCAATGCCCACCATCATGGGCAGTAGACGCCACCACCAACCACGCCCGATGCGTTGGCCCAACTCAAATGAGGCTGGCAAGCGAGCAAATAGGACCTCAGCGCGCTGAACCGCATAGAGAAAGAGCACCAATGCGCCTACGTAGAGCACAGCTGCCAACGCAAAGGAATCACTCTGTAAGCGCAATTGGGCCATAAACGCAAGGAAAACAGCCACGACAGCGTAGCCAAAATGACGGATGCTGGGAACGTTGTTCCGGGGAACCTTGTTCATTATTGACTTAGAGGAAATAGGGTGAAGTGGATGAGAATAATTAATTGTGAATAATTAGTAACTACTCAGGTGGCGCGTTACGTTAGGGAGACAGGTAAACAGGTAGCATGCCTTGTCTACGTATTTACCTGTCTCCCTGTCTACACGAGGGCTGAATAGTTACAATAATTAATAATTAATAGTAATAGCACGTGCGCTTTCATCATTAACAATTCACAATTAATTATTAATCAGGGTACCGCCGCAAACGCCATTACACGGTTATTATCAGCGTCCGCAATGAGCACGGCATTGGCGGCCAGATCGACGGCAATACCGTTTGGTAAACCAAAGCGATTGGCCTCTTTGCCAAAATTACCAAAGCTAGCCTTCAGTTCACCGGCTGCATTGTAGACAAAAACTCGGTAGAACTGCGGATCGGTCACATAGACATCGCCATTTTTTGCTACCGCCAGATAGGGTTTTGTGTAAATGTCATGATTGTCCCAACTTGGCACGGCCCATTCAGCCGTAAACTGTAAATCTGGCGTGAACTTTTGAATGCGCTTGTTCCAGGCATCCGCCACAAAGACGCTGCCATCGGTCGGCGAGATGGCCACCCCCACCGGTTCATCAAAATGACCAGCCGTGACGCCGCCCCCACCAATCTGGCGCACCACTTCACCGGTCGGTTTGTACTCAATAATGCGTTTATTGCCGGTGTCCGCCACAACGAGGTTGCCGCTTAAATTGATCGCAATCCCACGTGGTCCAAAGAGGGCATTGCCATCACCCAACTCGCCACTGGTCATACTAAAGCTGCCCCATTTGCGCAAAAATTTACCTGTGCTGTCAAAGACCTGAATCCGCCCATTCCAGGTATCCGCCACATAAATTTCGCCTTTTGGGTCCACCGCAATGCCCCACGGTTCGTTGAACTGACCATCGCCCACCGCCAGCGGTCCAGCGCCATCGGGGTCTTGGCAGCCAGGCTTATCTTGTTTGGTGAGGTTACAAGCCGAACCAAAAGTGCGCAGATATTTGCCGTCTCGATCCAGGATCACGATGCGATTGTTGCCCGTATCCGCAATCACGCGTGAGCCATCTGGTGCAACCGCCAACATGCGCGGGGTCACCAATGCCGCATCATTATAAGGCACATTGTACATAGCAAAGGCCGACAAATCAGTCTCCTTGGCTTTGATCACATTATCAGCACTGGCCGATCCACCTGCGACCGGCGTCACGCCCAGATTCCAAATTTGTGACGCGAGATCTTTGCGCACCCACATTTCAAAGACGTGGCGATGCGGCCAGAGCGCCAGATTGCGCACATGCCAGTTACCCTGCTCATCTTTATCCTTATAGCGTCGGTAGAAAAAAATGTTCCAGATGCGATCACGCTGCTGTGGGTCCGCCACTGCGCCGTAGAGGCGCGCCCAGGTCAAATTGAAATAGTCCATATCCGGCCACCAGACCAGGCGGTAGGTACGCTTAACATAATCGCGCACCACGTAGGGATGAACTTTATCGAAGTTCTTGTCGCCCACAATAATCACCGGAGCAGCCATTGAGTCACTATTGGGGTTGGCGCCATAAAACTTAGCATTCGGATATAGGCGCATGTACCAACTTAACGGCCAAGAACTGTCATCATCATACGCCACCACAATGTTGTGCGCGCCCACCGTGCGTTCACTGATCAGCTCAATCTCGTTGAGGGCACGCTTGACATCGGGCGAGGCGTGCGCATAGACCAGATATTCGGTTGCCATATCATAGTTGATATAGTTAAGCATGTAGGAAAAGCGCACGGTCAAGAGGAAAAGCAAAGCGACAGCCCCCAGGCTTAACAAACGCACCGCATTCGGCCAGCCAGTTTTGCTGCCCCAGCGCCAGGCCAGGTAGAGCAGGCCGACGGCAATGCCCAGCCCCAGAACCCATTGCAACGTATTCGCCACTGCGCCCAGAGCCTTATCTTTATCTGGCCCTGCACCCAAAAGGACAGCTACCACCACAATGAAGGCTGGGGTTAAACTGATCAGCCAAACACCTTGCTGCTGGCGCGCCCGTTCCCAGTCAATCCGGTGGAGCAGACGGCCCAAATACCAGCCGCCAAAGATGCACATCGGCAGCGCAATGTGGGTTAATAGCCAGGGCATCTTCTCGCCGGCCAGGGTAAAGGCGAGCCAAGCCGCCAGCGTCCACCAAACGCTAAAAACAACAAAATAGAGCCGGTTCTGGCGGAGCAAATTTGCCTCAGGCTCGGTGACCTCGCCGCTGGCTGGTTTCCGCGCTCCAGGGGTTAACGGCTTGCCAGACGCAACGACGCCGGCGGCAAGGGGCGGTCTAGCCTGAGCAGAGAAGGCGAGTTCGGGAAGCAATTCGGGCGTTGGCACTGGATCCCAGTCCAATTTTCGGCGTAAATTGCGCACCACCACCGCGATGCCAACCAGACTTAGGATCAGCGGTAAAAATTCATACATCCAACCGATCAAAATATAATAGTACCAGGGTTGGCCGCCGCGCGCCACCCCTTGTTGTGCCAGCCAGTAGCCCAAGCTGCCCACAATACCCGTGGCCAGACCATTTTTTGTATTGGTCAAAAAGGTTGTATAAAAAAGAATGGCAATCACCCAGAACAGGCCCATCACGCGTCCCCAGTCGCCCAAGGTGATCAAATTGGCCCGGTCCGCTTCATCTTCGATCGAGCGCATACCAAACCAATAATAGGCAATCGCCAGGCTGGCAAGGGTGACCACAGCCACCAATATGCCAAAACGCGCCAGTTCATTGTTGGCCAGATTTTCCGTTGTGGCAAAGAGCTTGACACTGCCCCCAATCGCCATATGGACAAACGGTGCCGTAAAGGGCAAGACCAGCGTCGCCATCAGCACAACCAAATCGGCACTTGGGTGGCGGCGTAAACTTGCCCAGCCGCCACCGCGCCGTACAGTCTGCCAAAGCGCTAAGCCAGCAAAGAAGCTGCCCAAGATCGCGCCACTGATAAAATGCGCCTCCATTGAAAGAATGCCGAAGATCATACCCAGGCTAATAACCGTGAGCCATTTTTTCTCACGAGTGTCCAGATAGCGAAACG
>JBBREZ010000465.1:0-5609 GCA_038225095.1 Caldilineales bacterium
ACTAAAATGCTCATGCGGCATCTCCTTCTTTGTTTGACTGCGAGGCCGCACCAGTCGCAGTTTCTTTGTTTGACTGCGAGGCCGCAACTTGAGCAGCGGCCACTGCTTTCTGGGCCGCATCAGCCAGGCTGGTCGCCGTAATTAAGTTAGCCGCAGCCAGAATGCGCCGCCCTTCCTCTTCATTCGTACCTACCAGGCGCACCACAAACGGCACCTTTACCGTAAGTGTACTGATCGCTTCTAAAACGCCAGCTGCCACCTGATCGCAACGAGTGATGCCGCCAAAGATGTTGATCAGCACTGCTTTAACCCGACCATCCGATAAAATAATCCGCAACGCTGCCGCCACTTTATCCGCCTGGGCACCGCCGCCTACGTCGAGGAAGTTCGCTGGGTTGCCGCCATAAAACTTGATAATATCCATGGTTGCCATCGCCAGGCCAGCGCCATTCACCATACAGCCAATCTCGCCGTCCAGGTGAATGTAGCTCAGCCCGTGGCGGCGTGCTTCGCGTTCGGAAGCGTCTTCTTCGTCTGGATCACGCATCTCGTTCAGTTCTGGATGGCGGAAAAGGGCGCTATCATCCAGCACAATTTTACCGTCCAAGGCCACCAGTTTGTTCGCACCGGTGATCACAAGCGGATTGATCTCAGCCAAGCTGGCATCCGTGTCCATATAAACTTGGTAGAGGTTACGCGCGATCTTAATAAAATCGTTGATCTGATCTTTGGGCAAGCCAATGCTGTCCGCCAGTTGGCGCGCCTGGTAATCGCGCAGACCGATGAACGGGTGGACGGGCATGGTGATGATTTTGTCTGGAGTTTCCGCCGCCACTTGTTCGATCTCGACGCCGCCTTCGCTGCTGGCCATTAAGACGACCCGCCGCCGCGCCCGATCCAGCACAGCGCCCAGATAGATTTCTTTGCGGATGTCGGCCGCTTCATCAATGAGCACTTTTTTGACGGTTAAGCCTTTGATGCTCATGCCGAGAATCTTGTCGGCCAGTGCTTCCGCTTCGTCGCCGTTGTTGGCTACTTTGATGCCGCCGGCTTTACCGCGCCCGCCCACAAGCACTTGACTCTTGACCACGACTTTGCCGCCGAGGCGGACAGCGATGTCGCGCGCCTCGGCCGGTGTGGTTGCTACTTCGCCTTGTGGAATGGGTATTCCATATTTAGCGAAAATACGCTTGGATTGATATTCATGCAGGTTCAATCGATTGCCTCCTGGAACTGATCCGGTCGTCCACGTTTTGCATTAGACTTTCTGTCGATCGTTTCTACTATAATTAAATTAATTATTTGATGAATCTGGATGGTGAGGGTCGGAACCACTGCGCTTCCGCTAATCCGGCCATAATGCACAAAATTGCTAGATTGGCGAAGATTTTGGAGGTATTCAAGTTTTATTCGCGATTGCGCACAAAAATTACGGCCGATTGTTAGGATTTGGGGTAAACTTTCGCGTGATCCCTGCTCATTATAGATTTGTCCTTGGCAAAATCACAAATCTTAAACACCTATCCAGGCGATAACCTCGCTCCTGCCGCTATGGCCCAGCGACAATAGACAATATTGGGAATAAGCCATCTCCTCTGGTAAACAGGGAGCTAGGCAAGTGTCACCTGTATACCTGTCTACCTAGCTACTGCACACTGTTAATCCTGATAATGTCTAATGGCTGACTGTCTTGTCCACTTGCAAGTTTTTTACTTGGTAACAGGCAAGGTATAATCATCGCTTATTGATTATTTTATTTCCTGTAAGGACTAGATTTTTTAGATGTAGATCTGACGGTCACTATCAATGAGGATGTATGAGACAAGTCGCTTATAAATACTGCCCCTTGTGCGCGACACCACTGGCCGAGCGCACCATCTATCGCCAACAACGATTGGTTTGTCCCAATTGTCATTTTGTCCACTTTGCCGATCCAAAAGTGGCGGTGATTGCCTTGGTAACGCATGAAGATAAGGTCTTGGTAGTGCGCCGGGCAATTGACCCGGCCAAAGGGAAATGGGCGCTGCCGGGTGGTTACATGGATGCTGGTGAAATGCCCGAAGCTGCATTGCAGCGCGAATTGCATGAGGAACTCAGTTTGGATGTCCGCATCGTGCAATTACTCGATATTTTTCCGATGGTGGTGACGCCGGGACGCACCCAAGGCATTGTGTTAGCCTATCACGCGACGCCAGCGGACGCGCAACGGACTGGATTCACCTGTGACGATGATGTATGTGAAGCTGGGTGGTTTTTAGCCGATCAATTGCCAACTGAGCTCGCTTTTGATTCAACCTATACGTTATTAGACCGTTGGCGTACAGCTAAATTGTAGTGCGGGGCGTTGATTGCCCGCGCAAACTTGATTTTATTTTTGTAACGGTTCAGCCTTGTGTAGCTAGTGCCATGACTATTTAATTTTTAGAAATCAAGCTAGCCGTAGAGCCACGATCTATCGTGGCCGTACATTCTAAAAATTAAATGGTCAGACCACTAGGGATACAGGGCGTATGCCCTGTATCCCTGTGCTACGCCTGAATCGTTACTTGTTTTGTTATGATTGGGGGAGTTACGATGACTGTAGAAATAAGTGGAGCCGACCAACCGGTCAGCGAGACCAAAGCGGTGACTCAAACGAAAACCTATTTAATTACGGGCGGCGCCGGTTTTCTTGGCATTAATCTAACCCGTTATTTATTGGCGCGTGGACATAAAGTTGTATCGTTGGACTTGGCCGATTTCACCTATCCAGAGCGCAATCAGGTGACGGTGCTCAAAGGTGACATTCGCAACGCTGCCGATCTGGTGCGCGCTGTGCAAGGCGTGGATATTGTGATCCACACCGCCGCCGCGCTCCCGCTGTATAGCGCCGCTGACATTTATTCAACCGACATTGACGGCATTCGTACGGTCTTGCAGGCTGCCTATACGCAGAAAGTGGAGCGTGTGGTCCACATCTCTTCTACCGCCGTCTATGGGATTCCCGACCATCATCCGCTGTACGAAACCGACAAATTGGTGGGCGTTGGCCCGTATGGTGAGGCCAAAGTGAAAGCCGAAGAAATTTGTCAGGAATATCGTGACAAGGGCATGTGCATTCCGATCATTCGCCCTAAATCTTTTGTCGGACCAGAACGGCTGGGCGTTTTTGCGCTCTTTTATGACTGGGCCAAGGACGGCAAAAAATTCCCCGTGCTCGGCAGCGGCAATAATCGTTATCAACTGCTGGATGTCGAAGATTTATGCGCCGCGATTTATCTGGCTGCTACGGGCGATTGCGCCAAAGTCAACGATGTCTTTAACATTGGGGCCAAAGAGTTTACGACGCTCAAAGAAGATTA
The DNA here is from genome assembly GCA_038225095.1 of Caldilineales bacterium. Taxonomy (GTDB): domain Bacteria; phylum Chloroflexota; class Anaerolineae; order Caldilineales; family Caldilineaceae; genus JAPLGZ01. The sequence continues at coordinate 3,342 of JBBREZ010000465.1, forward strand.
CCAGGCTGTGTTGGACGCTGCCGGTTTTGGCAAACACATTGTGTCGATCCCGGCGGCACCGGCAATTTGGACATTGCGTTGCTTGGAAAAATTGCATCTTTCCCCACTCTACAAGTGGGTATACGAGACCGTCACCGAAGATTCATTTGTCTCGATCGAAAAAGCCGAGCGCGTGCTCGGCTATCAACCTCAGTATTCAAACAAGCAGGCCCTGATCCGCAACTACCAGTGGTACCTCGCCCATGAACACGAATTCGCTGGTCAGTCCGGTGTCTCGCACCGCGTCCCCTGGAAGCAAGGGGCGTTGACGGTGGCTAAGTTGTTCTTTTAGAAACGGTCTGAAAAGGGTGGATCAGGGACTTTGTAGGTGCGGTTTGTAACCGCACGTTCTCGGTCATCCCCTGATTGTGCGGTTACAAACCGCACCTACGAATTCTTTTCAGACCGTCTCTTAGGATTAGCGATTCAATAACTTGGACAGAGGAGAGTAGCAATTTTCGCTCCAATCTCCATTCTCTACGCTCTGAAATGCACGAGTTATTTAATTGTCATTCCTTAGCGGATCAGGGCGTCAACAGCAAGTAGTCCGATACTAGGGAGACAAGTTCTTGCTCCCTAGTATCGGTGTCACTATTTACAGTTTATCAATCGGAATATCCTGCGCTTGATCCGTTGGCGCCTGACTGCTGGGCGCTGACGTTGACGATGCGTTTTTGTTCTTGCTTTGCAGTTCGCTAGCTAGCTTGTCAATCTGCTCGGTTAACGAGCGCAGACCCAAGATCAGGCTATCACCTAACTCTTGCGCAACCTTGCTTTTTTGCATGCGATCAGCCACAGTGCTGGCTACATCTTCGGCCTTATTCAAAAATTCTTTGGTTTGTTGACTTTCGCCAACTTTCTTCAAGCTGTCTTCCAGGTTTGTAGCCAGTGAGGAAAGCCCACGCTTCACATCCTGTTCAAGCTTTTTGCGCTCGTCGCTTTCCCAGGCCACTTGCACGACCTCGGCAAACTTGCTGCCCAGCCGGTTCAACTCATCCACTAGACTTTGGCCGATTTTCTCATCATTCGCGCTACTTTGCGCTGATGGTTCCCCTGTGTTGGAGGCTTGCTGGTCGTTTCGCATATCCTGCGTCATTTGAAATCCCCTTCGCTGTTAAGCGACTTGCCACTACGTGACTGAAACGCGACAACATAATTACAATTCTATACTACGTTGTCGCTTACGAAAAGTTGCGCAGGACGAATGATCGGGCGTTAGGGATTTAACGCAATCACTGCGGTATCGCCTGTCACCGCGCCGTTGATGCTGGTGGGCAGCCGTTGGCCGCTGGCCGGCACATAAAGGCCAACATGCAAAACGACATTTGTGGGCATTGTCGTCGGTAGATTGATCTGATGCAGCGTGGTCAAATATTCGTTGGGTCGCCAACTGCCTGTGGGGGTCGCCTCGGTGGCTGTCTGCGGCAGACCATCCGCTTGCGCCACTGTTTGATTGGCGGGCGTGTCTACGTGGACGAAGATATGGTGCGATGGTGTGAGCGTTTGAAGCACCTGCCAGTGTAATTTCAACATAATCTGACCGTCGTTTTGGACCAGATCGTAGCCAAGCAGGCGCACATGCGTGCCAAACTGCACCGGCTCGGCCAAGGTATGGGCCATAACTGGTTTGGTAAAATTGGCGACTCGTTGGTGTACCGTTACTTGGTCCAAGGTGGCGGCGGGACTTTTAATGCCCGTAGCTGCATCCCAAAATCCCGCGATCAACTGATAGCGGCCACTACTTAAATCAGGCGGCAGATAAAAGCTGACGGGTGCTTGCCCCAATCCACCTGCGGGCCAGACCGACGTCGGATAATCCAGCAATGGCCACCCAGACCAGCCGGCTACGCCATTGCCTTTGTTATCCAATAAACTGATGTAAAGTTGGCGGTTCGGTGGTTTGGCCCATTGATTTTGCAAGAAAAGGCTTAAATTGATTGCCTCGCCCGCCAGCAGTTCATCACCGGTGGTGTAACCGGCATAGCCGAGCAGCGTTAGCCCCTCATGCGTGAGCGGTTGCGCCAAAGTGGTTTGTATAGGCAGCCGGAAGCTGGGCAAGGCCTGCGCCGGTTGCGTAACTGTGATGGCCGCAACGGGCGCAAAATGGGCTAGATCCTGTGCGCTATTGGCGTTGGTCACGTTGGCGCGGGCTAACAGTTGTTGCGCGCTGTCCACCACCCCAACGGCCAATGTATAGACACCAGGCGGCAACCCGACCGGCGTCACAAA
>JBBREZ010000466.1:0-5607 GCA_038225095.1 Caldilineales bacterium
ACAGCCGAGCGAGCACGCGTGGTGATAACTGTACTTTGTGGGCCAGCACAATGGCTTGTTGAAAGTGCGTTTCTGCCTTGTCTAGGCTGCCCATACCGAGATATACTTGGGCCAATTGTCGCAATCCTTCCACTTGCCATAGGTCATTTTCCGCGTCTCTATCATCTGCATGAGGGGTGGCAAGTCTTTCCAATACTTTTTGAAAATATTGGATGGCCTCTTCATTTAGATAGGCGCGGCGGGCTTTCTCACCGGCCTTGAGCAAATACTCAATCGCCTTGTCTTCCATAGCGCTACGTTCATAGTGATAGGCGAGCGACTCATAGTATTCGACCAAATTGTCCGCATACAGTTGCTCCAACGCTTCTGCCACTTGTTGATGGAGTTGTTGGCGTTGCGGTTGGTGTAAGGTGCCGTAAACCGCGTCCTGCACAAGCACATGCTTGAACGAATATTCCACTTCGGGGATAGCGCGTTCCTGATAGATAAAATCGCGCGCCTCTAGGATTGCTAGAATATCATCTAGATTGATTGGGTTGCGCAGCATGTGCGCTAACACGCGCGGACGAAACAGCCGCCCGATCACGGCTGCCCATTGGAGCGTTTGTTTTGCAGCGAAATCCAGATGATCGAGACGGCTTAGGATGACGCTCTGAACACTTTCTGGCACCATGAATTGTTCGATTGTGTCGCGTGTCTGCCATACCTCACCCACCTGATAGACAATGTTTGCATCCATGAGCGCGCGAATTACCTCTTCGACAAAGAGCGGGTTGCCCTGTGCTTTGTTCAGGATGAGGGTTTTCACCGCGGGTGAAAGCGCATCGATGGTCAAAAGCGCCTCAATCAGGGTGCGGGTTTGGGTCGGCGTTAACTCGTGCAGGTGAAGTTCGGTCAAACGCTCTGGACATTTGCGGGAGGCAAGCGTTGCGAGTTGGACACTTTTGTGCGGTTGTTCGAGCCGATAAATGCAGAAGAGTAAGAGCGGCTGTTGCGCTAGCCCTTCCATCAGCAGGCTGATCAAGTTCAAGGAAAGCGTATCAGCCCAGTGCAAATCTTCAAACACGAGGACCAGCGGTTGACGACGAGCGAGGGCAAGGAAGAAATCGCGCAAGGCCATCAATGTCCGGTGGCGGATTTGTTCTGGATCGGCGCTACGTAATTGTTCATCCCATAAATTGCCAAATTGGATCGAAAACAGATTGCCCAGGAGTGGACCAATCTCGTCGCGTTGTTCTACGTTGAGCGCACCGCTTGCCACCAACGCTTGCAGTTCAACTGCAATGCGTTCGGCCAACGTCTGCTCACTTAACAGAAATTCCTCGTCTGCCGACAAAGTGGAAGGTAGTAGGCGATTCGGTTGCCCGGCTAAATAGGCGCGCAACATGTCGATCACTGGCCAATAGCTGGCCGTCATGCCGAGTTCGAGACAGCGCCCTTCTAACCAGACCAACGGAGACAAGGGGACAGCGTTCCTGGATGATGCTGGCTCCGCAAGCGAAGCGATGTCTCTTTGTACCGCTTCCTGTTGTGCGATCGTTTGCAGTTCAGTCACCAGCCGCGATTTGCCTACGCCCGCTTCGCCACTGAGTAGCACGATCTGCCCTGCTCCGTGTTGCACAGCCACTAAAGAGCGTTTGAGTGCGTCCATTTCAGATGCGCGCCCAATCAGGGCTGCGCGCAAATTGATGATGCCGCGGCTCTTCCGTTGCCGCGGGCGTAGAGCATCGACCTGATAAGCGCTGAGCGATGCCGCCTGATTCTGAAGGGCGAGCGTCAAAGGCGTGAAGCGAATTGCCGCATACGTTTGGCGCTGGGTGGCTTCCCCAACCAGAATTTGGCCTGGTTCCGCATTCGCTTGGAGCCGTTCCACCCAATGCACAACTGGGCCGAGCACACTAACGGCTGGCCCTGTGGCCGATTCTGTACGCCCGACATAGACATTGCCCGTCTGGATACCCATGCTAAGTTCCAGGCCAGCGCTTTGCGCCGCGCGTCTAATCTCCAATGCGGCGTGAATGGCCCGTTCTGGATCGTCTTCATGCATCTGCTCCACGCCAAAAATGACCATAACCCCATTGACCAACAGGCGCTCTACCTTAGCGCCATAACGCGCCAGCGTTGGTTCCATCACTTGTAGTAAATGCGGTGTACGGGACGAGTCAGCTTGGGTTAGATTGGTTAGGCCCACACAAAGCAGCGTTGCCAGGCGAATTTCGTCGGCGCGTGCTAGATGCGAATCAGCAGCAAGGGGCGCCGCGCTGTTGGGCAAAGTAAGGGGAGAGGCAATGTCACCGGTTAGGTTGAAATGTTGGATTTCGAGTTGCGCCAATAACGTTTGCGCCGAATTTTGCTCAACGCGTGCGGCCATGGTTTCAATAGCCAACGGCAAATGACCAAGCCAGGCACATAGCTCTTCGACCACACGAGCCGTGGTCGGTGTAAGGTCAAAATGGGAATTGACGGCCTGTGCGCGCTGCACGAATAATTCAACCGCAGCGGTCGGTTCAAGCGGCAGGACGGGTAAACGCTGTTCAGCACGTACCCGCAACGGTTCGCGACTGGTAATCAAGATACGCAGCGCTGGACATTCGGTTAGGAGGTCGGTTACTAGGGAAACACCGAGGATCAAATGCTCAAATTGATCGAGCACCAGCAGCAGTTCTTTGCGGCGCAGATATTCGATCAGGCGCGTGCGTGGTGGTTTGGGCGTTCTTCCGGTCTCCGCCAAGCCCAAGTGGCTTGCCATGGCGTTGGCTATTGCCTCTGGCTGAACAGATGGGGCCGCAGTGACCGCGGCCAACGTGATAAAGTAACAGCCATCGGCAAACAATTCTTGCAACCGCAGGGCGACTTCCAGCCCCAGACGTGTTTTGCCCACCCCTGGCGGACCAACCAGCGTTAAGAGACGACCATACGGGTCAAGCAGCCGTTGGCAGGCCACGCCAAGCGTGCGTTCGCGCCCAATCAACGCTGTTAGTGGGGTTGGCAGCGTTGGGTGGTCAGCACGCATTTCTTCCGCTACCACCTGGCGCATTTCACGCGTCAAGGTGATAGAAGTTGGCGGCTTTTCACCGCGCGCCATAGCCGCCAATTCGATGAGGCGCATGGCGGTGCGCGGGTCATCCTGCAAATCGAGCGCCGCAATGAACTTTTCCGTGATCGCTTGGACAGCAGGCAGCCGTTGGTTCTTTTCTAAATGGCTGATATGGGCCAGGCTCAAACCGACCAGCGCGCCCAACTCGGCTTGGGTCATGCCGGCGCGTTTGCGTAGTTGTTTGAGCAGATCACCAAAGGTGACAGAAGAAGGGGAGAACGCAACGGATGTTTGTGGCGCTCCACTAGAGGTTGATCGGGGCATTAGCTCCTCCACTGTTAAACGCTTATATTTTCAAACAGACGCTTGTTTTTGTAGCGGCGGTTCGTAACCGCCGGTCGCTCATCTCCGTAAGACCGACGGTTACGAACCGCCGCTACAGCACTGAACCTGTGCTTACTGCCGGGTGCCAACTGGGCGCGGGTTCAGCAAGCAGAACCCCTACGCGGGTGAATCCGCCAACTGGTTTAGTTCGGCTGCGGTCAACCCAGTCATCTCCAAGATCAACGGCGTTGCGATGCCATGTTGCCGCATCGAACGGGCAATCTCGATTTTTTCGGCCAGGCGGCCTTTCTCCTCGGCGGCGGTAAGTTGGGCATTGAGCACGCGCGCCTGTTTCAGGCTGCCTTCGTACACCCAGCGGTCTTCAGGTGACAAAGCGGCTTCCTCGGCAATCGCAAAGGCATGAGTAAAGGGTTCGCTCGCCAACTCGGCGGGGATTTGTTGTAATTCGGGCAAGTGACGCAACAGATAAATCCACTTGTCCGCGGGGGACAAGCTCTCCAGCGGCTGTTTGAATTTGACCAATTCAATGTACACAAAGGTTAGCTTGTGATAGAAGACGGTTTGGTTGTCGGTGTCATACAACTGGACATAGCGCAGATAGGTTTTGTCATTGTCGATCAGGGTAAAATCGAGGATGAGGATGCAATAAACTGGCAACAAGTTGAATTGCCAATCCGCCCCGCGCTGCGCTTGATAGGTGATGGCAAAGGTGCTGTAGTAGAGCGCGCGTTCTTTGACATTTTCCTGATCGGCCTGTTGCATTTCGACAATAAAGCGCTGCCCCATGCTGTCCACGCAATAGACATCATAGATGCCACGCCGTTCCGCAGCTGACTTGGGCAATTGTTCCAATGGAATATAGGTGAGTTCGACAATTGGATGCGGCAGTTTTAACACATCAAAGAGAAATTGCTTCAGAATTTCTTTGCTGTCTTCCTGCCCAAACAGCCGCTTGAAGCCAAAATCCGTCCGCGCATCGATGTATCTACCCATTGTCTCGCTCCTGCTCATTGATGGCGCTAGTCCCGTTGTAAAGCCAAGCATACCACAAGTGGCAGGGATTTTCAACCATATCATAAAACATTTTGGCGAATTTTTGGCGAAAAAAACCGCCCACGCGCCGAAAAAAACGTGTATAGTCAACGCATGAGCAAAACCGTACGCCGCATCGTCACCCATATTACCACGCTGCGCTCGCAGATCCAGCAAATCTCCGCACAAGGTCAGGTGCTCCGGCGCACAATCACGACGGTGATCACCGACACATGGACGTTGGTGTGGGCGGAGGAGGATAGTATGGAATACGGGGTGTGGAAGGCGGAAGAAGGCAATGATCCGGCTCAATTCATGCTCGGAAAGGAGGAAAATATTCAACAGAATGGAGAGGATCGGCCAGCAACAGGTGATCAACGTGTAGCGTCCGAACCCCCGGTGGACGCTGCACCGGCGAGCGACGCGTAATTCTGCCGTAGGACCACACGTTATACCGTGACCCTACGGGGTGCAACATTCAATTTCATTCAGACAAAGGAGTTTCACATGCGTATAAAATGGTTTCATCTATGTACGTTCGGCTTGCTCTGGCTAGTGAGCCTGAGCCTAGCCGCGTGCATCCAACCGGTAGCCGCGCCCGTTGCCACAACAGTGGCACCCGCGTCCACCAGCGTGATGACGGCGACCAACGCGCTCACGACGACCAACTCCCCCACCGCAAGCATGGCAAGCAGCCAGACTGCCCAACTGCCGCCTGCACCCGGCGAACTGGTGGACATCGGTGGCTACCGCCTGCATCTCTATTGCATTGGCACGGGCAAGCCCACCGTCGTCCTGGATGCCGGTTTAGGTGACTGGTCGCTGATGATGCGGGACTTGCAGAAAGCGGTGGCTGGCTTTACTCATGTCTGCGCCTATGACCGGGCCGGCTTTGGCTGGAGCGATGCCGGACCGCAGCCGCGCACCACGCAACAGATCGTTACCGAGTTAAAAACCCTCTTAGAAAAAGCCAATGTGCCAGGCCCCTATGTGCTGGTCGGACATTCGATTGCCGGTTTTCATCTGCGGGTGTTTGCCCACGAATACCCGAAGTTGGTGGCGGGCATGGTCTGGATTGACACGACCCCACCTGATTTTCTTTCAACTGCGTTCCAAAAGGTGACAGGTTTTCAACAAGGATTTGAGGGCTATCATGACCAAGTCAGAGAACTGACGAAAAAAGCGCACGCCGG
>JBBREZ010000467.1:0-5576 GCA_038225095.1 Caldilineales bacterium
ATCTACATAGTGCTGTAGATCGGCTGGCAGTTGACGTAGGCGAGTATATTGAGTGACGAACTCGATGTAGTCAGCGTCCGTTTCAAAATGGGTTCGCACAAAAGCTCGATCAATCAGTGTGCCATTGCGTGCGCTGATCCACTCTAGATAATTCGAATAGGGCCACAGCTCTACCTGTAGCGCAACACCATCCTTCACCGAATTCGCATGGATATAGCGGCAGAGATGCAATAGACAGGGTAATTTATCGACCAGCTCAACGGCGTACTGATCTTCGAATAGGGTGCCGGAGTGATCGTAACGATTGTTGTATGTTTTGGAGTAGCTGTTAAAGACGCATTGTGGCAACAGCCTAGCGGCCACTTCGCCATCCTGGCGAACCAGGAAGTGATAATGATTTGGCATCAGACAATAGGCAATCAGCGTGAGACTGAATTTATTCGAATACTCTTTCAGTTTAGCCAATACGGCCAGATAATCTTGGTGATCATGAAAGATCGTTAGACGACTGCGCCCACGATTGTACATGTGATAAAAATGGCCTGGCAAATAGGGAGGCCGCGGCTTAGAGACGGTCTGAAAAGAATTCGTAGGTGCGGTTTGTAACCGCACAATCAGGGGATGACCGAGAACGTGCGGTTACAAACCGCACCTACAAAGTCCCTGATCCACCCTTTTCAGACCGTTTCTTAGACATCTACATTCATTCCTCGGGGGCATTAAGTGCATTGCACACCGTCTGGCCACTTGGCATAAGAAATCATCTGACACGGTGTGCGCTGCACTCAGGTATCCAAGCGTGCGCTGCACTCGGGTTAAACTTCTATTCGTGGCATCCAGCGTGCAGCGCACTCGGGTTGAACTTCTATTCGGGTATCCAACAGTGCAGCGCACACCGTTACGCCAGATCGCTTATACCAAGTTGGCGGACGGTGTGCGCTGCACTCGTCATCCTTTGGCTAGTTTGGCCCGTTCTTGTTCGACCAACACTCGGCGCAAAATTTTGCCTGAGGCTGATTTAGGAATCTGGTTGACAATTTCCAACCGGCGAATTTTCTTGTAGGGCGCCACCCGTTCGGCGATATAGGCCATAATTTCTTCGGGGCTGGCGTCCTCTTTCAAGACGATGAAGGCCTTGGGCACTTCGCCGGCTTCTTCATCGGGGCTACCAATCACGGCGGCGTCGGCAATGGCTGGATGAGCCAGCAACAGGGCTTCCAATTCAGCCGGTGCCACTTGTAACCCCTTATATTTGATCAATTCCTTCAGCCGATCAACGATGTAAAATGTGCCCTCTGCGTCGGCATAACCGATGTCACCCGTATGCAGCCAACCTTCGCGGTCAAGGGTGTTCGCCGTGGCTTGGGGGTTATTCAAATAACCCTGCATCACCTGCGGGCCGCGAATGCAGACCTCGCCCAATTCGTTGGGGCCTAGCTCAACGCCGGTGGCGACCTCCATCACTTTGCTTTCAGTATTGGGCAGACAAGGCCCCACCCCGGCCAATTTGGGCATGCCAGGCGTGTAAGGCGTCGAATGCGTCACCGGGCTGGTTTCGGTTAGGCCATAGCCTTGAGAAACGATACAGTCAACCCGGTTGGCACAGGCGCGCGCGACATCTTCGCCCAAGGGCGCTGCGCCGGAGTAGATGACGCGCAAAGAAGTTAGCTTATATTGATCAACCAGCGGGTGTTTGGCCAGCGCCAGAACAATGGGCGGCACAAGATGGGCCACGGTGATGTTATATTTCTGGATCATTTGTAAAAATTGTTCCAGGTCAAAGCGCGGCATGGTTACGATGGTGGCACCCGTAAACAAGGCGCAATTCATGATCACGATCATGCCGTAGATATGATAAAAGGGTAAGAGCCCCATCAGCACATCATGTTCGTCAACTTTGATTTTGCCATACGCAACACCCTCAACCTGCGCAATATTCGCCACCAGATTATGGTGGGTGAGCATGACACCTTTGGAAAGACCGGTGGTGCCGCTAGAATAGGGCAAAACCACCAAATCTTTTTTCGGATCAATCGAGACAGGCGGCATTTGCCCATCATTTTGCAACAGCGCCGCAAACCCTGTTGCGCCTGCGGCTTCGCCAAAAACAAAGACCTCGCGTAGATGCAGCGCTTTGGCGGCTTCCAGCGCTGGGCCGATCAATTGCGGGATCGTCAGCAGATACTTAGCGCCGGCATTCTTGAGTTGGCTCGTTAATTCGTGTACCGTATAGAGCGGATTGACCGTCGTATTCACGCCACCCAGCGCGGCCACCGCATGAAAAGCCACGGCATATTCAGGTACATTCGGACTGTAGATGGCGAATACATCTCCCTTCTGAAAGCCCCGCTGGGCTAAGCCTGCCGCAACCAGCCGGATCGCGCCGGCCAATTGGCCATAGGTTAGGGTGCGGCCACTTGGACCATCGATGATGGCTGGTTTATCGGCCAGTTCCGCCGCCCGCTGCAAGACGAAGGTCGTCAGCGGCACTTCAGGAATTGCCACATCAGGATAGGGAGAGCGAAAGATCATGAGTTCCTCCTTGACAAACCAAGCTTCAATGGTTGGGTACGACAAGCTGTTTTGGGTAGCGTAGCGTCACAATAGCACACCTGGTATGAAAATTCAAGCAAAGAAAATTGGACTTGTTAAAACAAAGCGGTGGTAGGACAGAGTGCCCACCACCGCTTTGTTTTAGGTTACGAGCATGCCACGATTTAGCCGCTCGACTTCGGCAGATACTCGCCAATCCGGTGCGCCATCTTGCTCACGGTCATGGAATGCAGCCAGAGGCGGCCTGGACCAGTCAATGTCGCCAGGAATAGACCTTCGCCGCCAAACAAAATATTGGTCATCCCTTTGATCATCGTAATATCAAAGGTCACAGAGGATTCGAACATCGCCACATGGCCTGGCTCTACCTTCATCACCTGGCCCGATTGCAGATGATACTCAACCGCATCGCCATCCAATTCGGCAAAGACCATGCCTGGTCCGGGCAACTTATGCAGCACAAAACCTTCACCGCCAAACAAGCCAGCACCCAATTTCTTCGTAAAAAAGATGTCAAGCGTCACGCTCTTTTCGGCGCAGATAAAGGCATGCTTGTGCATGATAATGGTTTGGCCTGCATCCAACTCGAAAGCGAGAACCTTGCCCGGAAAATCTGTACTAAAGGCAACCTGACCCGGTCCGCCGGTCGTCGTAAAGTCAATAATGAACGCACTTGCGCCAGAAATCGCCCGCTTGAACATGCCGCCCAGGCCACCGCTCGTGGTTGTGTTCATGTTCACCGTGGCCGTCATCCACGACATGGCGCCAGCATCAGAGAAAATCGTTTGGCCGGGGTTGAGATCCACGGCCACGGTTTGTTGCACGGTGCCCAAAATATGGTAGTTGAGACCGCTCTTGGATTGCCCGCTAATTTCGGGTGGAGTTGGAAGATCGGGAATACTCATTGGATTGCCTCCTGGATGGAAATTCGACTTGACAATAGCCTCTCATCCTGTTTACACCGCTCTGGCTCATGGATGGTAGATGAACCGGATGGACAAATCATTGAATCGGCAAATCATTTAAAAGTCGCTCATACGTCAGAGTGATTGTGCGAAGTTTATCTGTTTTGTCAATTTTTAAAAACAAAATTTTAGCAATGTACATCCAAGTCAACAAAAGAGGACAGGCGTATGATGATAAGCTTGCTTTTTAACAGGGATGTACCTCTATTTAGTCGTTACAAAACGGGCGATCCTTCGTCCTTATTGTGAGAAAATCCTCATCTTCCGTTAGTGTAAAAAACGAGGAGGCAGGAAAACCAACCGTCTCCTTGCCTTCCCATCTGCTCAACGATTGAACGCGCTTTACCGCCGTATAAGCGGTAAATAGAGCGTTTGCGCAGAGCCTGCGGGTATCACATGATGCCCGACACTTTCCGATACAAGCGGCGGTGCGCCGGCAATACTAGCTTGAACCCCGATAGTAAGCGGTCCGGCCTCGTTCACGATGACGGCGAATGAGGCATGGAACACTTCATTGTGCGCCAAACTAGCAACCTGCCAGAAGATTACACGATTCGTCGCTGCCGGTGCAGCGGCGGCGAGCGCATCGCTACCAAACGCAGTGGTTGGCGGTGTCACCGAAGTTGGGTCTAAAGTTGCCGCAGACGATAGGGTCGCGCTCACGGTTAGATTATTGACAAGTTCGCCGCTATTGGTCAACACAATCGAATAGGTGATGCGGTCGCCAACCTGGACGGTAGACGAATCAGGCGGTTGGGCGGCCACTGAAAGCTGCAAGCCTGACGCTGCTGTCTCAGTAGGTGTTGGCGTGGGCGTCGCAGTCTCAGTGGGTGTCGGTGTGGTGGTGGGCGCGATATCAGTATCGACAATGCTGATCGTTGCGTTGGCTGGCGTACCAAGTGCCGCCCCTAGCGGCTGACTCAGGTTGACCAACAGCGTCTTCGTTGGCTCTGCCACCGTATCATTGATCAGCGGAATGGTAAACGTAGCGGTCAGTACGCCCGCCGGGATCGTGAGCGTGCCACTGGCAGATGTATAATCGCTGCCGGCCTGGGCGCTGCCATCACTGGTAGCATAATTTACCTGGACCGCGCTGTAGGGATTCGCCTGATCCAACTGAGCAACTAGGGTCAAGCTGCCACTGTCTTCATTGACACTGGGATTGGCGTTCGCCAGCCGGATGCGTGGGACAATCGCCGTGATCGTTTTAGGTTGGGTACTGTTATTGGCTAGTTGCGTATCGGCATCCTGGTGGCTCATGGACGTTTGGAAAGTTAATAGCGCATCAGCCGATAAGGCTGGGCTAACGATCCCAGTCACAGTGATGATACTCATTTGACCAGGCGTGATGCTAGCGGTCTGCCAGATATAAGCCGAATTGACCACCGGTGTGATGGCGACACCGGTACTGACCACGTGCAGGTTGGTCAGCGCCAGCGGCAGGGTCGCGGTAATTAAGGTTGGCTCGGCGAGTCCAATACCGGCGTTGCTGTACGTCAGCGTGTAGGTCAGCGGCTGGCCGGGGCGCACAGTGGTTGACGGCGTCACTTTTTGAGTAATGCCCGTATCCGTTTGGAAATCACACCATTGGCGCACCCGTTGCAGCGCTGCGGTGCGGGCGTTTGTTGTGGGCAACGTCTCCAGGCCAAAGCCCCAATACGTTGTGCGATAGTTTCCGCCATCTTTGTAGACCGCAGCATTGCCCGCATCACCCGCAAAGGCCAGGCCTGCGCTGACAGTCGGCGTGATCAAGTCGGTGTAATTGCCATTGGGGAACGAAAGCGTATACGGGCCCAAGCCACTAAAGATCGGCGCAGCACCGGTAACAATCGTCTGCCAGCTATTGCCGTTACTTAGATCGTCGCGGGCCGCAGCAACGCCCAGGTAATTCTGCATGAAAGGGGTCAAGCCATTCGTTGCATAATAATCTTGGGCGCTAATCAAGAAACATTTACCCTGATCCAGGAAATCACCCAGCAGAGACTCGGTGGCTGGCAATGGATTCAAGCCGAGCGGCCCATCGAACCAAATAATCGTCGAATAGTCGGTGATCTGAGC
>JBBREZ010000468.1:0-5568 GCA_038225095.1 Caldilineales bacterium
CGCCGAGGCGGCGCTGGGCGGCGTCACCCATGTGCTGCATCTGGCCACCCCAAAGGAGACCCCCGAATCGATCATGGATGTTGCCGTCAAGGGGCTGTTTTGGCTGCTGGAAACGTGCCGGGAGAGTCCGACATTCGAGCAGTTTATCCTGATCGGTGGCGATGCTGGCATGGGCCATTTTGTCTATCCGCATCCTCTGCCGGTCACCGAAACGCAGAAACATAGCGCCTATCCTGGCTGCTACGCGCTTTCCAAGGTGTTGGAAGAGGTTATGCTCGAACAATACTACATTCAGTATCACTTGAACGGTTGCTGTTTACGCGCGCCTTGGATTATGGAAAAGGACGATTTTAAATACCAACTTTCGTTTGGCGCGGACGTTTTTGGCGGGCCGCGCTGGCGTGATCTGGTAGGCACCGAACAAGCCGCTGCCTATGTCAAAACTCAAACCATCCCCATCATGCTTGATCCAGACGGCCAACCGGTCAAACGTAATTTTGTCCATGTCGAAGACCTGGTCAGCGCGATCCTGCTTGCCATCGATCACCCCGAGGCGCGCCAACAGACCTTCAATATCTGCATGGACGAACCGGTGGATTATGGCGAACTAGCGGCTTACCTGGCCGAGTCACACAACTTGCCTAGCATTGCAGTGACGACCCCGTTTTATTCGACCTGGTTGGACAATACGAAAGCGAAGTTTCTGCTAAATTGGCGGCCTGCCTATGATATGAAGGCGCTCGTCGATGCCGCCTGGGCCTATGCGCGAGCAATCGATGATCCGCGCATCGTCTGGTACCCTGGCTGACAATCTGCCTGCGTGACGGGTAGCCGGGTATGCAAAGATAGGACGTAGCCACTATGGTAAGCGTACCATAGTAGCGTTTGACGAACCAATCACACGCGGTTAGAATACTTGGCGTCTTCATCTGCATAAACCCAAAGACGGATCGACCGTGCTGAAGGAAATCGGGAATAAACATGAATTCAATCCTTGCGGCGCTAGACAGCGTCCAGTTAATGTCACCTTTTACCGAGGTCGAAGCCAGGTTGCTGGCCGACCCTTTGGCCCAATTGAGCCGTTTGCACGTCTATGAACGCTCCATCACCGCGGCTCAGCAAGCCCTTTTCTTTTTGGGCCGCCAGGGCGAGACAAAATCTCTGGTTTGTCTGACCCGCAATGCCGCGCTGGCGACCCAATTTGCTGGAAAAATCAACAAAATCTATCGCGATGGAACCGAGTTGACGCTGGTCTTAGCGCCACTCAATCCGGCCAACGCTGCTACGTTACGCACATTTTTGCCTTTTCTCGTGGCGCGACCCTTCGGCCTGCGCCAATCGGCGGGCTGTGGCGACCGTCTGGGCTTGGCGACGCCGGGCCATATTCGCGCCTTTCGCAGCACATTTGGCGCCGATGGTCAGCATGGCATGGCGCCAATTCTGGCCCAGCAATCGATCCGTGAAAACGCCCGCACAGGCCGCACCCCGCAAGCGGTGATGGACGACGCGATGTGGGGTGTCTTTCAAGAAGGCTGGCGGCATGGCTTTGGCGCCGATGCCGATCACTTGAAGACCACCGAAGATATTGATGTCTGCGTGGCGGCTGGTTATACCTTTTACACCGTCGATCCCGGTGCGTATGTGGATGATAGCGCCAATCACGCCGCCGTGCCGGCACTTGAACAAAAGGTGGCAGCTTTGCCGTGGGAACTTTTGGCAAGCAGCCCGACCGATCTGCTGCAACAACTGGCCGACCGACCGCTCGATTTGGGCGATTTTTCGGTAACGCTCAGCACTGAAGAAGTATTGCGCTCGGCGGCAAAATATGGGCGCGCGGTGGCCCACACCGTCCACATGTATCATCACCTGGTGAGCGTAGCGGGATCGCAGCCGTTTGAGTTAGAAATGAGTGTCGACGAAACCGAGACGATCACGACGTTGGCCGAGCACATTTACATTGTGCGTGAGCTGCAACGCCTGAACGTCAAGTGGGTCAGTTTGGCCCCACGCTACCCGGGCCGCTTCGAGAAAGGCGCTGATTACATCGGTGATCTGGCTGAATTTGAAACTGCGTTTGCCCGCCATCTGGCCGTTGCGAAAACGTTTGGCCCGTATAAACTGAGTCTGCATTCCGGTTCAGATAAGTTCAGTATTTATCCAATTGCGGCGCGCGTGGCTGGTGAACTGGTGCATTTAAAAACCGCTGGCACCAGCTATCTGGAAGCCTTACGCGCGACGGCGCTGCTAGATCCTGCGCTCTTTCGCGAGATCGTTGACTTTGCCGTCGAACGCTATCCAACCGACCGCACCACCTATCATGTCTCGGCAGAAGTTGATAAAGCGCCGGATGTGCATGCGTTGGTCGACAGCGAGTTGTCATCATTCTTAGATGATTTTCATGGGCGTGAGATCTTACACGTCACCTTTGGCTCGGTGTTGAATCATGCGGCTTTCCGCGCCCCGTTTTTCGCTGTTTTACGCAGCAACGAAGAAACATATACTCGTATTGTAGAAACGCACTTTAATAAACATTTTGCACCGTTTGTAGCAAATTAATATCAGGCGTCCGTGAGCCAGTTGCGACTCACGGATCACCTGCTTCACTCGCTCTACATCGGGAATACGCGCGCATATGACCTTGTACCTCCGCCGCTTTGCTGTGTTGCAATTTAGCCGGGATGCCAAGCTGCTGATGGCTGCCTCTGGGATTTTGGCGATTAGCTTTTTAGGCATTCAGGGCTTGTTGAAGACACTCTATATTTTACGCTTAGGGTATGGCTTAGCCTATGTGGGTGTTTTTGGGGCCACCGGCGCGTTCGCTTACATGGCGATGAGCTTGCCGAGCGGCCTGTTGGGCAACCGCTTTGGGACGCGGACGACGATGCTAACCGGTGGCGTGATCACGGTAGTTAGCATGGCGACGTTGTCTTTTACCGAATTCGTACCGCTGTGGGCGCGCGATGGTTGGCCGCTCTTCACTCAAGTGTTGCTGTCGTGTGGTTGGGCGATGTTTACCGTGAATCTGGTGCCCGCCCTCATGGCCGTGTCGACGGTGCAAAATCGTAACGACATCTATGCCATGAACAGTTTGTTCCGTGGGCTGGGCACCTTTGTGGGCACGGTTTCAGGCGGGCTATTGCCTGGTTGGTTCGCTGCGCTGCTGGGTCAAGCCGTGAATACGCCGGCACCTTATCGGCTGGCGCTTTGGGTGGCGGCGGGGCTTGGCCTGGCGGCGCTCGTACCGCTCTTCATGCTCGACAAACTGGGCAGCGTGACGTTGAGTGACCATACGATGCACCGGGGCTACTTTCCGACGTGGCTGATTGTGCTTGTCGTCCTCCATATCTACCTCAGCCAAGGGACATGGGCGATCTGCCAGACATTTTGTAACCCGTATATGGACACTGTTCTCCATCTGCCGGCGGCATCGATTGGGCTGATCCTGGGCGTTGGTCAGTTTATTGCTGTGTTCGCGCCCCTGCTTACCCCGACCCTGGCCCGCCGTTACAGTAACGGCTGGACTTTGATGATCGCAACGTTGGGCACGGGCATCAGCCTAGTATCACTGGTGTTGGCGCCGCATTGGCTGGCCGTCGGCATTGGTCTGCTGGGCATGCAAACGTTGAACGCGATCTGGATGACGGCGCTCCAGGTGTACCAGATGGAGATGGTCGGGCGGCATTGGCGTTCCTTGGCCTATGGCATCGTGTCGATGGCGATGGGATTTACCTTTGCCACCGTTAGTTTGGGCGGCGGCTATATCGCGGCCGTCTGGGGCTACCGCAGCCTATTTCTGTTGGGTGTTGGCACCAGTATCGCGGGCGCTGCGCTGATGTGGGGTATGCAAAAACAACGGAAGCCTGGCTTGAATAGCGTTGTGCCCGCGGTCGAAAGTTAAAGTTTAATCATTTGTAACAACTCAGGTGGAGCGTTACGTTAGGTAGACAGGTAGACACGTAGACGCCCAGCAGTAGATGGGACGTAAACAGGGAGCATAACCTGTCTACGTGTCTACACAAGGGCTGAGTAGTTACAATCATTTTTGCTCTCCGTAGAAAGGCGTCTATGAAAATTATCGATTTAAATACGATTGATCAGGTCGTCGCGACCGGTCCATTTCAAGCGACGTGGGCTTCGTTGACCCAGTATAATGCACCAGCCTGGTATGAGGATGGCAAGTTCGGCATTTTTATTCATTGGGGGCTTTATTGTGTGCCGGCGTTTGGCAATGAGTGGTACCCGCGTAACATGTATTTGCAAGGATCCAAAGAATTTGAACACCATGCTGCCACCTATGGTCCGCACAACCAGTTTGGCTACAAGGATTTTATTCCACAGTTCACCGCCACCGCCTATGACCCCGAGGCGTGGGCTGCGTTGTTCCAGGCCGCCGGCGCAAAATTTGTGGTGCCCGTTGCCGAGCACCACGATGGCTTTCCGATGTATGATACCGAACTGTCTGAGTGGTGTGCCGCTAAAATGGGGCCCAAACGTGACCTGATCGGCGAACTAGCCACCGCCACGCGCCAACATGGCATGGTCTTTGGGGTTTCCAGTCATCGGGCCGAACATTGGTGGTTTATGAACGGCGGGCGGGCCTTTGACTCAGATGTCAATGATCCAGCCTATCAGGACTTTTATGGCCCAGCCACCGTGATCGAAGGCGATGAGCAGGCGGCGCATAAACTCGATGCCCGCCCCTATCCCGATGCTGCCTATCTGGATGATTGGCTGTTGCGCACCTGCGAATTGATCGACAAGTATGAGCCGCAACTGATCTGGTTTGACTGGTGGATTGGCCACGAAGCGTTCAAGCCCTATCTGCCCAAGTTTGCGGCTTATTATTATAATCGGGGCGCGCAGTGGCAGCGCGGGGTGGCTGTCAACTACAAATATGAAGCCTTCAAGGAAGGCTCGGCAGTCTTGGACATCGAACGCGGTCAACTGGCTGACATTCGCCCACTGCTCTGGCAAAATGATACCTCGCTCGCTAAAAACTCCTGGGGCTATACAGAGAATCAGGCGTATAAAACGGTCGATTCGCTGATCGACGACTTGGTGGATATTGTCAGCAAGAACGGTGCGCTGCTGCTTAACATTGGCCCCAAGGCCGATGGCACAATTCCCGAACCAGAGCAACAGATGCTGCGTGAGATCGGTCAATGGTTGCAGGTGAACGGCGAGGCGATTTACAGCACACGCGCCTGGAAAATTTTTGGTGAAGGGCCCACGGAGGTGAAGGAAGGCGCTTTTACGGACACGCAACGGGCCGCCTTTACGGGTGAGGATATTCGCTTCACCACCAAAGGTGACACGCTCTACGCAATTGCCCTCGCTTGGCCAGGCGAGAAAATGATCGTGCGTTCATTGGGGACAACGGCAGGTTTATTTGACCGAACAATCGATAACGTCTTCTTGCTCGGCCACGATGGCCCACTCACCTGGACGCGCACCGAGCCGGGATTGGTGATTGATCTGCCTGACCGTCAGCCCTGTGAACACGCGTTTGCCGTGAAGATTGTTAGTCACTAAATCTTCGTGGTAGAGGCGAGGCATGCCTCGCCTCTA
>JBBREZ010000469.1:0-5565 GCA_038225095.1 Caldilineales bacterium
ACGCATGGCGAGGCCATTAATTGTCGGGGCAACGTCCAAAAGCGGCGTTTGATATGTAAGCGCTTCATCTTCAATGGCAGTAGGCATATCCACATAAGTTTGGACACTGTCCAACAGGAGGGTAGTCTGCCCCTCGCGTGATTGCGCTTTGCCTTTGAAAATCAATACACTGTCGAGCACCAGTTTATCTTTTACCTCAAGATACGTGCGTGGAAAAACGACGACTTCGCATTGACCCTGAAAATCTTCGATCTGCACAAAGGCCATCGGATCGCCTTTTTTGGTGTTAATTGTGCGCACGTTGGTAATCATGCCGGCAAGCAAGACATTTTTGCCGTCGTGTGATTCATCCAGTTCATTACAAGCACAGGTCACCACTTTTTTCAGATCGACCCCCAAATTTTGCAGCGGATGACTAACCGTATAAACACCCAATAGCTCTTTCTCCCACTGCAACTTTTCACGCCCTTTGACCTCTTCTAGATCAGGCAGACGAATCGGCATCATTTCAATGCCCTGCGTTTCCCCAACGACGCCGAACAAGGAAAGTTGACCGTTTTCGCGTGCGGCATGCGTCTCAGCGGAATTTGCCACCATCGAGTCGAGGACGGCCAAGAGTTGACTGCGCTTGCCAAAGCGATCCAGCGCGCCCGCCTTGATCAGACATTCCAGCGCGCGCTTGTTCACCTGGCGCAGATCAACGCGGTCGCATAGGTCTTCCAGATTTTTGAAGGGTCCACCTTCCTGGCGGGCCTTGATAATAACCTGAACCGGACCTTCGCCCACATTCTTGATCGCCGCCATCCCAAAACGAATCGCGCTGCCTTCGGGCACCGGAAATTGATAGCCGAGCATCGGATCACGGCGGGCCAGGCTAACCGTCTCGGCTGGGCGGATTTGGATATCAAAATCGAGACTGCTGTAGTTAATATCCGGTGGCAAAACATCAATGCCCATGCGCCGGCATTCGCTGATAAAGTTGATGACCTTTTCTGTCTTGTCGCGCTCGATCAGAAGCAGCGCCGCCATGTAATCGACCGGATAGTGCGCTTTCAGATAGGCGGTCTGCACAGTGATCACGGCGTAGTCGGCAGCGTGACTGTTATGCACCAAAATATCGTTGGCCACAAAGTTATGCGTGTCAGGCACATTCAGATCATACGTCTGTTTTTCGCCCACATATTCGATGCTGACGATGCGATCCCAATAGATATCGCTCTCGCCATAGCGCTTTAGGTGCGCGTCACTAAAATAATCACCCAGGCGCCGGATGGTTGGGCGAGAAAAACCCATCTTGTCAGCGTTGCCAATCGGATAAAATTCTCTTTGCGAAACGCCACAATCCTGTTGCATTTGAAGCCAGGTAACGCCACGGTCATCCTTGGCAGCACGCACCAATGCTTTAACCGCCAGCGGGACAATATCCTTCACGCCCGAACTGGCTCCGTCGGTCAGAAATAATTGTTCCAGGAGCAAACGACGTTTGGCGCTGATGAAATGCGCACCAATCGACTGGGCGAATGTGGCAATGTTACCGTTACCGGTAATGAAAAGTTGGTAGCCGGTGCGCCCGTCTTTGTAAGGGAACTCAACCTGACGTAACCGGCTGATAATACCCAGGCGGAGTAGAAGATGCTGCAACTGGCGGGCCATGCGTTCAGACGCCGTGGCATAGAAAAGACTCCGCCCACGCAAATTGATATGACCATCGCCTTCCCACATCCGGCTGATCAACAAACCGATCTGGCAATTTGTCAATTCAAAGGCGCAGGCTGGAATCTCTTTTGTTCTGGCATTCTTGCCCCAAATGCCAAGTTTCTGGGCCCACAGAACAATCCCTGGCAGTTGGGTTCGCTCTATTCGTTTAGCATAAACCGAAAATGTCGCTTTATGGATCGCCACAGAGCAGATTACATTCTCGAACTGTTGCGCAGCTTGGACAAAATCATCCTTTTGTTCGGTACTATGTGAATAAAAATAGACGGAGTGGGGATGACAAAGATTGCCCTCTGCCAATAAATGTCCCAAAGCGATCACTTCATGCGTGGGCCATTCCACCGAACCTTGTACCGGCAAATGGCGCGGTACAGCAATCAAATCACCAGTTTTCAGCGCTTCCAGTAAGCGCCAGCCGTCAAATGTGTAAAAAGGATGATTCGCTGTTGCTTCAATCCGGCGTCCTAGTGCGGTTGTCAATTGATAGACGGGTTTGACACCGTTATTCATCACCGCAGCAATCCGGCCAGGTTGTAACTTCAACTTTGTCGTATCACAGGTGACGGCCATCGAAAGTTGGGCCGCGCCATTGTACAAATCTTCAAGCTTGACGACACGTCCGCTCGTTGCGTCAACAATTTCTGTATCACCCGGCAAACATTTGTTAAAGCCGTAGCGCGCAAAGAACTCAATATCACCGTAAATTGCTTCAGCGGCTTTGGCGGGAATTTTGTTCTTTTCGCAGCCGGCCACAAACAGTTTTTTATGCTTTTCAATATCCGACGCTTTTTTCTTACTGATCGCGCGGCGCACGAGATCGGCTTCACCGGGTGTATAACCTGCCAATTTACTTAATGCTTGAATGATCTGTTCTTGATAAACTAAAATTCCGTAAGTTTCACTTAGGATTGATTCCAACGCAGGATGCTTATATTCCACCGTCTCCTCACCATGCATACGCTTGATAAAGGTGGGAATATATTCAATCGGGCCGGGGCGGTAAAGCGAAATCATGGCGATGATGTGTTCAAACAAAGTTGGCCTCATCTCGGTAAGGACACGGCGCATGCCTTGGCCTTCGACCTGAAAGACGCCACTCACTTCGCCGCTGGAAAGCAGAACGAACGCCTCTTTGGCCGCTTCGCCTTCGAAGGGGATGTTGTGCAGCGTATATTCTTTGCCATGCCGCGCCTTGATTAACTGCCCAGCCTCGCGCATCACGGAAAGCGTGCTGAGGCCCAAGAAGTCCACTTTGAGCAGACCAATCGATTCCAAAATCGGGAACTCGAACTGCGTGATCGCCTTGGTAATGCTGCCTTTGCTGCCACGCATCAGCGGCGTATAGTGCGTTAGCTCGCGATCGGCGACGATCACAGCCGCAGCATGGATGCCGGAATGACGCGCTACGCCTTCCAATTTTTGCGAAGTTTCCACCAAATCCTGGACCCACGCCTCTTTCTTCACCATTTCCACCAGTTCAGGGCTGTGAAACTCGTGGCCTTCGGTCAGTACATCCTGAATCGTGACTGGCTTGCCGGGAATGGCCGGGATCAGTTTGGCGATCTTATCGACCAACTTGAGATCAATGCCCTTGGCGCGCCCGACATCACGCAGGGCAGCCCGTGCTTTCATCCGCCCAAAGGTGACAATTTGGGCCACCTGTTCTTCGCCATAAGTATCGATGGTATATTGGATCAGTTGCTCGCGCTGGTCGTCGGGGAAGTCTAGGTCAAAATCGGGCATGCTCACGCGGCCAGGGTTCAGGAAGCGTTCAAAGATCAAATTGTTTTTCAGCGGATCGATGCCCGTAATTCCGGTACAATAAGCGACCACCGACCCCGCGCCCGAACCACGCACGTTGTACCAAATATTTTTGCTGCGCGCAAAGGCACACAGATCAGCCACGATCAAGAAGTAGACATCAAAACCCATCTCATGAATCACGCGTAATTCACGCTCTTTGCGCTCTTGAACTTCCTCGTTGAGAACGCGCTCACCATACAGCCGTTGGAGCCCTTCCTCGGTCATCTGGCGCAACCAGGTTTGGTAGGTATGCCCTTCCGGCACGTCGAAGGCAGGCAGGTGATATTCTTTATCTTCTAAATCAACATCGCACATCTCCATGATGCGCACCGAATTATCAAAGGCGCTCGAAGGCAAGTCGATGAAAGGCCGGAAAGTTGCCTCCATTTGCTCGCGACTCTTCAAGAAGTAGCTCATATCGCTCATGTGCATCCGTTTTTCGTCTTTGACCAAGGCACCGGTCTGCACACAGAGCAACACATCATGTGGCGTGCCGTCCTCTTCTTTCACATAATGGACATCATTGGTCGCCAGCAAATTGATGCCATATTTTTCGGCCCAGGGCACGAGCGTCTTGTTAACTGGTGTAAGTTCCGGGATGCTATGTTCTTGCAGTTCGATAAATAAATTTTCTTTGCCAAAGACATCGATGTACCACTGGAAACGGTCTGCAGCTTCGCGCTCTTTGCCCTGCATCAATAAATTTGGCACCTCAGCGCCCAGGCAACCTGTGGTCATGATCAGGCCATCGGCGTGCTTGGCCAGAAAATCATGGTCGACGCGCGGCCGGTAATAGTAACCGTTCATCTGGCTGTGGCTGGCAATTTTGAGCAGGTTACGATAGCCGGTCATATTTTTGGCGAGCAAAAGCAAATGGTAATTCTCGCGATCGAATTGCGCATCGCGGCCCCCCATCGGGCGCCCCCACACCGTCTGGTAGGATTCAACCCCGACAATTGGTTTAATTTCACCCTCTTGGCACGCGCGAAAGAACTCAATTGCGCCGTGCATAACGCCGTGATCGGTCAAAGCGAGCGCGGGTTGCCCCAACCGTTTCGCTTCGGCCACCAACTTCTTGATGCGTCCCAAGCCGTCGAGCAGTGAATATTCGGAATGCGTGTGCAGATGGACGAAATCGTTTGCCATAATTTTTGCGCAGGAGTAAAAAAACACAATCCAGGATGAACAGATGTTCTGTAGCGTAACGAAGATTATACCAGAAAGCCAGCCGCAGATCGAACTGCCCGCGTGGTGATTGGGGTTGAGATTTAGGAGTGTTTACAGCAGGAGGGAGAAAAACAGGGAAATTTAGACGAAAAATTTAAGGTTGACGACTTCGGATAGACAAAAGGTAGGCATGTTCTACGGCGAGGGAGACGCTACAATATCAGATGTAATCCCGAAACCCTTCTAATGACTGCGTAAAATCATCTGCCATCGATAACTTTAGCATGGTCTACCCTGCGCGTCACTGCAGCTTCGCAGCTTAACTTGGCAAATTGCTCAAAATGGCTGGCATTTTCGGCGTCGCTGCCGATCAGTTAATGTGCAATGAACTTGAAATAGATCATGAGTAAATTTTCGAGCGATGACAGAGAAGTAGATGAGTGAACTTGGCGCAATAAAAAGCCCAATATCAAAGTCGGACTTTTTGTTTCAAATTTTCAACTTGGTCTTATGATTCATCCAGACAATGTGGTCGATAAACAGCGCTGTGTAACCTTGTGCGTCCCCGGCCTTGACTACCAGTAGTATGTCAACGCTGGGGGCACAACACCAGCAATTCTAAATCTAAAAAGATGAGAGACAAATTGAGCATAATGTGCTAAGGTGAGGGTCGATAGGAGAGAGCAAAAGCATGTCAAAGCCCTTAGCACTCAGCCAGATCATCACTCGTTTTCGCCCATCGTGGCAAGGACTGCCCGATTATCGCAAAGCGAATAACAACACGCAGTCTAGTATAGCCGATGCGTGTTTAGCCGCCTTCAGCACGTTTTTTATGCAACTACCGTCCTTTCTGGCGTACCAGCGGACGATGGAACAAAG
>JBBREZ010000470.1:0-5517 GCA_038225095.1 Caldilineales bacterium
CATCGCCTCGTGCCCAGCATGGAAACGCGGCTGCACGACCGCTCGATGCGTGATGTGCTGAAAATATTGCTCGATCAGGTTGCGGTGCCGGTCGAGGAAGTCTGGGCGCAGGCGCAATGATGCAAGTTGCTCATCGACAAATTAGGGGATAGTGGGTACAATGACAGAAGGCATTCGCTGGAGCGTATACGACCGAAATGGCAATGAAATCTATCTAACCGAAGAACGGTGGCAGCACATTACCGAGCCGACGAATCATCCAGAGTTGCTTGATTACGAACGTGAGCTAAGCCAGACAATTGAGCAAGGCCGGCGCAAGCAAGATGAAGTCAATCCGTAGAAATATCTGTACACGAAGGCGTTTGACCATCTGTGTCAGGACAATACGCATATCGTCGCTGTTGTCCTCTTCCGCTTTCGTGAAAATGAGCGGAGACGTCCGGTGTCCAATAATTACGTCGTGACGGCCTATCAGAGAGAAATTGGGTGATAAAATGACAGAAACAAGCTATAAGTACGATGAACTCAGTGATACCTTCTATATTTCGTTTGCTCCTGGTGAAAAGGCAACCGGCATTGAATTGAATCCTAGTATCCTGTTACGTGTTAATAAGGCAGAACGACGAGCAATCGGTATTACAATCTTCAATTATTCTTATCTTGCCCAGAAGACAAACGTAGGTTTACATAGTCTGCCACTGACCGGATTGGCTGAGTTATCACCTGAATTGCAAGAACTCGCGTTAGATATTCTATCCAGAGCACCGGTAAAAGAGATTCTAACCATCTCCAGCTATACACCGTCACGCAACGAGAGTATACCAATTGCGTCGCTACAACCTATTGCATTGGCTGTTGCTTAACCACCCAATCTTTATATTGCCTGCGCCTAACGCTGGAACAAACAATTACCTGCGAACTATACTCGCTACGGGAATAGATGAGAATTTTTTCAGAGGAAAGCCTCAGTAAATCGTTCTCATTTGTGACCGTGAGCACTATAGCCGATGAAGGTCTGTTGTATTAACGGGAAGAAGGGTTAGACAAAAAGGTCGCCAATGGAAATTATCACAAAAGCGGATACACCCCAACTGATCGCACAACTGGCAACACAAGATGTGCGCCATTTACGTGCCGTCAAGGCTGTCGAACCAATCCTAGACTTTAAGCCTGAAAGCTTGATGGCTGATTTGGCTTGTCATACTGATCCGCGATTGCGCGAGGCGCTGATTCTGCTGTTTCTACGCCAGCCAACCTATGCTAGTTATGTGCCTGAACTGGTAGACGCTTTAGATGCCAACGCGTCGCTGACGTTACGTCACATGTACACCGCGGCTGTCTATTTGCAGCGCTTATGGCGTAGCACGCTAGGTCTCTATTTGGGCGAGTTTCCTTGGCTGCCTGATTATTTTGGACAATCCGAATTTGGCCTACCAGCACCGGATTTGCATTTTGGTGAAGCAGGCCTCCGCGCGCTAGCTGCGTTATTCCAGGAAAAAACAGGTTACGAACGGCTGACGGCCTATCACGCTGCCATCGCGCTCTTGTTTGCCCAACTGAGCTTTGAGACAGCGTCGCATGCCTAATCCTTTATGAGCAAACGTTGGTATTTGATTATCGGCGCGCTGGCTTTGATCAGTGTGATCTTGCGCCAGGAATTACTGTTTTTGATCAGCATTATTCTGGCGCTGGTGGCCGGCGCGTCGGCGCTGTGGGCGCGCTATTGCTTGGTGGCGGTGACGTATCGTCGCCACTTTGGCAGCATGCGGCTCTATTTTGGCGAAACGACCGATTTGCGCGTGGAGATCACAAACGCTAAACCGTTGCCGCTGGCCTGGCTGCGCATTGATGATTCGCTGCCTGCTGCCCTGCCTTTGCTCTCGCTGCAAGTGGAAGAGGATGAGGTCGGCGAACGCCGCCAACTGGTCAATGTGCTCTCGCTGCGCTGGTATGAACGCGTGACCCGGCGCTATCGGGTGCAAGCGGCCCAGCGCGGCGTCTGGAGTTTTGGTCCCGCGCAGTTGCGGTCGGGTGATCTCTTTGGGTTTAATGTGCAGCGCGCCGTTCTAGAAGAGATTGATAGCCTGGTGGTCTTTCCGCGCCTCGTGCCGGTTACGGCGTTGGGGTTGCCGGCGCGCTATCCTTTTGGCGATTTTCGCACCGCGCGCCGGCTGGTCGAAGATCCGTTGCGGCTGATGGGTGTGCGCGAATATACCCAAGGTGATAATTTTCGCCATATTCACTGGAAGGCAACGGCGCGCCGCCAGACGTTGCAAACCAAGGTCTTTGAACCATCGGCCAACCGGCCGGTGCTGCTCTTTCTTAATATCAGCACTGCGGAATACTATTACCAGGGCTTTGACGTCGAACTGAGCGAATACGCAATTACCGCAGCGGCCTCTTTAGCCCGCAAAATTTGGGAAGATGGTCAATCGGTGGGCCTGGTCTGTAATGCCCACGCGCCGGGTACATCCCGCTACATCCGCATTCAACCTGGCAATCATCCGAGTCAACTCGTACAAATTTTGACGGCGCTGGCCCAGATCAACGAAAGTCATGGACGCTGGGCAATCGAGACGTTGTTGCAAACCGAAGCTCGTCGTCTGCCTCCCGGCGCGACCGTCGTGGTGATCAGCCCAGTTGTCAGCAAACTATTACAACAGACCTTGGTCGATTTGCGGCGGCGCGAATATGGCGTGGCATTGGTGGCGTTGGGCAAAGCAACGCTTTCTGTCCCTTTACTTGGTGTTCAATATGTCCATATTGGCGGAAAGGAGCGTTGGCATGCGTTGGCGTCGTTGGCAGTGGCTTGACGATAGCCTGTTGCCACTGCTGCTGGCGCTGTTGCGTTTCTGCTGGCTGTGGCCCTGGCTAGGTTTATTACGCGCTGTGCTCAGTCCTTCTTTTCACCAAGCGCTCTTGTCGCCCGTTCTGATCATTGGTTTGCCCGTGCTCAGCCTAACGTTGGCGCGGGCGGTGGCAAGTCAGGCGACCGAACCTGAAAAGCGCGATGCAGAGCGTCTGGCTGGCATCTCAGTGCCGGCCCGGCTCGGTGCGGCGTTGGCGGGGTTGGCTATCATCGTGTTGGCGCTCTGGTGGCAGCTTTATCGCACTGAATTTAGCTTGTGGGACAGCGCTTGGCTCGTGATGTTGGGCCAAGCTTTGATCCACCTGAATGCGAATGAGTTGCCTGCGCCTGTACTCATGTTGTTAGCCCTGATCTATCTCTGGCTGCGTGGCTTATTGGATGCCATGAAGGTGTTGGGGCATGATGACATCTGGGGCACATTTGTCGCTGGGATCATCATGCTTGTGCTGTATCTGGTGACGATGGCGACGAATAATTTTCCCGTGGCTGCCGCCTCGCTTAACCTGATTCTGCTCTTTTTTGCGGTAGGGCTGGCGGCATTGGCCTTATCCGGTTTGAAAATTACTGTAGGCTTGGATCGCGCGCTGGGGTTGGGCCAACGACGCACCTCTAAGACCCCGGCCCTTAATCGCTATTGGCTGTTGAGCGTCGCAGTGACCGTAATCGTCTTATTGGGGTTGGGGTTGTTCGTCAGCTTGTTAATTGCGCCTGAGCAGGTGGCGACGCTATTACACCTGGTTACTGTTGTGCTCAGCACAATTTGGGGCTGGATCAGCGCGATCCTAGTCGCGATCAGCTACGTGCTCTTTGTCATCGGCTATTTCGTGGCCTGGTTGCTGCAACCGCTGATCCGGTGGCTGATGAGTTTGCTGGCCGGTAACGAGAAGCGCCAACCGATCCAAGTGATGTCGCCGCTGCCGCCGCCCCAGCCGCTCTCGACGGTAGCGGCCGTTATCCCAGATGCCTATCGTTGGATTGCACTGGGGATCTTTGTGCTCATTATCCTTATGATTTTTGCTCTGGTGCTGCGCCGCCTCTGGGCCGCACAAACGGAAGAGACCGATGAAGAGCGCGAATCGATCTTATCTGTCGACTTATTGCAAGATCAGCTAAACCGCCTGTGGAAAAAATTATTTGGTGGGTTACGCACGGTTGCCGCGCTGAGCCCT
Organism: Caldilineales bacterium; assembly: GCA_038225095.1. Lineage (GTDB taxonomy): Bacteria > Chloroflexota > Anaerolineae > Caldilineales > Caldilineaceae > JAPLGZ01. The sequence goes on from JBBREZ010000470.1 coordinate 4,039, forward strand.
TTCTTATCCCTGGCTGGCGAGAGCGATACGCGGCGCGCCATTCGGACAGCCTACCAAAATTTGCTGGCCGCTGCGACTGAATTGGGGCAAGCGCGCCCGCCAGAACAAACGCCACGCGAATATCAGCAACAGTTGGCCGACCACTTGCCGGAGACAGCTGCCATACTCACCACGCTGACCGAGCGTTACAATTATGCCCGGTATGCCGAGGAGCCGCCGGCGGCAGAGGCCGTGGCGGAGGTTGAGCAGGCCTGGGAAAAAGTGCAGAGCGCTATCGCAGCCCAAAACCAGCCGCACGAAGAATCATAAAAGATGATCGGTCACGTTTGCCACATAACAAACGTACCCGATCTTGACTAGACATCTTTGCACCAGTTGGATTTCATCAACTGGTTTTTGTGACATCTGTTCCCGTGTGCTTGACCGCATGCCCTCCAAATTGATTGCGGAGGGCGGCCAGCAACTTGTCCGAGAAGGGGGCCGTGTCGCGCGACCGGAAGCGCCGTTCTAGCGCCGCTGTAATTACCGGGATCGAAACAGCCAAATCAATCGCTTCGACTACCGTCCAGCGCCCTTCGCCGGAATCGGGCACAAAGGCGGCGATGCCTTCCATGTTCGGATTTTCGCCCAGCGCATTGGCCGTCAAATCCAATAGCCAGGAGCGTACGACGCTGCCGTAACGCCAGATTTCAGCAATCTGATGCAAATCAAGGTTGAGTTCGGTCTTGTGTTTCATCAGATCAAAGCCTTCGGCATATGCCTGCATCAGACCATACTCAATCCCGTTATGCACCATCTTGACAAAGTGACCGGCGCCGTACGGCCCGACATAACCCCAGCCCTGATCCGCGCCGGGCGCCAACGTAGCAAAGATGGGGCGGAGGCTTTCCACCACAGCCTTATCCCCGCCCACCATCATGCTATAGCCTTCGGTCAAACCCCAAATGCCGCCGCTGGTACCCACATCGATAAAATTCAATTGTTTTTCGGCTAGCGCTGCTGCACGCCGTTGTGAATCTTTGTAGTTGCTATTGCCGCCGTCGATCACAATATCACCGGGGGCCAACTGGGCGGCAACGGCGTTAATGGTGTCTTCCGTTGGCTTGCCGGACGGCACCATGACCCAGACCGCGCGCGGCGTAGGTAATTGTTTGACTAATTCTTCCAAAGTGCGAGCGCCCACGGCGCCCTTTTCCTCAAGCGCCTTAATCGCAGCTTCGTTTAAGTCATAGGCGACCACGCGATGACCACCGCCCAATAGCCGCGTCGCCATATTGGCGCCCATTTTGCCCAATCCAATCATTGCAATATCCATGTTATGCTCCTGTATTTAACTAGTACGACAACGTTAAATTAGCGACCAGTAGTAGTGACCCGGTTTTAGGCCATTTTGCGCCAACATTTGAACGGCAAAATGGCGACGAACCCACTAGCATCGTTTCTCTTGAAAATTAGGTGCAAATCGCAGGTTTGTCATGC
>JBBREZ010000471.1:0-5515 GCA_038225095.1 Caldilineales bacterium
TGCTAGCCACCCAGAGATCGGCCAGAGCATTTTGCGCACCACACAATTGGACGATAATACGATCAATTCATTACGCCTGGCGCTTGAGGACTTTAACAAGACCTGGAGCCCACCAGCGTAATATTTATGATTTACGATCTGCGATTGACGAAGTGATTTGGCGATATAGGCTCCTCTGCTTTCGACAATTCGTGCTCGAAAGCAGAAGCAACGATACCGTCGAGGCAACCTCGTCAGTCGTAAATCAAAATCGTAAATTGAAGGAGATCTTCCCTTGGCTAACACACGAGAAATCCGCCGCCGTATTCGGTCGGTTAAAAATATTGCACAAGTGACAAAGGCAATGGAAGCTGTGTCTGCGGCCAAGATGCGCAAGGCGCAAGCCCAGGTATTGGCCACGCGCCCCTATGCCGAACAGGCCCGTGAAGTGCTTTCGTATATTGCCCGCCTGACGAACGTTGAGAGTGAGATGAACGCACTGATCAAGCCACGCGCCACCATCAAGCGCATCGGGCTTGTGCTGGTGACGGCAGATCGGGGCTTGGCTGGTGGCTTCAACGCCAACGTAATTCGCAAGGCAGCCACCTTCATGCGCCAAAAGCGCCGTGAAGGCGTTGAGGTGGAAGTGGTCACCGTGGGTAGAAAAGGACGGGATTGGTTGCTCCGCTACGATCCAGTCGTGCGCGCTGAATTTACCAAAATGCCCGATGCGCCCACAACCGGTAACACTTCACCGATCACCCGCGTTGTCATCGACGATTTTATGCAGGGTTATTTTGATGAAGTTTATCTAATCTATACAAATTTCATTAATGCAATCCGTCAAGAGCCGGTGGTTCACAAGCTGTTGCCTGTTGAACCAGCGGTGCCCTCGGTGGCGATGGCGCCTCAATATATTTTCGAGCCCAGCCCAGAAGCCGTACTAACCTATGTGCTCTATGGCTTTACCGAAGTACAGATCTTGCAAGCCTTATATGAATCAATTGCCAGCGAACATTCTGCCCGTATGGTGGCAATGCGCAATGCAACTGACGCCGCCGGTGAGTTGATTGATAGCTTAACGCTTACCTATAACAAAGCACGCCAGGAAGGTATCACCAATGAATTGATGGATATTATTGGTGGTAGCGCAGCCCTGGAAAACGCCTAAAAATTTAGATTCAATATTATTACTTTGAAACAGAGCATAATTTTTGATTGACGATTGACGAAGTGACCTCGTCAATCGTCAATCGTCAATCATAAGGAGGTCCACAATGTCTGAACAACTTGTTGGTTCAGTCCAAAGCGTGGTCGGACCAGTGGTAGACTTTGTCTTCCCAGAAGGTCATTTACCCGAAATCTACGACGCCGTTAAAGTAAAAATGGATGACGGCAACGATCTAACATTTGAAGTCGAGCAACAATTGGGGAACAATGTTGTGCGCAGTGTCTCTATGGGCAGCACCGATGGTGTTCGCCGCGGCATGCAAGCTGTCTCCGATGGGGAACCGATCCGTGTCCCCGTGGGGCCTGCAACCTTGGGCCGTCTGTTTAACGTGATCGGTGAACCAATTGATAACAAAGGCCCAGTCGACACCCAAATTTTTGCCCCCATTCATCGTGCACCGCCAGGTTTTGATGAACAGAGCACGCAAGCGGAAGTCTTTGTGACCGGCGTCAAAGTGATTGATCTGATCTCCCCCTTTACCCGCGGTGGTAAGACCGGTATTTTCGGTGGTGCGGGTGTGGGGAAGACGGTCGTGATTCAAGAGTTGATCCACAATGTGGCCGAATTTCATAGCGGTTACTCGGTCTTTGCTGGCGTAGGTGAACGCAGCCGTGAGGGTAATGACCTCATGGTCGAAATGATTGAATCGGGTGTTATGAGTTCAACGGTCATGGTCTTCGGCCAGATGAACGAGCCACCAGGCGCACGCTTGCGTGTAGGTCTGACTGGCGTCACCATGGCCGAATATTTCCGTGATGAAGGGCGCGATGTGCTGCTCTTTGTTGATAATATTTTCAGATTCGTTCAAGCAGGTTCTGAGGTGTCATCCTTGCTAGGTCGCCTGCCCAGCGCCGTCGGTTATGCACCAACCTTGGGCACCGACATGGGTACGCTGCAAGAACGCATCACTTCGACCAAGACCGGCTCGATCACATCGATGCAGGCAGTTTATGTACCGGCTGACGACTACACTGATCCGGCCCCGGCGACAACCTTTGCTCACCTTGATGCGACGATTACGTTGCAACGCGCGCTGGCCGAGCAATTTTTGTTCCCGGCCGTAGATCCGCTAGGCTCAACCAGCCGCATCTTGGATCCGCTGATCGTAGGCGAAGCACACTATGATGTAACGCGCCAGGTCCAGCGCACGCTCCAACGTTACCGCGATTTGCAGGATATTATCGCCATTCTGGGGGTCGAAGAGTTGAGCGAAGATGATCGTTTAACCGTCGCACGGGCGCGCAAGATACAGCGCTTCCTGACGCAGCCAATGTTCGTGGCCGAGCAGTTCACAGGCACACCGGGCAAGTTCGTAAAAATTGAAGATACGGTGCGCGGCTTCCAAGAAATTTTAGACGGCAAGCATGATGATTTGCCCGAAGCGGCCTTTTACATGGTAGGTACGATTGAAGAAGCTGTAGAAAAAGGCGCGCTACTAAGAGCGCAATAAGATCTACGATGATGGCGACTCTTGGTCGCCATCATCGTAAATTCAAAAGGAATCATTTTCATGCCTATTCTAGTTGACATCGTTACACCGGAGCGACGGCTCTTGTCGCAAGAAGTAGATATGGTGACTTTGCCCGGTACTGATGGACAAATGGGGATCTTGCGTGGTCATACACCGTTAATCTCTACGCTCGATATCGGCGAAATTGTCCTGCATAAAGGCAATGATAAGCAATTTATCGCTGTAGGTGGTGGCTTGGTAGAAGTGCGCCCCAATAAGGTGACGATTTTGGCCCAAGCCGCAGAAAGCGCAGGTGAAATCAACATCCAACGTGCAGAAGAGGCTCGTGAACGGGCGCGCGCTTCGGTTGAGGCAAGCAGTTCGCAACGGCACGATCCTGCTGCGGTGGCGGCATTGCGTTACAGCAATTTGCGGCTAAAGCTAGCACGCCGTCATGCGCCGCATCATCGCACTGGGCCACAGTTTGATGACAGTACACAGGAATAGCGTCGTTAACGCCCCATGTAGATTTACACGAAAGTGATAAAACGGGTTCCTTCACAAAGGGAACCCGTTTTTTTATACTTGCAATATGGAACAGTTTTGCCTATGAGACATGATCTGATTAACAAAGATGGGAAATAGGTAGACAGGTAGACAGGTGATGGCTACCTGTGGTGAATGCTGATTCCGAATCATGTCTATTATAAATGACTTTAGGTGAAATGATTTGAAGCAAGTTCCTTTAGACATTATAATAATTAGCGATCATGCGTCATAATGAGCCATTATTATAATGAATAGTTACTCCAAATATTCATCAATGGCGCGTTTGACGATCTGAATGTTATTTATATAGGCGCCCTGTTGTAGGGTTTCGAGCTAAAAAGGCTGGGCTTGCTGATGGCTGGTTATTTGTCATCGTGAATAAAATGTCATCTCTATCAGCCGCTGCTGTATGTCGGCGTTGTCATTGATCTGAGGTAATAAACGATAATTATGTTTGAAAAACATATTGGGATTGACCTGGGCACCGTCAACGTTCTAGTGCATGTTAAAGGCCGTGGCATTATTATGCATGAGCCTTCGGTTGTCGCCATCCGTTTGCGCGACAACACAATGGTGGCGGTCGGCCACGAAGCCTACGACATGGTAGGCCGCACGCCCGAAAGCATCGAAGTGGCGCGCCCGATTCGCGATGGTGTGATCGCCGATTTCGTCGTGACTGAGCACATGCTCCGCTATTTTATTGAAGCGGTGGCTGGCCCGCGCAATCGCATGTTTCGCAATCTCTTTAAGCCCAAGGTAATGATCAGCACACCGCGCGGGGTCACTAGCGTCGAAGAGCGGGCGGTGCACGATGCCGCAATGCAAGCCGGCGCCGGGGCCGCTTATTTGATTCCAGAGCCATTGGCTGCGGCCTATGGCGCCGGTTTGCCAATCGGCACGCCTACCGGCAATATGGTGCTTGATATGGGCGGTGGCACCACAGAATGCGCGGTCGTCTCTATGTATGACATTGTTGTGTGGAGCAGTGTACGCGTCGGTGGCAACCGGTTTGATGAGTCGATTGTCAATTATGTGCGCAAAAAATATAACCTATTAATCGGTGAACAAACCGCCGAGGAAATCAAAATCGCGATTGGCAGCGCGCTCCCCATGGAAGATGTACGCTCCATGGAAGTGCGTGGACGTGATCAGGTGACTGGTCTGCCAAAGATTATCCATATTAATAGCAGCGAAGTGACGGAAGCGATTAGCGAGCCGTTGCAGGCCGTGGTCAGCACAGTGCGCGCCACGTTGGAGAAGACGCCGCCTGAGCTAGCTGCCGATATTATTGATCGAGGCATGGTGTTGACCGGTGGTGGTTCACAATTGCGCAGTGTAGCACAGTTGTTGACACAGGAGACCGGCGTACCTTGCTATGTAGCCGAGAATCCAATTGCCTGTGTAGCGCTAGGCGCCGGGCGCGCCTTGGAAAATTACGAAATTATGCGGCGCAGTTTGCCAATCGTGCCCAGCTAAACGCACTTAGGCCGCCGAAAAAGGACTGAGATGCAGTTGCCATATGACCCGTACTCTAGAATAAATCAGTAAATGGTTAGATGTAAGACATTTTTCAACTTAAATAAGCGTAATTTTTGTAAAACTTTGTCCTGATGTTTTGACGGAATTAGAAAGATATATTACAATTCCGACTACTCTTGCGCAAAGTGTAGGGTATGCTTACTTTACCGATAAGAACGAATGTAAAGATTCGTTCTTGCTGTCCTACCTGTGCGCGATTGAATTCTGTACCCCTTGAGAGGTAACTGGTGCAACGAAAAGTGATCAGTACACAACATGCGCCTGCTGCGCTTGGGCCTTATTCCCAAGCGATCCATGCAGGCAATTTCGTTTTTGCCGCTGGTCAACTTGGCTTAAACCCCCAAACTGGTAAATTGCAAGAAGGAATTGAAGCGCAGACTCGCCAGGTATTAGCGAATCTGGCGGCAGTGCTGGCAGCATCTGGCAGTGGCGTCGAGAAAGTCGTTAAAACGACGATTTTTTTAGCAAACATAGCAGATTTCGCTAAAGTCAACGCGATTTATGGCGAAATATTCAAATCTGAACCACCAGCACGTAGTACGGTGCAAGTAGCGGCTTTACCGCTTGGTGGCTTGGTCGAAATCGAAGTGATTGCACTAACAGAATAAGCGAAACAAATTTCGCACAAAATTTTTCAGGAAGCTCGGCTTCCCTACTGTAGCGTTTATTTTGCCATTTTTATATTGGCAGATTGGCAATTTTTTCTATTTGGAGGATGTTTTTTTAAATGAGCAATGGTCAAATAGCCCTGGGTCGAAAGATCAAAT
>JBBREZ010000472.1:0-5503 GCA_038225095.1 Caldilineales bacterium
GCAGTTGCTAAAGCAACCGGTGAAGCTCTTATATCCCACCGCTAAAGCTTGTGGGCTTTACGGGCTATCGTTTGTAAAATTACCGCGCACGCCAAAGGAGCATCACGATGGATTTTAGCATTCCGTCTCACATCGAGCCGCTCATCGAACGGATTCGCAGCTTTGTTGAACGCGAAGTTGTGCCGTTGGAACCGGATTTTCTCAATCGCGAGTTTCGTGATCTCCTGCCCGTGCTCGCCGTCAAACGGGCACAGGTGAAAGTGATTGGCTTGTGGGCACCGTTTCTGCCCGTACAATATGGCGGCTTGGGGCTTACGCTGGCCGAATATGCGCATATCAGCGAAGAATTGGGGCGCAGTCCACTGGGCCACTATGTCTTCAACTGTCAAGCGCCCGATGTGGGCAACATGGAAATTTTAATGCAGTTTGGTACAGCAGCACAGCAGAAAACCTTTTTGGAGCCGTTAACACGCGGTGAAATCCGTAGTTGCTTTTGCATGACCGAACCGGAAAACCCTGGTTCTAATCCGGTGCTGATGGATACGCTGGCGGTGAAAGAAGGCGGTGACTACGTGATCAACGGCCATAAGTGGTTTTCGACCGCGGCCGATGGCGCTGCGGTGGCGATCGTCATGGCGATCACCGCGCCCGACGCCGAGAGCAACCATAAACGCGCCAGCCAGATCATTGTGCCGACCAACACGCCAGGGTTCAAGCGCGTCCGCAACATTTCGATTATGGGGGAAGAAGGCAGCGATCATGCCAGCCACGCCGAAATCATCTTTGAAAACTGTCGCGTGCCGCAGAGCAATTTGCTTGGGGCGGAAGGAGCCGGTTTTCAGATTGCGCAAGAGCGCTTGGGGCCTGGGCGCATCCATCATTGCATGCGCTGGATCGGCATCTGCGAACGCGCCTTTGATTTGATGTGCCGCCGCGCTACGCATCGCCGCCTTTCGCCGCAAGGCATGTTGAGCGAGCAACAGACCGTCCAAAATTGGATCGCCGAGAGCCGCGCCCAGATCGATGCGGCACGCCTGATGGTCTTACACGCGGCCTGGAAGATCGATCGCGAAGGCGCTGCAGCGGCGCGAATCGAGATTTCTACAATTAAATTCTTAGTGGCTAGCGTCTTGCAGGAGGTGCTCGACCGCGCGATCCAGGTGCACGGCGCGCTCGGCATGACGGATGAGACGCCGCTCGCCTACTGGTATCGCCACGAACGCGCGGCACGCATTTATGACGGCCCGGACGAGGTACACAAGACGGTTGTGGCGCGCCGGATTTTGCGAAATTATCAAAGCAAGTGACAGTCATGGCGTAGGTGCGGTTAAAAACCGCACAGATCTGGTTCATCTCGATTGTGCGGTTAAAAACCGCACCTACGTCATGACTAGATCATTTAATAAAAACGACTGGGGATCGCTTTCGCGATATTGTCGAGGCCACGCCTACCGTTGGCAGATTTGGGGACACACGACCACCCAGCCAGTACATTCCGATTATAACATAAATTGTCAAGAGGGTAAAGTGCCAAAACGAACTGATATTTCTTCGATTCTCATTATCGGCTCTGGCCCGATCATCATTGGTCAGGCTTGCGAATTTGACTATTCCGGCGTGCAGGCGTGTAAAGCATTGCGCCAGGAAGGCTATCGCGTGGTGTTGGTGAACTCGAACCCGGCCACGATTATGACCGACCCCGAAATGGCCGATGCCACTTACATCGAGCCGTTGACGATTGATGTGTTGGAAAAAATCATTGCCAAAGAACGCCCCGATGCACTCCTGCCCACGGTTGGCGGCCAGACTGGGCTCAACCTTTCGGTGGCGCTGGCCGAGGCCGGCATTCTGGCGAAATATGGCGTCGAATTGATCGGTGCCAATTTGCGTTCGATGCAGGTGGCCGAAGACCGCGCCTTGTTCAAAGAGGCCATGACGCAGGCCGGTCTGGAATCACCGCGCAGTGGCATTGCGCATAACTTGGCAGAGGCGCACCGCATTGCCAGCGAAGAAATTGGCCGTTACCCGATTTTCATCCGCCCAAGTTTTACGTTGGGCGGTAGCGGCGCCGGCACAGTCTTTACGCCCGAAGAATTTGACGGAAAAGTCTCGTGGGGCTTGAAAGAAAGCCCAGTCCACACGGTGTTGATCGAAGAATCGCTGATCGGCTGGAAAGAGTATGAACTCGAAGTGATGCGCGACCGTGCCGACAATTTTGTCGTGGTCTGTACAATTGAAAACCTGGACGCGATGGGCGTACACACGGGGGATAGCATCACCGTGGCACCGGCGCAAACGCTGACCGACAAGGAGTATCAACGCCTGCGCGACCAGGCGCGCATCGTGATGCGCGTGGTCGGCGTCGAGACCGGCGGCAGCAATGTCCAGTTTGGCGTAGATCCGCTGACTGGGCGCGTGGTGGTGATCGAGATGAACCCGCGCGTCTCGCGTTCCAGTGCGTTGGCCTCCAAAGCCACTGGCTTTCCAATTGCCAAGCTAGCGGCCAAGGTGGCGGTTGGTTATACGTTGGACGAGTTAAAAAATGACATTACGCAACAGACCGTGGCTGCCTTCGAGCCATCGATCGATTACGTGGTGGTGAAAATCCCGCGCTGGGCCTTTGAAAAGTTTCCTGGTGTAGACCGTGAACTGGGGCCGCAGATGAAATCGGTGGGCGAAGCGATGGCAATGGGCCGCACCTTTAAAGAAGCGCTGCAAAAAGGCATTCGCAGTTTGGAAATCGGACGCGATGGGTTTGGGGTGATGGAGCGCGATGTTGACGGTCATTTCAAAGGCTACGACGCCAACACCGAGCTGCACGATCTACTGCGCATCCCCAACCGCGACCGCTTATTCGCCGTCTACGAAACGTTGAAGCGGGGTGACGACAGCGTGCAGGACATGGCGACCGTCTGCCAGCTTACCCATTATGATCCCTGGTTTGTCGCCCAGATTGCCGAGATTGTTGCATTTGAGCGGCAACTCCATCAGCTTGATAGGATCACGTTACGCCAGGCGAAACGGTTGGGCTTTTCCGACAGCCAATTAGCGCGCATCGTCAAGGAAAAAATCAGCACGGGACAGTGGGCAATGGGCAACGGCGCGCCCATTACGGATCGGACGATCCGAAAGCAGCGCGAGGAACTCGGCATCGAACCGACTTATCATCAGGTGGATACGTGCGCCGCCGAGTTTGAAGCGTTTACGCCCTATCTCTACAGCAGTTACGAAAGCGCAAGTGAAGCCGCCCCGACCACGCGGCGCAAGGTCATTATCCTGGGTGGTGGCCCCAACCGGATTGGCCAGGGGATCGAGTTTGATTATTGCTGTTGCCACGCCAGCTTTGCCCTGCAAGCGCTGGACTATGAGACGATCATGGTCAACTGCAACCCAGAAACCGTCAGCACAGACTATGATACAAGCGACCGGCTTTATTTCGAGCCGCTGACGTTTGAGGATGTGCTCAATATTGTGGAGCGGGAGAGTGGGCGTAGGGAGACAGGGAGTTCGCCGCTAGTTGGTGTAATTGTGCAGTTTGGGGGACAGACGCCGTTAAATCTAGCCGCGAGTTTGCATGCCGCGGGTGTGCCGATTCTGGGCACACAACCCAAGGCGATTGATTTGGCGGAGGATCGCGATCTCTTTGGTGAAGTGCTAGAAAAATTGGACATTCCCTCGCCAGAACATGGCATGGCGCGCAACGCCGATGAAGCGGTTGTCGTCGCTGAGCGCATTGGCTATCCGGTAGTTGTGCGGCCTTCGTATGTGCTGGGCGGGCGGGCGATGGCGGTTGTGGATGACGAAACTGCGCTGCGCCGCTATATGGCCGAAGCGGTCAGCGTCTCACAAGATCGACCAATTCTGATTGACCAATTTCTGGAAGATGCCTATGAAATCGATGTCGATGCGATCTGCGACGGCGAGCGCTTGGTCATCGGTGGGATTATGCAACACATTGAAGAGGCGGGCATCCACAGCGGTGACAGTGCCTGCGTGTTGCCGCCGTATAAGATCAGTCAATATCATCTAAATATCATTCGCGAATACACCGAGAAGTTGGGCATGGCGCTGGGTGTGCGCGGCTTGATGAACGTGCAATATGCGATCCGCGAGGATGTCGTCTTTGTGCTGGAAGTAAACCCACGCGCCAGTCGCACGGTGCCTTTCGTCAGTAAAGCCACCGGCATTCCGCTCGCCAAAATCGCCGCGCAGGTGATGGTGGGCAAGACGCTAGCGGAGTTAAATTTTACCACCGAGCCGACGTTGGACGGTTTCTTTGTCAAAGAAGCGGTGTTGCCCTGGAAGAAATTCACGGGCATTGACGCGTTGTTGGGGCCAGAAATGCGCTCCACGGGCGAAGTGATGGGCCATGCGGCCAGCTTTGGTCACGCTTTTGCGAAAAGCCAGTTGGGCGCGGGCACGGGTCTGCCCCAGGAGGGCGGCGTGCTGATCACAGTGAATGATTATGACAAAGGCGGCGCCGTCAAGATTGCGCGCGATCTGCACCGGCTGGGTTTCACGATCTATGCCACGGCGGGCACGGGCGATTTGATTACGGATACGGGCACGCCGGTGATCATTTTGGGCAAGGCTGCCGAAAGCGGCTACGGCACGCTCGACGCCATTCGTGACGGCAAAATTCACTTAATCATCAACACACCGTTGGGGCCGAATGCCCGTGAAGATGGCGCCAAGATTCGCACGCTGGCCACACGCGTGGGCATTCCTTTGATCACGACGCTTTCTGCGGCCCAGGCTGCGGTCAGTGGCATTCGCGCCGTGCGCCAGAAGGACTTGAGCGTGCGCAGCCTGCAAGAGCATTATAAGCTGCAAAGAGGGTAACTGGCAGCGGATTCTGGGAGCAGATTGAGCGGAATTTATGCAATGAAATCCGTTCAATCTGCTCCCCAGAATCCGCTGTACTACGCTTTTAACCCATCAGGGACAAATAACTATTGCCGGTTGACACGATGCTCCTGAAGCTTTTTGGGGGCTAAGATGCGTTGCCATTTCAAGCTGCGCTGGCCAAAATTGATGAGCAAACCGATTTTATATCCTGTGACAGCCAAATAACCAATCACCTGAGCGATATGGCTATTGTCGAGGCCATGTAGGGCTTTAATCTCAACGATGATCTGGTCGGCAATTATAAAGTCTGGAATATAGTAACCAATCAGCTTATGACTCTGCTCGCTGGCATACACTTCTAGCCTTTTCTGCGGCGCGCAAGCTATTCCTTGTGTCAGGAAATGTGCCTGCAGATCACGCTGATAAGGCGCCATCAAAGCATAAAGGATCCAGTAGGTGCGTTCTTGTAGCCGCACGTGCTTCGTATACCCCAATGGTGCGGCTACAAGCACGCACCTACGCATGATTTTGTTCGGCAAACGCTGGATCCTTATTTCATTGACATGGCCTAAGTATTTTCGCGGTAACCAGGGCCTGTTTTCCGGTGTACTGCCATCGAACATCCAATGATTTGATACGTAAGTGCTTGAAGATC
>JBBREZ010000473.1:0-5498 GCA_038225095.1 Caldilineales bacterium
TCGCACAGGCGCAAAAGCTTGGCGCTAAAGAGACAGAATGGTTAGCGAAATTTGAAGCATTGGTTTGCATCCCCCCCACAACATTCCCCCCTGCGGATCGCATGGAATATGAAAAGCTCCTGGAGGGTGCAGCCAGCTAAGGTCAAAATAGATAGCAGTGAAAAGGATCTCGCAATGAGTTTTAGCATTGCGAGATCCTTTTCACAAAATTGCCGGCTTCTTATTGGGATCACTCTTTTCGGATCACATTGTTGGTGGTGTCACCGAAGTATTCTTGATGCTGAATGGGCTAGAAATTGCAACTTCCTCGGCCCAGCCTGGCTTGAGATGGGCAAACAGTCGATCCGGTGTCATATCCATCACGGCACAAAGTGGTTCGTTAAAACCATTGCCAGGTCCCCATTCCCACGCGTACCAACCGATCTCTTGCTGGTGACAGGTCTCAAGGATTGTCTTGTAATCGATCTCGCCACTTGGGCTACACATGCTTGGTCGGGGTTCAGGTAGACAGAAAGGGAAAGCTCCATACTTCGAGAATTCGCCCACGATCAGCGGGTAGCCAAGCCCGACAGAATGCGTTAACTTGTTACGGATAAAGTCAGCATCGGCACCACAGACCAGTGGCCAATACAGGTGAACCGAGAAGAGCAGGTTGTGTTCAGGGTCCGCCGCCAGCAAGGTGGCCGCGCTGGCATCCAGTAGGTCAAGATCCTTCCCCCAATCCGCAGAATCGATCACCAGTGGGGTATGAATGCCAGCAGCGCGCAGGGATTGGATGGCATCCGTATAACCCGCAATAAACTGAACCGCATCCACTGTGTCATTCCCGACTTCGTTGCCGATGTTGACCAGTAGGTAAGCTTGGTGCTTTTGAATCAATGCGACGATTGCTGGCTGCACCCAGTAATCGACTAAATCCTGTAAGCGATTCCATTCACCCGTGGCATCGTGCAACTCGATCATGGGGATGAGATGATTTTGCCGGGCGTTGGTGATCAAAGCATCCAGGATCGTCGGGTCGGTGGCGACGCCATCATTGGTGATGAGCCAGACAATGCGCACCGAATTGGTGCCGGTTTGGCGAATTTCGGGAAAGTAGGTGGTGCCGGTGGGATCATCGTGATCCCACACCGACATTTTATTAACCCCTCGCAGGATGACTTTGTTATCGAGTGGGTCGTGCAGATGGCGTCCTTCGACATAAAAAGTCTGGCGCGGCAGCGGCCCGTCAACCAGGAGCTTTGCCCACGTCTCAAGGTCAACCACGCCGTGCACAAAGGTGGTGGTCTGGAATTCCTTGACCCGTTGCAAGGTGTTGGGGCCGAAGTCGCCATCGACATCCAGCGGGGGCAGGGCACTGGGTAACGCATTCAGCCGGGTTTGCAACAGGATCACATCAGGGCCAGTTGCGCCGATGCGGAGTGTAGGTGGATTCATGATCGTTCTCCTCTTTTGTGATTGTTTTATCTCTCTACCTGAATCTCATCAAACTGAATTTGTGCGCCATAAAATGCGGTCAGGTAGAGATCTCCACGCGTCAATACGTCATCTGTGATAGCACCTAGCTCTTGACCATCCAGCGAAACGCTAATATGGTTGCTTTTGGCTTCCATACGCAGCGTATACCAACGATTTAATTCCCAGGCGAATCCGACTTTACCTAATATCACCCCAACATCGTACCCTGCTGCTGCATCGCGGCGTACGCGAATATTTTGAAGAGAATGACTGGTATACAAGCTATACGATTCAAAGCCAGAAGGATCGCCGTTGTTCGCCCGGATCGACAGCTTTAGATCGGCGTCGCTCTTGTTAGGGTTGGTAGGCTGTAGGACCCGCATCCGCACTTGCAACATCATATCAGACGCAGATTCCAGTTTGTCTATCAGTGAAGTCGCGGACCAGTTGTCTGGCGGTGCGATGACTTGCAAGGCCCCACCTCCGCTCTCCAGCTTCACAATTGTCCAGTTCGCATTCAGTTCCCAGCCATCGCCTGTCCCATCATCAAAATTGTAGACGGCGCGCCTAGAAGTTGGGGCTGGCGTAGACGGCAACGTCGCTGCTTCGGCGGACAATGTGGATTGTAGCTCTGTAGCCGCGGCTGCCATGATGGGCGCCGGCGCAACTGTTTCTGTTGGCAGTGGCGTGCTGAGAATTTGCTGAATAGGTGCCGGCACAACTGCTTGGGTGTCGGCGCTTGGCGTTGGGCGCGTCGGCAAATCGGTGGGGAACGGCGTACCGATTACCACTGCACTAGGTTGGGAATTGTCTATGGGTACAGTACCACTTTGGCGGAAAACCAACCATAGGCCAACCAACACCACAGGCACAGCCAACAGCAACAGGAGATAGGTTGGCCGTCTTCTTTTTGTTATTGGATCAACTTTGCGATCACTTTCGCTTGGCGATGTAGATTGCGGCTTGGAAGTGCCTGTCACATCAAAAATCTGCCCGTCTGGGGTGCGCATGTACAGCACTGGCGTCCCCCACTCAATGTCATTGTGATCGGCAAAGATGCCCTTGCGCGCTTCAGTCAACGCCGTATCGACCGGTAAACCGGCTGCCAGTGCGGTATAAAACTCACACGCCAGCGTGATCGCGGCCTTGTCGCTGATGGCAAATTGCATGGCAAGTACGGCGGGGATGCCTTGCTGTAGTAAGCTCTGGCAAACGCCCGCAAACGGATCGGTGCGTGCCGTGCGCGCCCCTTCGCAACTGTTGAGCAAGGCCAGGCGCAACGTCTTGGCATCGTGCAAGATCATGCCTAGATATTGACCGCTGACGGCGCGACTTTGCCCTCGCTCATCTTCCAATAGGAGCACGCCATCTTCTGCTTGGGCGTCATAGCCACCATGACCGATAAAGTGGAAGATGTGATAATCCGCCCGCTGCAACTGTTTCTGCAACGCTGCAAGCGTCGCTAGGTCAAGCCGTTCTACGACCAGCAGACCGCGCGCTTCCAACTCCGCCACGGCCTGTTTCAGCACCTGCCATTCGTGTTCCACATCCAGCGGTATATAGTCGCTCGGACTGGCGATCATCACCAGGATGCGCAAGGGCGGGGTCACCTTCAAGCTATTGACGCGCCCAGGCAGATCCAGGTAACGCACCAGAGGTGAGTCAATCGATAATAATAGAAAACGATTGAGCGTTGCGTTGTACAGAAATTCCCAGGGAATATCTAACAGATCGGGTGAGCCGGAGAGCCGCAGACGAATGCGCAACCCAGCGTTGCGATAGCTGGCTTCGTCCAGGCTACTCTGCAAACAGCCCTTAATCTCGCCAGCAAACAGGGCTTGAAAGAGTTGCCCGCCAAATTGTTTCGCAGCCGCCATCGCGGTGGACTCCATGCGCCGCATTCCCTGGCGTTGCTGACCAATCCTCAACAGGAAATTCTCTAACTCCAGTTCTGAGAAAGGCAGGCTGAATTCGTTGCTGGCCTGACCGGCAGGCGAGTTCAGCACGCGTGCGTGATAGCCTGTATCGTGCTTTTCGATTGATAGATCAAAGTCGAGGTAACTCTTCATTTGTCCACTCACATTCCAGGTGTCGCCGATTGCAATGGTTAGGATGGCGACAGGCAACAAATTAGGCTTTCCAGATTCACTAGAAGAGCAAAGTTGCTTTCGTCATCAGCATAAAGGGGTCAAAGAACATCTCGTCAATTGTTTAGTACTTTCAATAACCGTAGCCCCAGACGTTTTTCCAGTATGAAGAGTAAAACCGATAGGGAGGTCGCCTGTTCTAAAGTATACAGCAAACGAGACGAGTTCGTAGCCCTGTTGTTGGCTCAACGACCCCAGCGTCTCCCTGTCAATACGCGCAATCGATTTGACGATGTGATTTTTGTATTGATTTCCATGCTATCAGCCCTCCTTTGAGGATGAAAAATTCGCTCGTCAGTCAATTACGCTGGGGCATTCGCGTGGTTCCAAAGCGCCAAAGCCAACCAACTCCAAGCAACGGACAAAAGAACCGCAAATAGATAGAAGACACCTGGGATGTTACCAAAGATGTCCGTCACCCCAACGAGGAGCAGTAGGATTCCAGCCCAACGCGGGAAAATTCCTGCGCGAAAGATGCCATATCCGAAAATGATCGCGCCGACTCTAAACCCTCAGATTGCAATCAGATCCAGTGCGGCAAATGAACCGATGTGTCCTGCCTGAGCCATTTGCGCCTCTGTCAGCAGACCTGTAACGATCAACATTTCGCCAGCGTTTTTAACGATATAGAAAACAGTACCGATGATCAGCAGGACAAAACCAATAAGGTTAAATAGGTCGCCCCGTTTTACCTGCACGGCGAAAAGCGCCATAATGGCAAAGAGCTCGATGGTGTAAACGATAAAAACCAACCATGTATAGGCAACTGTGTCAACCGTTCCAAAAAAGTAAATCAAATTGCCCACGGTGACCCCCAAGGCTGTCACAAGGGTTGCAAAAGCACCCAATCGAAGCAAAGTTTGAGTTCTCATGAAATTCACCTCTATACTGCTGGAGTCATAATCTGGTTGCGTAAATGCGGTTGTTGTGAAGCGTATTGATGAACTGCCCGCTGCCCAGCAGTCATAGCTTCCTTGATTCGCTATCTCTGTCAAACTATCCATGACAATCGTCCCCGATCGCGTTGGTAAGAGCCGGCGTATGAATGCGCCGACTCTCACCATAATACACTCTCTTCCAACCATCCGCTTACTTGGCTTTTTGCAACACGATGTTCCCGTCGAACGACCCGGCTGTGACCCCGGTCTTGTTAGCCAGACGATCCAACGTGAAGGTTCCAGTCGCACCCGCGAAACGTCCTGTTCCACCCGTAATGGTGTGCTGTTCCACCACCCGATTTTCATCGGGTTTTCCAGTCGGATCACCTTGGCCGAGCGACGTGGTGTCGAGGCTGTCGCCGTTGGCGGCGATGAAGTGGGCCGAGCCAACTCCCGCTCCGGTGTCGAGGTTGACGGTAAATTTCCAAGTCACCGTGAAGTGACCCAGTTCGTTAGACTCGCCACTTCCGGTCGTATCCACTAACATGGTGGGCGGAGTGATGGTATACGTTTCCATCGCTTCGACTGTACCCGTCAAGGGTATCTGTTGCGCAGGAAGCGTTGTATCACTTGTGATCTTAACCGGCGCTGGCGCACCCTGTGGCATTACAGCATTCGCATCCACCGTAATCTTGTAGGTGTAATCATAGACACCCGCTGGCATCGTGGCCTTGCCTTGTATCAACGGCTTATCCAACCGCATCACATGGCGTAGCGTCAGTTGACCGGGCATCAAGTTCTCCAACACGATATTCCAGACGCGTAGTTTTACCATAAGCACTTTGTCGGTCGCTTGACCGGGCAGGGCCAACACCGGCACATCGGCATCGACGTTGCCAAAGGCTGCCTCATCGATCAGTTGCCCATTGACATAGACTTCCTTGTGCTGGGCGTTCCAATCGGAATCGCGCAGGGTTGCGTCAGCGGCGATCCAGCCACCACCGATGTGCAACTT
>JBBREZ010000474.1:0-5490 GCA_038225095.1 Caldilineales bacterium
ACCGACAACTGCGGACGGTTTTTGCTCCGATCTTTTCTCTGATACTCACCTAATTGCCAAACTGTCGGGTCGCTAGATTAATCTCGGTGATAATACAAATTACGCTTTGGGAGGGGCAAAATGAAAATAACCCCAACATACTTGCCGGTTTGACAACCCGCATCATCTCGTGTTATCGTATCGCCATTCTGAAGTCATCCTGCGCTATTGGCGCGACCTGTTATCGATAAGCTTACTTATGTTGGCCCAACTAGAACACACACGTTGTAACCAATCGAATCAACCTGCACCCATCGGCAGCCATACTGCCGTTGCTTGCTTTGTGTTTTATGCCGACCCACGCCCTATTGCGCGTGGGTTTTCTTTTGGGTACGATTATTTTAGCTTTAGCAACTCGTCGCCATTCTGCGCAAGGAGACAGATGATGGCTGGCTGATGCCAGACGCACACTGAACTCTAAGAGAGCGGGGAATGGCAAAAAGCCCCCGCTCTCTTTTTTTTGACCTTAGATCTCGCCGCCAATTGCTTTCTACCTGGGAATCAGGGTGAGGTCACACACCGAGGAGCGAGGAACTATGTTTTGTCGAGGGGTGCGGGGCGCAATTACAGTTGAGGCGGATGAGCGCGAAGAGGTGTTAGAGGCGACGCGTGAATTATTGGCTTTGATGATCCGGCTGAACGAGATCAATTCAATGGATGTGGCCAGCGCGATTTTTACGACGACGCCGGATGTCACAGCGGTTTTTCCGGCCTTGGCGGCGCGTCAGTTGGGCTGGCTGGATGTGCCGCTGATGTGTGGACATGAAATGAATGTGCCGGGCGCGCTGCCGTTGTGTATTCGCATTATGCTGCACTGGAACACGGAAAAGGTGCAGAATGAGATTCAGCATGTCTACCTGCGTGAGGCAAAAAGTCTGCGCCCCGACAAGACAATTGTCCTTTCAGCGGTTGATATGGCAAGCCTGAACCAGTGGATTGAAGATCAATTGGCGGTCTGGCGCGGCGATCGGAAGTAGTGAATCAATAATTAATTATTCAGGAGGCATTTATGACCATTGTGGCCTTCCAGGGTGAACCTGGCGCTTATTCAGAAGAAGCGGTCTATCAACATTTCGGTGCGCAGGTGCAGACGTTGCCGTGCCAGGCCTTTGAGCATCTTTTTGACGCCGTGGAGAGCGGCCGTGCCGACTTTGGGGCGGTGCCGGTGGAGAACTCGACGGCGGGCAGCATCAATAAATCCTACGATTTGCTGTTGGAACATGATTTGAAGGTGCATGGCGAAATTTTGCTGCGTGTACGCCACTGTTTGCTCGTTGTGGCCGGCAACGCCAGCCAGATCACGCAGGTGCGCAGCCATCCGCAGGCGTTGGCGCAGTGCGAAGAATTTATGAATCGCCACCACTATACGGCCATGCCCTGGTATGACACGGCGGGCGCGGCCAAAGACCTGGCCGCTAATCCAGAAGCCGGCATCGGTGTGATTGCTAGCAAATTAGCGGCGCAAATTTATGGCCTAGAAATTGTGCAAGAAGGGGTGGAAGATCTGCAAAATAACTATACACGCTTTTTTGTAGTCGGCAAAGGCGATGCCCCACGCACCGAACGCGCCAAGACATCATTGGTTTTTGCTGTACCGAACACGGCGGGTACGCTGTATGACGCTCTAGGTGAGTTCGCTCGCCGACAGATCAATTTGACCAAGATCGAGAGCCGCCCGCGCCGCGGTCGACCGTGGCAATATGTCTTCTATCTTGACTTTGATGGTCACTGGCAAGACAAAGCGGCTGGCGAAGCGATTATGTGCCTGCTTAGCCGCGCGGCGTTTGTGAAGTTGCTGGGCAGCTATCCGGCGGCCGCACAGTTGGAGAATGGTGCATCCACGGCGCAGGCGCAATTGTTGCAGATATGAAGTAGGGATTAGGAAGTAGGGGAGTAGGAATGGGAAGCGCACCAAATCTTCCTACTTCTTTACTCCTTACTCCCTACTTTCCGTGATCAGAATCTCGTCTATACACGTAACCAATCGATTTAACCAAAGGAGCTATACCATGATCGTTGTTATGAAACCAGGCGCAACCGCCACCGAGATCAGCGCCGTCGTCCAGCGCGCCGAGCAGATGGGTTGTGCTGTCCATCCTATTTATGGCGAGAGTCGCACCGTCGTTGCCCTGGTGGGCGACTTGACCGGCGTCACACGCGAAGTTTTTGACGCCATGCCAGGCGTCAGCCAGACCATGCGCATCCAGGAACCGTATAAATTGGCCAGCCGCACCGCGCGTCCGGATAACACAATTATCGAACTGGCCGGCGGTGTGCGGATTGGCGGCCCCGAAATTATTGTGATGGCTGGCCCATGCAGCGTAGAGAATCGCGAGCAGATCATCGAGATTGCCAAGGCGGTCAAAGCGGCCGGTGGCAAAGTGCTGCGTGGCGGTGCTTTCAAACCGCGCACCAGCCCCTACGATTTCCAGGGTCTGGGTGAGAAAGGCCTGCAATACCTAGCCGAAGCGCGTGAGATTACCGGCCTGCCAATTATCACCGAAGTGATGACGGTTGAAGCCGTGCCGATGGTCGCCGAGTATGCTGATATCTTGCAAATTGGCGCCCGCAATATGCAAAATTATGGTTTGTTGCAGGCCGTTGGCAAGGTAACGCGCCCCGTCATGCTCAAGCGCGGCATCAGCGGCATGATCAAAGAATTGCTCATGTGTGCTGAGTACATTGTCAGCGGCGGCAATGCCAAGGTCATGCTGTGTGAGCGCGGCATTCGCACCTACGAGACGGCCACGCGCAACACCTTTGATCTAAACGCCATTCCAGTCTTGAAAGAGACTAGCCATTTGCCAGTGGTCGCTGACCCGTCGCACGGGACTGGTTTACGCGAACTGGTGCCCTCGATGTCCAGGGCCGCAGTGGCGGCGGGGGCTGATGCGCTGATTATTGAGGTGCACCCTGACCCTGATAAAGCGCTGAGCGACGGTCGCCAAAGTTTGACGCTCGAAGAATTCACCACCTTGATGGGCAGTCTCCGGCGGGTGGCGGCGGCGGTGGATCGCTTCATCGACGATGCACCAACGAACGAGCCGGTGCAGGCGGAAGTGTTAGCTGAGTTGTTAGCGGCATAAATATTGACGATTTACGAGGCTGCTTCGTCTACGAGATGACTTCGTAAATCGTCAATCAACAAAGATAGCAGATTAATCTAAGGAGAAAAAATCATGATTATTGTCATGAAACAGAGTGCAGAACAAAAAGATATCGAGGCTGTGGTGAAACGAGTGGAGGAACTTGGCAAAAAAGCTGATCTTAGTCGCGGCGAGGCGCGTACAATTATTGGTGTGATTGGCGCGGATGAACACATGATCCAGCAAACTACCTTTGAAGCGATGGATGGCGTTGAGAAGACCATGCGTGTGATGCAGCCGTATAAACTCGCCAGCCGAGATTTCAGTCACCAGACCACGATTATTGATGTCAATGGCGTGCAAATTGGCGGCAAAAAGGTGATTGTGATGGCTGGACCGTGTAGCGTCGAGAGCCGCGAGATGATCCTGGAAACGGCCCACGCAGTCAAGGCAGCCGGCGCAACCATTTTGCGCGGCGGCGCGTTCAAACCACGCAGCAGCCCCTACAGCTTCCAAGGTTTGGGTGAAGAAGGCTTGCGTTACTTGGCAGAAGCGCGCGAGCAAACCGGGTTGCCCATTGTCACCGAAGTCATGAGCACCGACGATATTGAATTGATTGGCGAATACACCGATATTTTCCAGGTTGGCGCCCGCAACACGCAAAATTACTCGCTGCTCAAAGCGTTGGGCAAGGTGAAGAAACCAGTCTTTCTCAAGCGCGGCATCAGCGGCAAAATCGAAGAACTGCTCATGAGCGCCGAATATATTCTGAGCGGCGGCAACATGCAGGTGATGATCTGTGAACGCGGCATTCGCACCTACGAAACGGCCACGCGCAATACGTTCGATATCAATGCCATTCCTCTGCTCAAAGAACTGACTCATCTGCCTGTTGTGGCTGATCCAGCGCATGGCACTGGCATGTCGAATTTGGTCAGCCCGATTGCCAAGGCGGCGGTTGCGGCCGGCACCGATGCCTTGATGGTTGAAGTACACCCCGACCCCAAGCGGGCCTGGAGCGACGGCGCGCAAAGTTTGACGTTTGAGAAATTCAAACAGTTGATGGACGAATTGAAGCCAGTTGCCGCTGCGGTTGGCAGAGAAATTTAAGATTTACGATCTCAGATTGACGATTTACGAAGTCACTTTGTCCACAAAGTGACTTCGTAAATCGTCAATCGTAAATCAAAAATTGTAATATGACCAAACATCTTTCTAATTGTAATGTTGCCGTCGTCGGCCTCGGCTTGATGGGCGCTAGTTTATGTATGGATCTGGTGCAGGGCAAAATGTGCCGAGAAGTGCGTGGGGTGGCTCGGCGCACGGATACGGTGTTGGAAGCATTCTTTTCTGGCGCCGTTGATCTGGCGACCAACGATGTCCACACCGGTGTGATTGGTGCGGATATTGTGATCCTGGCGACACCCGTGCGCACCATCGTGGATATGATCGCCGAGATCGGCCCGCGTCTGTGGCCGGGGACATTGGTGATGGATATGGGTAGCACCAAAGCGGAGATTTGTGCGGCGCTGGATCAATTACCTACAGGGGTGCAAGCGATTGGTGGGCATCCAATGTGTGGCAAAGAGACCGCCGGTTTTGGCGCAGCGGAGACTGGTTTATACCGAAATGCGCCGTGGGTGCTCTCGCCGTTGGCGCGCACCAGCCCAGAAGCACTTGGCCTGGCGATTGAATTGGCCGAAGCTGTGGGTGCGCGCCCCGTTGTCGTAGAAGCAAGTCGCCATGATCGGCTGGTGGCGACGATCAGCCATCTACCTTTTCTGCTTGCCAGCGCGCTGGTGCACGCCGTGGCGCAAGTTGGCAGCGATGACGCGCTGGTTTGGCAATTAGCGGCCGGCGGTTTCCGCGACACCAGCCGCGTCGCCGCCAGTGATACGCGCATGTTTATGGATATTTTGATGACCAATCGCACGGCTGTGCTGGAACAGTTGGATAACTTTACGCAGCATGTGCATGAAATTCGTGAATTGCTGGCTGATGAAAATGAAGCGGCGCTTAGGGGGAAGTTGATGGTGTCACAGGCGGCGCGCAGTGAATGGCGACAGAAAAAAATAGATAATAAGTAACAAGTAATAAATAATTTTTAATGCGGGCGCGTGACCGTCTGAGAGGGCAAATAATGGCGCGTGGTGATGACCTTGAGGAACGCATGGTCAAGTTTGCCGTCCGCATCATAAAGCTGTGCGAACAGTTGTCGAAAACACAGACCGGTCGGCATATTTCCGATCAATTGTTGCGTAGCGGCACATCACCGGCTGCTAACTATGCCGAAGCAAGGCGTGCTGAGCGTACGCGTGATTTTGTTCACAAACTAAAAATCTGTCTTAGAAACGGTCTGAAAAGG
>JBBREZ010000475.1:0-5479 GCA_038225095.1 Caldilineales bacterium
ATGTTGAACGTTTTCTAAGAGGCTGTTTGATAATTAACCGACCCGTCCTCTCTGGTCACTCACGCAGCGCGTTATACCATTCTTTTGACGACCAGAGGGGAAAAGCTAGGTAAGAGCCTGTTTGAATATTCAGGCTCTAAGTGATTCGCAAGTTTACTCGATTTGAATTCACACAGCAGCCAGGCTCTGGATAAGAGCCTGGCTGCTGTGTGAAACGGGAAGTTGATCTGGCTGGGAGACCGTAAACCAGTAGCGCCGTTGATTTTCTTGCGCTCCCCTAGTGTCGCGTCAAGCGTGAAATGACGGATAAAGTTTGCGCAATTTGATCCGCGCATTCTCGGTCGAGAAGTGCCAGTTTACAGATGCAGCCCGTTGATTTCGCTGCACTTGCCAAGCATGAACCTCTGTCGTAAGGAAAGCCTTGTGATCGATGCGCCGATCCAAGCATTGCCGTTGCAAAACGCCGAGTTCAATTTCGGCCATATTGAGCCAACTACCATGCTTAGGCGTGTAATGCAATTCGAGCTTTTGCGCAATCCGGCGTGCTTCCGCCGGTGCAAAGGCTTCATAAAGAGCGGCCAGCGAATGGGTCGATAGATTATCGAGCACAACCCGGATCAACTTGGCCTCGGGCCGCTGAAGATCGACCAAAGCGCGCAGACAATGAGCAAAATCGAGCATGGTATGGTGGTCGGTCACGGTCACCTGACGCCAAGCTGCCAACGGTTCAAACAACATAAACAAGTTGGCCGTGCCACAGCGCGCATATTCATAGTCAAAGCGTTGGGGGTGACCGGGTTGGATGGGCAGCGGCGTTCTGGTTTCGGCGAAAAGTTGTTTGCCCCCTTCATCAAAACAAATGACCGGATAGGCAGGATCATACGCTTCATGATACAGGTCAAGCACATCTTCCATGCAACAGACGAAATCCGCATTGGCTGTGGGTGGAATTACCCACTGTTCATGCTGCCACGGTTTAAGTTCGTTTTTTTTAACACCTGCCGAATCGTTTCATGCGAAATGCTCTCGACCGCAACCTCTTCCAGTTTCACCAGTTCATCGCTCAGCAGGCGCAATGTCCAGCGACTGTACCCACTGGGCGGCTCACTACAGACCAGCGTCACCAAATGGGCTTCAGCTCTACCATCCAGCTTACGTTCATATTCTCGCGTCGTTGGTCTACGCTCGAGGGCAGTTGTTAAGTCTTCTGTCACATATTTCATACGGACACGCTCAACTGTCGGACGACTTATCTCTAGCGCTTGGGCAATTTCTTCGTCCTGCCAGCCTTCATCCGCCTTCAATAAGATTCGGGCATGCGTTAGTTTTCTCGCACTTTCACGCCCAGATGAGATTAGATTTTTCAAATGTTCTCGCTCATCTGACCTTAGTTCTACTTTATATAGTTTCTTGGGCATCTCTCTCTCCTTTTCGGAGAAGTTTACCCAAGTTCTTCTATTCCATCAATTTACGCTTGACGAGACACTAGTTGGAAAATACTGAAACGGACGTTTCACCCGCTGGCGCAAATGATCGGGAAGGCGCTCGATGTCACGTCATCCACCTTCCTCGAATTTAAGCCGATACCTTTTCGCCATCGGCCACCCCAGTTTCAAGTTCCTCTGGTGACATCTCACTTACTGCTAATAGAGAAAACGGTCAAATGTTTCCTCTATTTATTTTGTTCAGTTGCAGCTATGTGGTACCATGCCAAACCATATAATACGGTATGCTAGATAACCCTACCATATAAGGAGGCCTCATGATAGTCGTCATCGGCGGCACTAAAGGCGGCACCGGGAAAAGTACCTTAGTTACTAACCTTGTTGCGATTGATGTTACAAATGGTCATGATTCGATTCTCGTTGATGCAGACCGGCAAGGATCGGCCTCGGCCTGGGCATCGGTTCGGGATGAAAGCCGAACGTTATCCCGTGTACCGTGCGTGCAGAAATTTGGTGGATTATCCCTCACCAATGAATTAAAATCTTTAGCCAAGAAGTACGAGAATATTTTTGTTGATGCCGGTGGTTATGACTCTGAGGAATTGCGAGCATCGATCCTCGCTGCGGATAAGCTTTTTATCCCTGTCAGGCCGGCGCAGTTTGATGTTTGGACGCTACCGAAAATTATCCAGATCTCCCAGCAAAGCCAGATGTACAATCCGAGCTTGCAGTTCTTCTTTGTCGTAAACGGCGCCCACACAAACCCAGCCGTAAAAGAGGTTGATGAAGTGTTGTTGCTTGCTAACGACATTGAAGGCATGAAATTCTGTCAGAGTGTGATTCGTATCAGGCGAGCGTTTGCTAAAGCGCCGGTAGGCGGGATGGCTGTAACCGAAGTGCAGAAGAATGACCGTGATCCGAAAGCAGTTGATGAGATGTTGAGTTTTTATAACGAGGTGCTAAATGGCTAATAAAATGACTTTGAAACCGCCAAAGCAAACGGCTGAAGCGTTCATCAAGGCAGCGAATAAAGAAGTTGATGTCTTGTATCCTTGGGAAGATTCAAAAGTTCGTGAGGATGTGATTAAATCGGTCAATCTACGGCTTAATGAACCTGTGCTGCTCAAGCTACAATATGTGTCAGAGAAGACCCGTAAAAGCCAGCAGGAATTGATTAGAGAGGCATTATTGCCATACTTGGATCAGGTCATTGAAGGGCTGCGCTCATAGGTATGCTACCATACCATATACATCCATACAATATGGTTCAATGAATGGATTAGGTGTTATTTACGAGCATTCGGCGGAAGGCCCACGAGCTTTAGTCGTGGGATGGAGTCGCTTCGATGCTGAAGCGTCAGCCGCCAAACGTACTCGTTTGGGGCATTGTTGTAAGCTCATTGTCCTAGTTCAATGCCTCGATCTATGCTATACTATGAAGGTTCAAGCCGTGAGGCAGGGTAAAAGCTCCCGCGGTTCGTACGCCCATTAACAACTAAATATTGGCGGTTGTGAGTGGGAATCGTCACTCACGTAAAACATTTAACGTACCGAAGTACGTTTAAAACTGCACAAAGAGAAGGGGCGTCTTCTCTTGGGCTAGGCGATGTAAGACCGGCTTGTTGGGCTATCGCTGTTTGACCCCAGAACCCCTCGACTTTAGTCGTGGGAGTACGTCAAGAAACGTTGCTAAGCCCGTTGATTCCGCCGCGCCACAATAACCCGCGCAGGATGCGTTTCTGGCGCACGGCATGAACAATAAAATAGATGCCCAAGCCAAGCCCCAACACAACCGTAATTACGCTGGCTTCGATACCAAACGCCCCACCGGTCAGCCATCGATTGCCCTGAATGAGCGGTCTAAACAGGCTGTCGGTCGGCGCTCCGTTACCCGAGACAGCAACGCCGAAAATATTGCCCTGAAGAAAATTCCAGGCCGTGTGCAACCCCATCGCAATCCACAAACTGCGGGTTGCCATATAGACGGCGCCGAACAAGATACCAGCCTCCAACGCAATTGCGAGGGCGCTCCACACCGTGGCATTCGGGTTACCCCAGTGCGAAAGTCCAAAAAAGAGCGCGGTCAGGGTCAATGCAATCCACGACCCAAACCCTTCTTCCAAAAACCGAAACAAAATGCCACGAAAGAGGGTTTCTTCAAAAACGCCAACTAGAAAGTGTAATAAGAGACCACCCGCCAGTGCTTGTCCTGCGAATGCGACACCGGTCATTCGATAGCCGCCAAACAATGCGAGGATGCCCACAACCGCGCATAAGTATGCCGCACCCACCCCTGCGCCTTTGAGCCAGTCGATGACGAAACAGCGCAAATCCAAACCGATTTCTGCAGGGTTGCGCCATTCAATCAGCCGCGTAACCGCAAAGACCGTGAGCAAGGTGCAAACTGCAAGCACGCCTACCGAGACGATTGGTCCGATTTCGACCGACAGGGCTTCAAGCCCAGCCACACTCGCCCAACTCAAGAGACCAAAGCCAAACCATGTGATCAGCAATCGCACCACCCAATGCAGCACGATGCGTCGCGCCAATGGTAGGGGAATGAGGGCTGCGCTTTGAACGCCTAGCGAATCGAGTTTAACCGTATTATCGAATGTATTCATCGTTCTCCTTATAAAAGTGTTGTTTCTGTTTCAGAACGAGTTGATAACGTCAAGAAAACTTATTTTGCGCTGTATCAACCAAGCCGCACGCTGCTGCTGCTGTCAAACCAGTAGAGTTGATCGCTTACCCGTAGCTTCAGCAAAATCACAAAGTAGACTCCGGCGTGGCTGTCCCCCTTGCCACAATCACACTGCTCACCAACATCACCAACGCCACTGGCACCCAGAGTGCGCGTTCACCAGTGCTGGGTGTGATCAGGTTGAGAATGAGACCAATCGCGCCATACCCAACCACCACCCAGATCAGCCAGCGTGTGCGCCGCACCCAGCCAGTGAAGGAAATTCCCGCCCGCGCCAATACGACCGTCACCATACCGACAATCACGGCAGCTTGGAGCACGGCGGCTACCCGCATCGTTGGCGGGAATTGCCCTGGGAATGTGCCGCCCATCGCAAATTCACCCCACGGCGCGCCAGCCGCCAACGCCAGTTGAAAGAGGATAAGGCCAGCCGCGACGATGGTATAGAGCCAGGCTGCAATCTTTGGCATCATGACGCCCTCCCTGCCACTTCAATGACCACTTTTGCTGCCGTGCGGGCTGGCGGGGCCGACCGTCTACGGATGATCCATTCAGCCACGGCGAGGTTGATCACCCAGGCCGCACCCATCAGAACCGCTCGACTGAGTACGCTCGGCTTGCCGGCAATCATCTCCCCAGCCATTAGGATCAGCGCCTGTGTGCCCGCGCCCATGCCAATTGCATAGCCGCGCAGCATCCAGTCACCGTGCTGGGCAAAATCGCGTCGGCGGATGGCGGCGACGCCAAGCAGAATGGAGAGGAACATCGCCGACCCAAACAGCAGCCGCAACCCATATAAGATCACACCGTCGCCTTTCGGCCAGGGATAGAACTGGGTCATCCACAGCCCCGAAAACGCCGCCACCAGGCCGCATGGGATCAGGAGCCGCCCGGCGATGCGATGCCAGCTGCGCCGCCGCTGACGGAGGCTAGGGACGAACTGAAAGGCACCCAGGATGGTATAGAGGATGACGCTGAGGATGTGCAGCACCACAGGCAGGGGCGACGCAAAGAACCGTGCGTTGGCGGGCGTGATTTCCGCGCCGCTGGCCAACTGGGTTAAGCGGAAGGCGCCGCCGGCGATCGGAATGACGATGAGCATGATCAGGGCGGTGGGCACGAGCCACGCTGCCGAACCTGCTTTTGCCGGCGCTTTGGTTTTCTGAGGCGTAGGTTTCCCTGCCTCATTGATCTGAGGCACATCGAGGGCTCGGCCTTTATCGTAAACGTTCGCTTTCATGTTCAGCTCCAATGCCACTCAAGCATGAGTGGCGTCGATTGGGACGGATTTATACAGTGCTCTGTGCGTTTCACCGCCCGTCCCGAAGAGGGC
>JBBREZ010000476.1:0-5465 GCA_038225095.1 Caldilineales bacterium
TGAAGCTCGAAGCCACCTGCAAGTTTGAGGTGTTCATAGTTCATATACTCCAATTGGCTTAATCCAGATGCGTTCCATGGGGGCGGTAACTTTGAGCTGAAACCTCCCTGCTTTAACCATTCCTTGAAAGCCTCTTGCTCGGCCATTAAATCTGCTCTATTTCTAACAAGAATTGTGTCTGAAAATGCTTTGTATGCTTCTCGGTTCAGTGCAACAACTATCCAGTCGCGGTGACGATCGTTGAGATAAACGATATGAGAATAGCGGAATACATCAGAGCCGGGAAGTTGCTTGTTTTTTGCTTCTTCGGTGGGTATATGACTGTGCTTCATATTTTCATTCTACTGTATCAGTCAAATTCTTTTTCTGCAACGAATTACACGAATTTTTGTGAATCAATTTCTGCAATTTGTTGCAGAAATTTGGTTCTGCCTATCCAGATTAGGACTATGGAGCGATCTGACCAAACCACTGCCTCAACACCTGCGCATGTTGCGGCATCGCAATCTCTGGCTCTTCAATCTCGGGGTGCCACTTTTTCTCCCATTCGGCACTGATCGCACCCTTGTAACCGGCGCGGTACAGCAGCTCAACCACAGCGCGACAAGGCACTTCACCTTTGCCGAGCAACACGAGTTGCCACGCGCCATCGTCGCGTAAACGCGCATCTTTGATGTGGACATGCGCCGTGCGCGCGCCGATCAATTGCCAGGTCTCTTCAATCGATTCGCCCATGCGGAACGGGTGATGCACATCCCAAACCGCGGCCAGGCGTGGATGTTCTACCTGCGCCAACACTTTCGCCACTTCGGCGCCGCGACAAAAGGCATCATGCGTTTCCAACAACACGGTAACACCCTGTTTTTCGGCTTCCGGCATGGCGGCGGCTAGATTTTCGGCTACCCAATCAATGGTTTGTTCAATCGTGCAATCGGGCTGGACATTGCCGCCAAAGGTGCGCACCATGGGCGCGCCGAGATCATTGGCCAGTTCCAGATAGCGGCGTAAGTCGTTCAAATTGCTCGCACGCTCCGCCGCGTCTGGTGATGAGAAACGGGTGGAAAGCCCCAGCCCAGTGATCTCAAGATCGTTCTGTTGCATAATTTGTTTAATCTCACGCCGTCGTTGGGCTGGCATATCGACCGGAATAATCCCGCCATCGAGCCAGCGAATTTCCAAGCCGCGATAACCGTTCGCAGCCGCCTGTTCAGCCGCGTGTTCCAACGTCCAATCGGGGCAACCTAGTGTACTGTAAGCGAGCGAAAAAAGGTCGGGCATGGTTTGATTCTCCTTGATTTTTAATCTGTGTAATCTGCGGATTATAAAATTTCCTGCGGCAACGGGCATAGGCGATGACACTCTTCGCTCAACCACATCACGCGCCGCACACTTTGCGGCGTGATCGCCAGCGGTTTGCTCTGACGGATCGTTTCGTACAAGTCAAGATAGAAACCGGGCTCGCCAGGGGATCTATCGTTGGCAACGTCCCAACTGTCCTCTTGCCATTGGATGTCATCGCGGTTGTAACTGCGGTCGGGTGTGGGTTGGGTGTCAAGCGCTCTCGGCGTCTGCACCGCCGGATCAAACCATTTCCAGCGCAATTGTTTGGTTGAACCGGCCAACCCGCCGCGCGTGCCCATGATATTCCAGGTTTCCCCCGGATAGGCGCACGCGCTGCTAATTTCGATATCGACGGTCGGCGCATCCTTGCCCTTAAAGACCAGTTTGACATGATCATCAGCATCGCCCAGTGTCAGCGTGCGGTCCAGATGACAGAAGACTTCATCCGGATAGGCGTCGCCAAAGAGTTGCAGGGCCTGGTCGAGAAAATGTGGACCGGTGTTGTTGAGGCTGCCGCCGCCGAACTTTTGCAACGTTTGCCAATCCCAGCGTCGACTGAAACCAGACGCCGTAAGGCGAATCTGCACAAGGCGGCCCAAGATACCACTGTCAATCACTTTTTGCACCTGCACAAAATCAGGATGATAGCGCCGTTGCTGGAAGATCGTTAGCATCTTACCCGTGGCTTCGGCTGCCGCGATCATGCGGTCGGCATCGGCCAACGAAGTAGCCATCGGTTTTTCGCAGACTACATATTTACCGGCCTGGAGCGCCGCAATCGCACCATCTGCATGCAAAAAACTGGGCAGCGAGACAACCACTAGTTCAACGGCTGGTTCCTGGATTAGTTCGGTGTAATCCGTGTACGCCTGACAATCAAAACGGTCAATCGCCTCTTGTCGACGGTTGGCGTCGGCGTCTAACACGGCCACCACCTGATATTGTTCTGGCAAGGATCCGAGCAAGCGGGCGTGAATGTCCCAGCCGCTCCGCCCCAACCCTGCGATGCCAACGCGAATTTGCTTTTGTTCCATGAATTGCTTCCTTTGGGTAGCTTCTGTCGCGGCCATTAGATGTTTGACCTTTTTTCGTACCCATATTATAAAAGGATTAGGGATTGATGACAACTCGCTTTGGCAAGGCCGATCCTCAAGCTTTGCTGGTCTCAGTAAGCAAAGCTCTATTGGCGTAGACGAGATATAAAAAACTATGGCAACGAATTACGCGAATTTGCACGAATAAAACGGCGTATATTTTCGTGCAAATTCGCGTAATTCGTTGCCGTCTTCCATCAAAAACGACAAACCCGCTAAAACAAAGGAGTTCGTATGCTTCAGTTCCCTATTATTGACACTCATGTACATCTGTGGGATCCTAGCCATCTTCGTTATCCTTGGCTGGATGACAACGCGCTGTTGAATAAACCTTACCTGCTCAAAGATTACAAGCGCGCCTGTGGACCCGTGTCCGTTGAAAAGATGGTCTTCTTGCAATGTGAATGCGATTTTGCGCAGTTCCGCGCAGAAGCCGCCTGGGTCACCAGTCTGGCTCAGCAGGATTCACGCGTGCAAGGGATCGTGCCGTGGGCGCCGTTGGAGCATGGAGAAGCCGCCCGCGCCGATCTGGAAAAATTTGCAGAAAATTCACTGATCAAAGGCGTGCGGCGGATCATCCAGTTTGAGCCGGATCAAGAATTTTGCCTGCGCCCAGACTTTGTCAAAGGGGTGCAGGCGCTGGCCGACTACAATTTGAGCTTCGACATTTGTATTTCGCACGGCCAGCTGGCCAACACGATCAAGTTGGTCGCGCAATGTCCGAATGTGGTCTTTATCCTCGATCACATTGGCAAACCAGATATCAAGCACCAACTGTTTGAGCCGTGGCGACAAGCAATCCAGACCTTGGCCGATTTTCCCAACGTCTGGTGTAAAGTTTCGGGCCTGGTGACTGAAGCGGATTATCAACAGTGGACGCGCGAAGATCTGAAGCCATACATCGACCATGTGATCGACAGCTTTGGCTTTGAGCGCGTCATGTACGGCGGCGACTGGCCGGTAGCTTATCAAGCAACCGAATACCCACGCTGGGTGGAAACGCTAGAGTGGGCGGTGAGTGACTGTTCAGACGCGGAACTGCACAAGCTGTTCCACGATAATGCGATCTTGTTTTATAAGCTTGGGTGAGAGGGGTGATAAGTGATGAGTGAAGGTTGACAATCACTCATCACGCATCAGCAAGGATTATTTAGAGAAGAACAGCATATATATTTCTTTATCGCGCAACCGTTCATAGCCCACCGACTCGTATAAGGAGCGGGCTGTCAGGTTGTCGGTGTCAGTTTCTAGTTCGACCCGACAGGCGCCACGCGTCAAGGCCAGTTGCTTGACCGTTTCGAGTAGCTGGCGTCCAACGCCCAGCCGCCGGTGGGATGGCAAGGTGAAGAGCAGTTGGATATGGGCAAACGGTGCGCCCTTGCGGATGGAGAAACCCCAATTGACAAAGGCAAAACCGATTAAAGCGCCATCCTGTTCGGCCATTAGCGTGTCCATATACCCCACGGATAACTGACGTTGCAGCGCAACCTCGGCGGCGCGCAATTGCTCATCCGTCCAATCAGTCACATAGAGCGCATGGGCCACGAGCACCGCGGCCTCTGGGATGCGTTCCGGTTGGAGTGAGAAAACTTGAATTGGCTTCATTTTGTCTGATCCGCAATATGTTCCGCACACCGAAACGCCAGCGCCATGATCGTCAGCACTGGGTTGAAGCCACCGTTGGTGACATGCAGCGAGCCGTCTACAACATACAGATTGTCATGCCCGTGAACGCGCCCCCATTGATCCGTCACCGAAGTGCGGGGATCGTTGCCCATGCGACAAGTGCCAGCTTGGTGTTGACCGCCGCTCAAGCGAGGGACGTTGGGTGAACTCCACACTTGCTTGGCGCCGCTGGCCCACAGCCACTCTTCAGCGCGGGCGCGCATAAAATCGGCGACGGGCTGATTGGCCGCATGATAGACCCCACTTAAGCGCGCCACTGGCACGCCAAAGTGATCTTTGACTTGTGGATCGACGGTCACGCGCATGTCTGGGGTGGGAATTTCCTGCACCGGCCCCATCACATGCAACGTGCGCCGATAAGCGTCGCGCATGTACGCTTTGTTGCTCGCGCCCCAGCGTGATAGACCAGGCGGCAGACCGCTGCGCCAAAAAATAATTGGCAACTTGGTAAACTCGTTCGCCAACATGCCGCCGCCCAGGATGCCTGGATTGCCATGATTGAAGTCGCAGGTGGACAGCGAAACACCTGGCCCGTTACACTCCTCAATTTTCTCATCAAACAGACCAAGTGCACCCGTGTAAATGTGGCCTTGTAAATGGCGACCTACCTGATCGTGCTGATTGCCCAGACCGTGTGGATGGGCAAACGTCGCACTGTTGAGCAATAAGCGCGCCGACTCAATCGCCCCGGCTGAGACAATTACCTGGTGGGCGCGCACCGTGCGCTCAACTGTTTGATTGTTCACCACGGCCATCAACGCGACGCCGGTCACTTTGCCTTGCGCGTCGGTCTTGATGCGCCGAACCTGGGTTTCCGTTAGCAACGTACAGTTACCTGTGGCCAGCGCCCGTGGGATTGCCGTGTTGTGCGTGCCATTCTTGCTTTCGGAGGGACAGGCAAAACCCACGCATAGGCCACATTGTACGCAGCCCGGTCGCCCATTATAGGAAAGCCCCGTAAAACCCATCGCTTTAGCATTGGGATATAAGGGGCTAACGTTGTGCGGATAGCTACTGCTATCCGGTGCTTTAGCACGATCCGTATTGTACTTCCCTTCACTGTGATTTTGCAGTCTTTGTAAGCGTTTTGACATGGTGTTTTCAGCCAATCTGTGCTATAATTACAGCCATAGCACCTTAACAAACCGAATATTGCTGGTTGCACTAGGAAATCGTCTAGTGCGTAAAATGTTCGACGATCACAGGTCGAAGTGTTTTCTTCAAACTACCGTGGGAGCCACGGAAAGTCACGCAACGGGATGGCCTTCAGGCCGACATGATTTTAGCGCTTGTAAGCTGATCAGCCCGTCCGAAGCCCAACGCCTTTAGGCTTGGGTAGCTCAC
>JBBREZ010000477.1:0-5453 GCA_038225095.1 Caldilineales bacterium
CAGTCCAGGCCAAATAAGCCAGCATAAACGGAAACGCATGGGGCAGTTAGACCGCTTTTGAATCGCTAGGATTATTCAGCTCTACAAACTGTCGGGCATAAAGCTGCGCATACAGCCCATTGGCGGCTAATAATTCATAATGCGTCCCATGTTCGATAATTTGCCCCTGCTGCACCACACAAATTAGATTGGCTTTGCGAATTGTGCTCAAACGATGCGCAATCACAATCGACGTGCGCCCTTCGAGCAGTCGGTCGAGGGCTTCCTGAATCAATCCTTCGGTGACGGTGTCGACACTGGCGGTGGCTTCATCGAGGATCAGGATGCGCGGGTCGGCCAGCACGGCGCGCGCAATGCAGATCAGTTGGCGTTGCCCAATCGAGATATTGGCGCTGCCTTCCATGATTGGCGTGGCGTAGCCTTGGGGCAAGGCTACAATAAATTCGTGGGCGTTGGCCGAGGTGGCTGCTGATTCCACGGCGCTATCGGGTGCGTTGGGATCGCCAAAGCGAATGTTGTCGAGAATGGTGCCGGGAAAGAGAAAGGGGTCTTGCGGCACCAGCCCCATCTGACGGCGCAGTGAATTCTGGGTGACTGTGCGCACATCGACATCGTCAATCAACACTA
Source organism: Caldilineales bacterium (assembly GCA_038225095.1). Taxonomy (GTDB): domain Bacteria; phylum Chloroflexota; class Anaerolineae; order Caldilineales; family Caldilineaceae; genus JAPLGZ01. The sequence continues at coordinate 628 of JBBREZ010000477.1, forward strand.
CGCCGCCGGTCACGTCATAAAAACGGGCGATGAGATTGGCAATCGAAGTCTTGCCCGCACCGGTTGGCCCGACCAGCGCCAGTGTCTGCCCAGGCTCAACTATCAAGTTGATAGCGCGCAAGACGGGTGTGTCTTCGCGGTATAAGAAATCGACTTCACGCAATTCGATGCGTCCCCGGATCGGCCTTATCTCCGCGCCGTCCGCTGGATCAGCGACCGCCGGCTGGGTATCCAGCAATTCTAAGATGCGCTCGCCGCCGGCCATGGCTGATTGCATGGTGGTATAGAGCTGGCTCATATCTTGGATCGGCTGGAAAAAGCGGGTTACGTAGGCCAGAAACGCCACCATAATGCCCACCGTCAACTGATTGTGCAGTACGGCCAAGCCGCCAAACCAGAGCACGATCGCCGTGGCCAACATGCCCAGAAAATCTACGGTGGGCAAAAAGATGAACGAGAGTGACATCGCCGCTACTGAGGCATCGCGATTGGCACGATTGACGGTATCAAACCGTTCTTGCGAGGCGTTTTCCTGCGCAAAAGCCTGAATCACGCGCATGCCTGAAATATTTTCCGCCAAATCACCGACGACAGCGGCAATTTTGGCGCGCGTCTGGCGAAAGGCGACGCGCGCATGGCGGGCAAAGAGCCAGGTGGTTACGATCATCAAGGGTAAGACAGTAAACGTATAGAGCGCCAGTGTGGGGCTCATCGAAAACATGACAATGATCGTACCTACTAAAAGCAAAACATCCCCGACAATGTTGATAAAACCTTCGGAAATCAATTCGTTGATCTCCGCTACGTCGTTGATCACGCGTGAAACTGTGACGCCAATGATATGGCCGTCATGGTAGCTGAGTGAAAGGTTTTGCAGGTGATGGAAAAGTTGCGAACGCATCGTCGCCAGCACGCGTTGTCCCACCCAGGAAAGTAGATAGCTCTGACCAACCGTGGTCACATACGTGCCGACAAACGTCACGCTGATCCAAAGTGCTAGACGACTTAGGCCGGCACTGTCACCCTGCGTAATGTAGCGGTCAATCGCCACTTTGATCAAATAGGGCGTCAACAAGGTCAGTACAGTCGCCACCACCATGAGCGCCGTGGCAATGATCATGCGTTGCCAATGCGGGCGTAAATAGGCCAACATTCGGCGCACCACATGCGGGTCAAAAGCCCGCCCCTCCACGTCGCCGCTGAAACGTTCCAGCGCGCCACGTGGCCCCATATTTGCCCCACTACTACCGATTGAAAAGGCCATAGGAATAATTAATGGTGAATGGTTAACTGTGAATAGTTAACTGTGAATAGTTAATGGAACTACATGCCTCACCCCCGCGCCCTGTGGGTGCCCCCCTCTCCTGAACGATAGGGCTGTTTCAGGAGAGGGGAGACCAGCAATCGGTTTTATTCCCCTCTTCTGAACTCAGCCTTTCGATTCAGGAGAGGGGGCTAGGGGGTGAGGCCCCGGCTCTTAATCCCGCTTTAGCTGCCCATGATAAATCTTCGCATACAACTCAGAGGTACGCAATAATGCCTGGTGCGTGCCCGTTGCGGCAATCCGGCCTTTTTCTAGCACCAGAATCTGATTGGCCATGCGCACGGTGCTCAACCGTTGCGCAATCACAAAGGAGGTGCGCCCCTGCATCAAGCGGGCCAGCGCCATCTGAATCTGGCGTTCGGTTTCGGTATCGACGCTGGCCGTTGCATCGTCGAGCAATAAGATACGCGGGTCTTTGAGCAGGGCGCGGGCAATGGCGACGCGCTGCTTTTGGCCGCCCGAAAGTGTTGCCCCGCGTTCACCCACATGTGTGGCATAACCATCGGGCATGCTTTGAATGAAATCATGCGCCTGCGCGGCCTGCGCAGCGGCGTGTACTTCTTCGTCAGTCGCATCTGGGCGGCCAAAGGCAATGTTTTCGCGGATCGTCGTGGCAAAGAGCGTCGTCTCTTGCAACACAATCCCAATCTGATCGCGCAGCGAATTGAGCGTCACCTTGCGCAAATCGTGACCGTCAATCGTAATGCTGCCTGAAGTGGGATCATAGAAGCGCGGGATCAAATTGATAATGGATGATTTACCCGAGCCAGTTGCGCCCAACAACGCGATAATCTGGCCGGGCTGGGCGTCAATCCAGATTTCTTTGAGCACCTGATGGCGCCCAAAATAGGCGAAGCTGACTTTTTCAAAATGGACATGCCCGCTTACGGGTGGCAAAGGATAGGCGTCGGGCGCATCCCGCACTTCAGAAGGTGCATCCAGAATCTCAAAAATGCGTTCACCCGCCGAGGCCGCCATTGCCATTGCTGGGATAATTGTGCCCAAACGGCGAATTGGTTGGACAAGCTGGCCAAGATAGGTGGTAAAGGCGACCAATTCCCCCAGCGTCAGTTGATGGCGAATGACCAGCAGGCCACCAACCCAGATGATCAGCACGGCGCCGGCGTTGGCGATCAAATCGAGCAGCGGCGCGTTGATCGCCTGTAACCAGACCGAATAGGCCGAGAGATCAAACCAATGTTTGTTTTCGGTGTCAAAATGTTCGTTTTCATGCTGTTCTTGAGCAAAGGCTTTGACCACACGCGCGCCACGCAGATTTTGTTCTAATTGCGTGGTTAATACGGCCAATGCCTGTTGAATGGCCAGCGAGACTGGTCGCAGTTGTTTGCCATAACTATAAGCGCGATAGGCCAGGAAAGGGAGGATTGCCATGCTTAGTAAAGCCAGCGTGGGGTTCATTGTGATCAGCACGATAGCGGTGCCAATCGATAGGATGATACTGCCAGCCAGACGCAGTAAGGCGCGCCCGGTCAAGAAGCGAATGCGTTCCACATCCTGCACGGCGCGTGAAAGCAGTTGGCCGGTCTCGGTCTGGTCGTGATAGGCGAAGGATAAACTGGCCAGTTTTTGGTGGATCGCGTTGCGTAGATTATAAGCCACGCCTTGCGAGATGACCTCCGTGCCGCGCCCCTCATAAAAGGTGAGCACGCCCTTGATCAGCGTAACGATTAATAAGCCTGCCACCGACCATGCCAGCAAGCGCACATTTTGTTCGCGAATGCCGTGGTCGACTACCCAGCGCATTAATTGCGGTGTGATCAGCGAGAGTGCCGTGATACAGAGCGTGGCGGTGTAGGTGGTGGCTGCCAAACGCCAGTAGGGACGTAAGTAACCAAAACAGCGCCAGAGAATGCGTTGATCGCCCGTTTTGCGCATGGCAATGGGCGAGGTAAGTGCTTGTGCCATATTTTAATCGTACTCCCATGTTGCGGTTATGGCAAACTGGGAAAAAGATGTCGTGGCTGACAACGGCGTTCCCAGTCGCCAATTCTAGTTTCGGCATGCAGCGTTGTATAAGCCTGGATCTGGCGAAATTTGACCTTTCCCTCGGCATGCAGACCAAAACAACCGTCCTCATAGATGCGTTGATCGTGGACGATCACCAAGTTGTCATCCACATAGATCTCAAAAAATTTCCATTGCACGACAACTTTTAGTTTGTGCCATGCGCCCGCCCGGATCGTAATCGCCTGTTCTTGGATCGGGCGGTCAGCTTGATCGGGGAAATGCAGATAAAACCCCACCATCCCCCGCGCAAAATCCAGGCTAATCCGATAGCCGGCCATCGCTGATGGATTGCCGCGCACGATCAACGAAGCGACCGCACCCGCTTCCGCTAATACTTCGGCTTCGAAGGACAAATCGCGACCCCACAACGTGTTCATCAAAAAGGTGTCCTGTTGGCCGCCGGGCGCCACAATCTCACCATCTACTTCTTGCCACGCGCCGCCATGTTGCACCCAACCAGCCGAACTATCAATTTTATCATCAAAGAGGATCCGTTTCTGCACATTATCGGGTAGATGTTCCCGAATCCGCACCGTGCCATCCGCCAGCCACTCAATCCGCTTGGGGTCGCTCAACACGGATGCTCCCCAAACGCCTTCGATCTCTTCTTGGATGATATAAAACATGTAGGTCGTATGGTCAAAGGTGGGATGTTCGCTGGCGCAGGTCCATTTTCCCAGCAAGGTGTGATTAATCGGTTTGACCCAATTGCCAGTTGGAGCGTCTGAAATCAGATAGACGATGTCAAAATGGTCAAAGGCGGCGGGGGCAAACCCTTTACTCTTAGGACCACCCTTAGCACTGTAGAAAAGATAATATTTGCCCGCGTGCGGCACGAGATAAGCCGATTCCAGCCGGTTGTACGTGCGGTCTTCCTCGATATAGGTCGGCCCCATATCTTCCCACTGAATTAAATCCTGCGACTGCGCCAGCCCCATACAGGCGCGACCGTCGGCCATCGTCGCCGTGTAATAGAGTAGATAACAATTGCGCGCCTGATCATGATAAACCATCGCATCGCGGCAGGCCACGTCGCGCCCAACAGCATAGTCGGACCAATCGCCCGGCTTGACGACTGGGTTAGCGGAGTGCTTTTGCCAGTTGAACAAATCCGTCGAGGTAGCGAGACCAATCGCCTGGTTATTATTTTTATCACTGCCGGTGTAATAACAATAAAAGACGCCATCAACCTCGATTATATCCGGCGCCCAGTTGCCCGACTCATCCCACGCGCCCACGGTACCAGCCGGCAATACGGGATCATGCGGCGTCCAATCGTGCAGATCGGTCGAAGTGGCGTGGCCTAAATCAAGCTCACGATACCCCACCGGCCAGGTCCAGCGCTCGCCGCGGATATGAAACAGGTGATAGACGCCCTCACGCTGCACAATGCAAAAATCGGTGACATATTCACCAGGAAAATGGTACATGGTATAATGGCAGTCTCCCAAATGATGGTTCACGGTACGCGTTG
>JBBREZ010000478.1:0-5444 GCA_038225095.1 Caldilineales bacterium
CATGGCCGCGTCGGTGGTCACCATCGCGCCCGTGATTGTGCTCTTTTTTGCGGCGCAACGCTATTTTGTCCAAGGCAATCAGTTTACGGGGTTGGCTGGTCGTTAACAAAGCGCTAAAGCTAAAATTTTGACGCAAAGGCGCAGAGACGCAAAGCAACGCAAAGAACAGCCGGAATGAAACACTGATTGTGCCTATACTGATCAAAAAAATTCGGTGCTCTATTATAAATCACTTCAAGTCCCGCATTTTTCGCTTTCCTTTGCGTCAAATCTTCTGTCTGCGTAACATGCGTTATTAACAGAAAGCGACTGATTGTTCATGGTCTTAGACCTCACCGTGATTGAGCAGCGCTGGGCGCTCCATCATATTCAACTTAAGTACATTTTCACTGGCTATGGCTCTAAAGGTGTTTATCACTTGCAAGCCGAAGAAGGCGAATTTGTCTTCAAGTGGCTTGCTGCGTCGACGACTGAGGTAGCACTCGATCAGCAACTATCCCTGTTGGCGTGGTTTCAGGAACGGAATTTTCACCATGTGCCCAGGCTGCGTCAATGCACCACTGGTGAAATTTATAGCCGAGTTGGCGAGCATCTAAGCTATTTATATCATTTTATCCCAGGTTGCACGCCGTCGCCCACCCCCGAACATTATAGCCAGTTGGGGCAGGCGGTCGCTGCTCTCCATCAGATCGAAGGCTATACTCACCCTGTGGCGTGGAGCATTCAGGATATTGTCGGCCATATTATCCACGATCGCGCGCCGCATGTGCCGGCAGAATTCAGGCCGGACTATATCGAATTGGCGCGCAGTTTGCCGCTGATGGATCACTTGCCAAAAGCGTTGATTCATGGCGATCTTGCCCTGGTAAATACGGTGAAAGGGCCGGATGGCGCATTTACGCTGCTCGATTGGGATGGTGGCGGCGTTGGCGTGCGGCTTTTCGATGTCGCCTACCTGATTTTTCAATGGCTTTCCGACGAGTTGACGTTTGATGGGGCGAGCGCACGGGCCTTTTTTCGGGCCTATCTGTCGGCACAGCCGCTTGATGAGCAAGAGTTTGGCTGTCTCCTCGATCTGAGTTTACTGTTGCCTTTAAATTTTATCCTCTTTGGGGACACAACCCAAAAGTGGCAGAAGATCCGTTGGCTGCACCAGCATCGCGCAGAAATCATGCAGCAGTTGGCGGCTGTCCGCCCCTAACCATCGACCTTGATGACCGTTTGTGTCTGGCGGCGATAAAGCGACGGACTGCGCCCATAGTACACTTTGAACTGACGCGAAAAGTAAAAGGCCGATTGAAAGGCTGTTGAAAGCTTGATTGGTAGCGGATCATGCATTTAGCCAGAGACGTTATGTACAAGAGCAGTAATTTTCAGCTATTATAGCGAGTAATTGGCTTCCCTCGCAATCCAGGCCAGACCATATCGGCTAACATTTCACTCGTGACAGGAGAAACGACCATGTTCAATGCGCAACAAAAACAATTCTTTGATCAAAACGGCTATGTGATCGCCGCGCAGCTTTTTAATGCCGAAGAAGTCGAGTTCTATCTCGACTATTACATGAAATTGCGTGATCATGAAAAAGTTCGCAAAGATGACCGCTTTCGTACGGCAGCGAGCACCGATCCGTTGGTGCAATATCCGCGCTTAATGATGATGCACCGCTGGGACGATACAACGCTGGCATGGCTGCTCGATCCACGCATCAGCCAGTGCATGACCACCTTGCTGGGGCGCGAACCGTATGCCGTGCAAACCATGTTCTACTTTAAGCCACCCCAGGCGCGCGGGCAGGCTTTGCATCAAGACAACTACTATTTGCGCGTCCAGCCGGGCACCTGCATTGCGGCGTGGATGGCGTTGGACGATTGCAAAATTGACAACGGTTGTCTGCAAGTTGTCCCCGGCAGCCACAACTGGCCAACCCTTTGCACCACCAAGGCCGACACGACGCAGAGTTTTACGGATGTGACGGTGCCGGTCCCGGATGGTTATACGCCAACCCCGGTGCTCATGCAGGCGGGTGATGTGCTCTTTTTTAACGGCTCACTGGTGCATGGTTCTTTTCCCAACCAGACGACGGACCGCTTTCGCCGTTCGTTGATCGGCCATTATATTGAAGGTGATTCGCAGCAGGTTGCTCGCGCCTATCACCCTGTGTTACGCATGGACGGGTCCGTCGTGGAAGTGGGCGCGAGCGAAAAAGGCGGTCAGTGTGGTGTATGGGTCACCCAAGACGGCCAAGCAGTGCTTGAAGTCAGTGGTTACGAAGTCGTGGAGAAGGCGACGGAATAATTCGTAGGAAGATTCGGCGCACGTCACATGGATTTCCGCCGTATCGACATGAAAATTTTCGCCATCTGTGCCCATCTGTGATAATCTGTTGCCTATTCTTAGTGCGATAGGGAAATGATGCCTTCATGTGGAAAGTTGACTTACATTCACACACAATTTATAGCAAAGATTGTCTCACGCGCGCCGCAGCGCTGATTGCACAAGCGCGCGCGGTTGGTCTTGATAAAATTGCCGTCACCGAGCACAACCGGCTAGATGGCGCGCTGGCAGCCAAAAAATTAGCGCCCGATTTAGTGATTGTAGGCGAAGAGATCAAGACGACGCACGGTGAGATCATTGCCTATTTCGTCAAAGAAGAAGTCCCGCGCGATCTGTCGCCTCAGGAGACCATTGCGCGCCTACGTGAACAAGGTGCGGTGATCAGCATTCCCCATCCGTTGGACTCTGTGCGTCGGTCGGCGATGCGCCTGGAAAATGTGCTGACCGTGATCGATGCGGTGGACGCTTTGGAAGTACTCAATGCTCGCTGCGTGCGCAACGCTGATAATCTTGCCGCGGTCCAGTTGGCACAACAATATAATAAACTGATCACGGCTGGTAGCGATGCGCATACGCTTTCTGAAGTAGGCCGTTGCTACCTCGAAATGCCTCCCTTTGAAGACAACGCGGCCAGTTTTCTGGCTGCGTTGGCGCAAGCTAAGGCCGGTGGCATCATCAGCCCATTCTGGCCCCATTTTGCCAGCACCTATGCCAAGTGGCGCAAACGTGTGATCCCTGCGGTGTTCGAAATCGAATAAAGTTATTTTTTTGGTAACGATCTGGACAATTTTGCATTGGAGCCAACCTGCCATGTTGCTTGCGTTGTCCATTATTCTGGTTGCCACCATCGTGCCGACTTATCTATACGTGCGCCTTTTTTATTGGGCCGACCGTTATGAACGTGAGCCACGCTGGCTGGTGACGACCGCCTTTATGTGGGGCGCCTTGCCAGCGATTATCGCCAGCTTGATCGGTGAAATGGTGCTGGCTTCACCGGTACACGGTAGCGGATTGGTCGAAGATGCGGTTTTTGCGCCGATCATCGAAGAGTTGACCAAGGGTTTTGCACTGCTGCTGATCTTTTGGTTCATGCGGCGTGAATTTGATGGCGTCTTAGATGGCTTAATTTACGGCTCGATGATCGGTTTTGGCTTCGCCATGACCGAAAACTTTCTCTATTTTATCGGTGCCTATGGCCAGGGAGGTTTTAGTCATCTTACGCTAATTTTTTTCCTGCGCACCGTGCTTTTTGGCCTCAATCACGCCTTTTATACTGGTTTTAGCGGCATCGGGCTAGGCTTTGCGCGTGAATCTAGAAATTGGTTCGCACGGCTGATTTGGCCGCCGGTTGGACTCATGGTCGCCATGATGGCCCATAGCCTGCACAACTTTGGCGCCAGCGTTGCGGAGAAAAATGGCTGGGGCTTAATTTTAAGTCTCTTTGTCGCCATGGTCGGTTTTTTCCTGGTTTTGTTGACTATTCTCCTGGCTTGGCGCTATGAACGTAACTCGATTCGTGCGGAATTGGTCGAAGAGGTAGGTACAACACTCACCGTACAGGAATACGCGATCTTGACCGGCCACTGGCGCAATCCAATTCGTCGGCCTCGAAGTGAATGGGCGGCCGCCAACCGCTTGCAATTATGTGTGGAATTAGCTTTGCACAAGCACCGCTTGCGCCGTTTGGGGAATAACTGGGAGCCGGATCTATCCCAAGAAATCGCGCAAATTCGGGCGCAGCTGATCGCTACATTCGTGTAAATCATGGTTTAGAATCGTTTCCTATAAAAAAAGCCAGGGGCGAGGAGGGTCGTCCCTGACTTTTGTCGATAGTAATGAAGAAGGGTTCATCAATATCGATACAACAGCGCTTCTTCATAATAATTAAAAAAGATTAGACCAGGATTAAGGATACTCGAAGGTTTGTTAAGAGGTCGTCTAATTTCGGTTGCTGCGCGCAAAAGCGTATACTGTCTGCTATGAAAAAATTGTCTGCACTCATTCAGATCGCAGATCACAGACGCCACACCCGCGTGGGTCGTTTATCATCTGTCGTCTTCTGTTTTCTACTAACTTTTGTTACGGCGAAGCCGGTCTTGGCCTCTGAGCCCTGCAATCCACCCAACGTCATCCCGCAAGGCGTCTGCGACATGGATTCATTTCATGGCGATCCGCCGCGCCAGGTGCCGAATGGTTGGGCTGATTTCATGCTTTCTGGCGACGCTGAGTATTCTCAAGATAGTGATACCTATTGGGGTGCGCCAAGTCTGCGCATGCACAATAGCGGCGGTACCTTCAAAGGCGGCATTTATACACAAGTGCAAGTCACGCCGGGCGCTGGTTATCGGGCCAGTTGTGCCTGGGGCGCACCCAATGCGCCCGATCAATTCGGGCGTCAACTCGGGATCGACCCGACTGGTGGCACCGATCCTAATAGCCCTAACATCATCTGGGGGCCTATGCACTGGGGACCCGGTCGCATCCTCAACTATCCGCCGCCCGATGTGAATGTTGATGTCAAGGCGCGCGCCGTCAATAGCACCATCACCGTCTTTTTTCTAACCGATCATCCGCAGAGCACAGGCGATAATTTGATCTTTATCGACGCCATTGCGCTTTATCCAGATGAGAGTGCGCCTGCAGCGGCCGCGCCGCCTGCACCTTCACCGACCCCTGTACCACCAACGCAAGCGCCAGTCGAAGCTGCGCCTGTTGCAGCCGCGCCCGTAGCTGCTAAGGTGGAGGCGGCTGTGGCTCTACCTACCGATACGCCAACCGCCACTTTTACGCCAATGCCTACCGACACACCGACCGCCACCGATACGCCGACACCGCCGCCCACCCCAACCCCCACCTTCACCGCGACGTGGACGCCTTGGCCCACATCGACGCCTGCCAGTGGTCTTGCCCAGGCTCAACTGCAATTGTTAGGCGCTACAACAACCGGTAACATGCCTATGGGTCTAATGATGCTTGGCTTGCTCAGCTTTGGCGGGGCGGGTCTTTGTGGTGGGTCACTTTGGTGGTTGCGCCGGCGCTAAAGTGTGCTTGACTTACTTGGCAGTCCGTTGGCTTAATTTTTACGCGCCCTTGAATGGTTGCAGATC
>JBBREZ010000479.1:0-5433 GCA_038225095.1 Caldilineales bacterium
CACAGACGGTTCGCGATCTGGCGGCATCTGTGCGAGAATTAAGTGACATCCAACGCCAGCATGAAGCGCGTTTTGGACGGGTTGAAACGGATATTGTTGAAATAAAGACGGATGTGTCACAGCTCAAGACGAGTGTCGGCAAGCTTGAGACGAGTGTCGGCAAACTTGAAATCAATGTGGCGAAGCTCAGTGGAAGAGATTTGGAACGCCTGTTGCGCGAGCGACCATTCGTCTATCTCAGCCGGTTTGCCTTGCGCCTCAAGGCGGTTGGCGATGCCGAGTTGGCCGTGTTGTTGGAAGATGCCGTGGAGCGCGGGCTGCTGACGGAAGAAGAGGCCGAAGATGCCAAACTACTGGACGCCGTTGCCCGTGGTCGCCGGCGCAGTGATGCTGTCCCTATTTATTTGGTCGTCGAAGCTTCTGTGGTGATTAATTACCATGACCTGGAGCGCGCCGTTCGGCGGGCCGCGATTGTGGAAAAAGCCACTGGCGTGCCAACGCTGCCAGTCGTGGCAGGTGAAAGTATGCTGGATGACGTGCGCCAACGGGCTGAACGCAGCGGCACTGGTTGGGTGATTTTATCACAGACGAATTGAAGCGTTACCCAAGTATAATGGCTTGGAAAGTGGCGTCTAATCGAACGGAGAGGAGGGTAACTGGATGAATACGATCACGGCGAATGCTACACTGATCGCAGATCTTCAGACAAACACAACCCAGACGGCACCGGTCCACTTGATCTATGAAATGGCAGAAGAACCAATCTACTACCGTGATTACCAAACCGTGTTGCGCGGGGCAGAAGAACCAGAAGAGATTATGGGCAGCAGTTACTTGCAATCATTTGTGATTAGCGTGTTGTTGCGCTACTTGATGCGCCATTTACCGGAAGTCTACGTCGTGCTGACCAATGAATTGGGGCTACAATTGCCGGGGGGGAAATGGCGGGCTGCGGACATTGCGATTTATCATCAGGATCAGTTGCGCGACGTCCCCTTGCATAATCGCTATCTTGCCATTCCGCCGCAAATCGTGATTGAAGTGGACACCCAGGCCGATCTGAGTCAATTTAATACACCACTAGATTATTACTACACCAAAACTGATGCGCTGCTGGATTTCGGCGTGAATAAAGTGATCTGGGTCTTTACAGATGCGCGCAAAGTGATGGTGGCCGAAAGTGGTCGTAACTGGATTACGCATGGCTGGGAGAGCGACGTGACTGTCTTGGGTGATGTGGTGGTGGATCTTGCCCAACTGGTGAATCAAGCTAATAGAGAAACCATTTAAAAGTCGGACAATCGTAGGCACCCAGTGGGTACCCACTGGGTGCCTACAGAATTTTTGTCATGTTTATCTGCTTTCTCTATAAGACTTGAGTAAAGCGCGACTTGACGCTGTTGCCCGTGGTCGCGGTCAGAGCGATGTTGTGCCGATTTATTGGGTGGTCGAAACTTCCGTGGTCATTGATCAATACGACTTTGATCGCGCCGTTCGATTGGGCGCTAGCTGGGTGATTGTGGCACAACCGCAGTGCGTTTTCTTATTTTTGTACACGGATTTCAGGATAAACACAGATAAAATCGGTTCAGCGGTGTCATCAATGCTAGGTGATATGTGCCGACCGAAGTCGATTTATGCACGTTGATCCCAACAAAGCAGTTTGTAAACTTAACGGGGAACTACGTACCATTTTGGCCACTGATCACGTGAGATAATCCTACAGATATGCTAAGATTGTCCAGATTGACTTTATATCTGCGTCTGCTTGCTGATATCGATCTGAAGCAGGCTGCTAGCAAAGTGATTTTAATGTATAGGTGCTATCGCAATGAATTTTCAAGCAACTTGGCCGGATAGCAAAGAATTCTGGCGTGATAAGCGCGTGGTTGTGACGGGTGGCGCTGGTTTCCTTGGTTCCAATGTGGTTAGCCAATTAATCGATGCAGGTTGTGAACAAGTTTTTGTACCGCGCAGCCGAGTATATGATCTCACCCATATGGAAGCAGTCAAGCAACTTTATACAGATGCTAGACCTGATATCGTCATTCATCTGGCCGCCAAAGTGGGCGGCATCGGCGCCAACCGTGAGAACCCTGGCAAGTTTTTCTATGATAACTTGATGATGGGTGTCCAGATGATTGAAGTTGGGCGCCAAGTGAACCTGGAAAAGTTTGTTTGTCTTGGCACGGTCTGTGCCTATCCAAAATTTACGCCTGTGCCTTTTCATGAAGCTGAACTCTGGAACGGCTATCCTGAAGAGACCAATGCCCCTTATGGGATTGCCAAAAAAACGTTGCTAGTCCAATTACGGGCGTATCGGCAACAGTATGATTTTAATGGAATTTTTCTGCTGCCTACGAATCTTTATGGCCCGGGCGATAATTTTGACCCGACTTCGTCGCATGTTATTCCTGCGTTGATTAAAAAGTGTATTGATGCTATCCGTTCTAATACACCTTATATTGAGTGTTGGGGGACAGGGAGTGCATCACGCGAGTTTCTCTATGTCAAAGATGCGGCGCAGGCCATTATTGCAGCTACGGAGCATTTCCATGGGGATGAGCCCGTGAACATTGGGGCGCACCGTGAGATCTCTATTCGAGAATTGGTGATCCTCATTGCTGAATTGACCGGATTTCAGGGTGAGATCCGTTGGGATGCGAGCAAACCCGATGGTCAACCGCGTCGTTGTTTGGATACAACGCGCGCAGAAGAGGCATTTGGCTTCGTTTCAAACACGGATTTTCGCTCTGGACTTCAGGAAACAATTAATTATTACAATAGTCAATTGCCAATTTTTGCAGCTATACTCAAGTCAGAATGAAAACCGGAGATTTACCCCACCCGCGCCCTAAAGGCGGTTGCCTGCCAGGCGCGCCCCCCTAGGAAGGGAGGGGACTGTTCGCACCGCGGGCACACAGCGCCATCAGGGACAGGCACAGTCACCGTTCCTCCCCCGTCCTGGGGGCGGTTAGGAGGGGGTAAAAAACTCCGCTTTTCAAATTGATACCAGTTTAGCTAGGAGTGATAGAACGATTTCTTCAACACGATATAGCATTCTTACAGAATAGTACTGGTCTGCAACTAAAGAGAAATGGTTAATTTGTCTCGTGCTCGTCGCTACTTTGCTCTTACCTTCAATCGTGATCAACCACTTGATCACGGGGAACGCCGCTATCAGCGAATTTTGCAAACAACGCTGACTGCACTGGCGAGTAGGGGCATCGCATTGCTTGTCAGCTTCATTTCTGTGCCACTAACAATTCATTACCTTGGTACAGAGCGCTATGGTATATGGGTGACGATCAGTACACTTCTTGCATGGCTAACGATTGCTGATCTGGGATTAGGTAATGGCTTGACCAATGCATTATCCGATGCCTATGGCAAAGAACGTTCTGATCTTGCCCAACGCTATGTAGCCACAACGTTTTGGTTGTTGAGTGGGATTGCGTTCATACTTTTAGTCGTCATTACGATTCTTTGGCGTTGGATTGACTGGTCATATATATTTAACATCAAATCAGCGCTTGGCAAAGCAGAAATCCCTGTGGTAATGGCGTTATCTATTGCACTTTTTCTGTTGAATTTTCCGTTGTCGGTTGTGCCTAAGATTTATGGGGCCTACCAAGAAGGCGTAATAGCTAATTATTGGGCAGCGGGTGGTAGTATTGCTAGCGTAATTTCGTTGATCGGAGTTACACAAACGCAAGGTGGGTTAGTGTGGTTAGTTTTGGCTGTCTCTGGGACGCAAGTATTGGTTTTGACTCTCAACACAATGTGGCTGTTCTTTAAGCACAAACCCTGGTTATTGCCACGCATATCCTTGGTGCAACGTAGTATTGTCAGTAAGCTTGCGGGTATAGGTGGAATGTTCTTTGTAGTGCAGGCCGCTGCATTAATCTTATTTCAGACCGATAATCTAGTGATCGCCCACTATTTAGGAGCCGAGCATGTAACAGGGTATAACATTACGTACCGACTTTTCAGTTACGTAGGAATTATACAATCTCTCTATTTGATTCCACTTTGGCCTGCCTATACTGAAGCCGCAGCACGTAATGAATGGATGTGGATCAAACGTACTTTTAATCGGACCTTAAGCTTGAGTATGGTGATTTTGGGTCTGCTTGTCATAGTGCTTATCATCACCGCACAACGGATAATTAGTGTTTGGACGTCGCAAATGGTTCAAGCCTCATACTCATTGGTTCTTCTCATGGCGATTTGGACAATTATGTCTATTTGGGGTAACAACTTTGCTTATTTGCAAAATGGACTAGGTCGAATTCGCTTTCAGGCAATTGGCGGTTGCTTAATGGCTGCATTGAACATTGTTCTCTCTATTTTGTGGGTAGAGCGATTTGGCGAGATTGGTGTCATTGCAGCTACTATAGTTTCATATGGCTGCATAACAGTTATTGGTTCACCTATCGATGTATATATTACACTGCATAAAAAAATGAAAATTTATGGATAATAAGCGAATCTATATACCTGTCTATCAACCTTCTTTGGCTGGTAACGAAAAAAAATATGTTAATGAGTGTTTAGACTCTACTTGGATATCGTCCAAAGGCAAGTTTATAAAGCTCTTTGAAGAAAGCTTTGCCCACTATACCGGCGCACAATATGCGACCGCTGTTTGCAACGGAACTGTTGCACTGCATTTGGCATTGCTCGCACTTGGCATTGGGACCGGCGATGAAGTGATTGTGCCTACATTGACATACATTGCTTCCGTCAATTCGATTGCCTATGTGGGTGCACATCCTGTGTTCGTGGATTCATGTCGTAATTCATGGCAACTCGATCCTGATGATATAAAACGCAAGATTACGCCACGCACTCGAGCCATTATGGTTGTCCATTTATACGGTCACCCTGCGGATATGGACGCAATTATGACAATCGCACGCGAACATAATTTGCTAGTAATTGAAGATTGTGCTGAAGCGTTTGGCTCGCGGATCGGGGAGCAGCATGTTGGCACTTTCGGTGACATTGCGACGTTTAGTTTCTTCGGCAATAAAACGATCACGACGGGTGAAGGTGGTATGGTAATAACCAATGATGCAACGCTCTATGAGCGATCTGTTCATTTCAAAGGGCAAGGTTTGGCCAAACATCGCACATACTGGCATGACGTTATTGGTTACAACTATCGTATGACAAACATTTGCGCAGCGATCGGTTTAGCACAAATGGAACGTGCGAGCGAACTTTTAGAGAAGAAACTAGCAGGAGCAAAAAGGTATGATGAATTATTAGCGCATCTTCCTATTGAGACCCATCGTCCTAGTCGTTCAAACCTCTTACATAGTTATTGGATGTATTCTATTCTTGTCCCAAATGGTATACGAGACGTAGTTATGGAAGATTTGAGCAATGCCAAATGCAGTGCAACAGTTCCGTTGCAAACAGCGGTCG
>JBBREZ010000480.1:0-5418 GCA_038225095.1 Caldilineales bacterium
CCACGGCCCAACGAATCGAGACAAAACAAGCTTTCGTCTGCACTTCTGACGACGACCAAGGGGACGACCACAATGGCGATCATCAGGGTGGCGATCATCAGGGTGGCAATCCAGGTCATCCAGGGCTGGCGCATGGCGAACTGTTTGGCGTGATTCAGAGCTTGCCTATCACATTGACCGGCACGTGGAAAATCGGTGGCCTGAATTTTGTGGCAGATAGTAGCACCGAATTCGAGCAGGGACATGGCTCGTTTGCCATCAGCACCACAGTTGAGGTGAAGTTTTATATCGATACTGACGGCGTCAACCATGCCACCAGAATTGAAAGTAAATTTGCCAATGATCAGCATGGCCACGATGGTGACGGCAATGGCGTTCATGAAGGCGCCGAGGGTCAAGCCTTTGGACCATTAGACAGCTTCCCAGCTGGACTGTTGGGCACTTGGATCATCGGCGGCATCGAGTACACCACCACAAACCACACCGAGTTCAAACCAAGCCAGGGTGCGTTTGCCACCGGTGTACGCGTCAAGGTGCAATATTTCCTAGATGTCAACAACCAGCGGATCGCCCGTGAAATTGAAACGACGGCGAACAATGGTGGGGCTGGTGATGCGACCCACGCGGTGCTCGTCGGTTTTGTGCAGATGATGCCTACCGATGGTTTCACTGGGACATGGAAAATTGGCGATGTTACGTTTCTTGCTGATTTGAACACGCAATTCAAAGAAGAGCACGGGTTGCTGGCCGTCGGTGCTTTCGTATCCGTTGAATATTCGGTCACGAATGGCAACAAGCTGATCCATGCGTTGGAAACCCACGTTCCGCCCGGCGCTGGCGATCATACCCACATGGGTAAAATCAAGCACATGAGTGATGATGGTCTACTGGCGGCGAGTGTGTCGGCCAACAGTACATGGAATATTGGTGACGCCAGCTATGTCGTCGCTCCATCCACCAATCTGAATGATGTGTTGGGTGCGCTAGCCGTCGACCAGACAGTGGTCGTGAACAGCTACACAGCCGCGGATGGCAGCGAGGTCGCCACGCAGATTCGCGGGATTACAGCCAACTATCAAATTTTCTTACCGTTGACAGTTCGTTAAGGCAGATGCGCAATAGCCATTGACTCGTAAGTGCATTGCACTGGTCAAACTGTCTTTTGAACTGGCAATCACTTACTGACCAGTGCGCTGCTCTCACCTGCATCCATCTAATGGTGTATGTTGTCAAAGTCGTAGGCTGGGTTCGCCGCAGAATGATTAGCGGTTATATGCACAGGTGGAGCGGCGAACCCAGCCTATACGAGTACTGCGTAGCATGACTTACTCACCTGCACCGATCTAACGTAGCGTCGTCAAAGTAATTAAACATTTCATCGTTTGACAAAAGGAACGGACGCTCTAGAGCGTCCGTTCCTTTTATGACTAGTCACCATTGGTTTCTTAACCCTGCACTCAGGCATCCAGGCCCTGCGCTTGCCGCCGGTTGTGGCTCTCAAACAGGCGAGCTGTTGCCAAACCAAAGATGAAGCCACCAATATGCGCCATGTAGGCAACCCCACCGCCTGACGAAGTAGTAGCCAATGCGCCGACTTCGCTAAACAGTTGTGTCAAAAACCAGATACCGATCAAAACAATCGCAGGTACAAGCGTGACGCGGCTGGCATAACTGTAGAGCAGGATCACACGAATTTGGTCTTTGGGAAAGGTGATCAGGAAGCCACCCATCACGGCCGCGATCGCACCGCTGGCGCCAAGATTAGGCACGGTGGAGCTAGGGTCGAGCACAACTTGGGCCACCATTGCCGCCAATCCACCAACGAGGTAGAAAATTAGATAACCCACCGGCCCCATGACATCTTCCATTTCGGGGCCAAACGCCCAAAAGAAGACCATGTTGCCCAGAATGTGGGCCCAACCGGCATGCATAAACATCGCGGTCAAAATGGTGATCAAATGATGACCTGTGCTAATGTTGACAGGGATAACCGACCATTGAGCAATAAAGCCATCACCGCCGGCCAACTCAAGCAGAAAAACAAGCGCATTAACAAGGATTATCAGCATAGTCACGACAGGCACATGAACGGGCCGGCGCGAAGCGTCACCAATCGGAAACATAGGCCATTTTGCTCCTTTGCAGTATAAATTATAGGATAAATTCGTAGATGATGGGCTAGAGCACAATCAATTTAGTTGCCACTGATGAGGACGAAGCGCTCAGCCAAATAACAAGCTGACACATCATACTATTGTAACATAAGTTGATAGCCTGTGCTAGTGATTCAAAAATCGCGCTATATAAAATGTGCAAAACTAGTTACAAAAATAGATCATTTGGGCGCTCTCTGGTAAACTTTCTGTAATGGCACGCAAAAAACTTCAGGGACAGGTAGCAATCGTTACAGGTGGCAGTCGCGGTTTGGGTCTGGCGACAGCAGAGCAATTAGTCCAGGCTGGCGCAACCATTATTTTGACCGCACGCAGCGAAGACCAGGTTACCGCTGCGGCCAAAAACTTGAGTAAAAATGGGGCACGCGTGTTGGGCATCGCCGCCGATATTGCCGATTTAGAGCATGTTGAGCGGGTGGTCGAAACGGTGTTGGCACAATTCGGCCGGATTGATATCTTAGTCAACAATGCCGCCACCGTTTGGCCGATCGACGAAGTAGCCGAAACCGACCCCGACGAATGGGCCTACAATATCCATGTCAATCTGGTCGGCCCTTTTTATATGGCGCACCACGCTTTGCCAGCTATGTTGGATCAAAAATATGGGCGGATTGTCAACGTCAGCAGTGGGTTAGGGCACATTCCCACGGCCGGTTTGAGTGCCTACAGCGCGGCCAAAGCGGGGTTGGATCAGTTTACCCGCGTGCTGGCCTTAGAAACAAAGCATACCGGCATCACCGTTAATGCGCTTTATCCGGGTCTCTTGAATACCGACATGCAGGCCGATCTGCGCAGCGTAGACACGACCGAAAGTGTGTTGGACCTGAAGCTGTTTCATGAAGCCTACGATACCGGCAAGATCGCTGCGCCGGCCACGGCTGCTCGCATGATCTACTGGTTGGTCGGCCCGTGGAGCCGTCAACATAGCGGCGAAATTTTCACCAGTCGCGATCAAGCGTGGTTGGATCAGGTGCAGCGCGATGTGAATGGGTAGCCTCACCCCCAGCCCCTCTCCTGAACGGAAGGGCTGTTTCAGGAGAGGGGCTGGGGGTGAGGCGCTAGTAGTTACAATAAATAAAATGATATTGTGCCGTTGCCTAGCAGTCAATGGCCAATTACCAGTTACTTACTATCTCAACCATCGTTCTAGTTCTATTATTGCAAGGAGTGCTTTAGCAAAATGGCTTACAAAAAAGTTGTCGTGCCCACGATGGGTGAAAAAATCACACTAAAAAATGGCAAGCTGCATGTACCAGATAACCCGATTGTTGCGTTTATTGAAGGCGACGGCACCGGTGTTGACATCTGGGCGGCCAGCCAACCAGTGTTGGATGCAGCCGTCGAAAAGGCCTATGGTGGCAAACGCAAAATTTCCTGGATGGAAGTCTATGCCGGGGAAAAAGCCAACATCGTCTACGACGAAGTGATCTGGCTGCCCGACGAGACAATTGATGTGATTGATGAGTATATTATTGCCATTAAAGGCCCACTGACCACGCCGATTGGCGGCGGCATTCGCAGCATCAATGTAGCTTTGCGCCAACGGCTTGATTTGTATGCCTGTTTACGCCCTGTGCAATATTTTGCCGGTGTGCCCAGCCCGGTCAAGCAACCGGAGTTGGTAGATATGGTGATCTTCCGCGAAAACACGGAAGACATCTATGCGGGCATTGAATGGGAAGCCTACAGCGACGGTGCCAAAAAGTTGATTGCCTTTTTGCAAAATGAAATGGGCGTCAAGAAAATTCGCTTCCCCAACTCCAGCGCGATTGGCATTAAAACGGTCAGCGAAGAAGGCACGAGCCGGCTGGTGCGCGCGGCGATTCAATATGCGATTGACAACAACCGCAAGAGTGTCACGCTGGTGCATAAGGGCAACATTATGAAATTCACCGAAGGCGCCTTTATGCAGTGGGGGTATGAATTGGCAGCCAGGGAATTTGGCGCCACCCCGCTCAACGGTGGCCCCTGGCAAGTGCTGCCCAATGGCATCGTGATCAAAGATATGATCGCCGATGCCATGTTGCAACAAGTGTTAACGCGGCCGGCTGAATACGATGTGATCGCCACCCTCAACCTCAATGGCGACTATCTGAGCGATGCGTTGGCGGCCCAAGTCGGTGGCATCGGCATTGCGCCCGGCGCCAATATTAACTATGTGACTGGACGCGCGATCTTCGAGGCTACGCACGGCACGGCGCCGAAATATGCGGGCAAAGACATGGTCAATCCGTCCTCGGTGATTCTAAGCGGCGAGATGATGCTGCGCCATATGAATTGGAACGAGGCCGCAGACCTGATCGTCAAGGCGATGGAAACCACGATCAGTCAAAAAGTGGTCACCTATGACTTTGCTCGCTTGATGGAAGGCGCCACCAAGGTTGCCTGTAGCGAGTTTGGCCGGGCGCTGATTAAGAACATGTAACAGGTAACAGGTAGATGCTGCCTGCTACCTGTTACCTGTTACACCTCGCAACAAACAATTATTACTTACCATTTACCACGTACGCATGCTGCTGGCCTATGAACTCGGTGATCCTGCCAGATACGTTACCGGTGGATATTCGCGGCGGCGTCCATCCTAATCTACTTGCGCCGGGCACCATTACCTTCGTACTCTATGCCCCCTTCAAACCCTATGTCAGCTTAGTGGGTGATTTTAACCGTTGGGATACACGCGCCAACCACCTGGTCACCGACGGTTCCAGCGTATGGTGGACAACCATTCCGCATCCAGGTGCCACGCGCTATGGCTTCTATGTGGCGATTGACGAGCAAACCCATGTCTGGGTGGGCGATCCGTATGCCACGCAAGTGGAATGGACAGAAGAGGCGCCCTGGGGCGTGCTGCCCGCCGCACCGGATAATTTCCGCTGGACTGATCAAGCTTGGCAGATTCCTGCGCTGCGCGATCTGGTAATCTATGAACTGTGCGTGCGCGATTTTGCGGGCCGGTGGGTGGCAAATCAGCCGCATTACGGCAATTTTCAAGATATGCTCAGCTATGTGGATTACCTAGCCGAGACGGGCATCAATGCCGTGGAATTGATGCCGATTCAGGCGTTTCCCGGCAAATCAAGTTGGGGCTATAATCCTGTCTTCTACTTTGCCGTCGCCAACACGTATGGCACGCCAATCGAGTTTAAGCGCTTTGTCGATGCCTGCCATGCCAAGGGCATCAGTGTGATTCTCGACGTGGCGTTCAACCATGCCTGGAGTCAACATCCCTATTATCTTTTCTATC
>JBBREZ010000481.1:0-5417 GCA_038225095.1 Caldilineales bacterium
GTCATCCAGTTTCAACTAAGCGCAGCAGAATTTACCTCTGCCTATTACTGGGCGCTAGAATCCGCGATTGAACAAGAGGGGCGGACGATGCAGCGTGGCATCTGCTTCAAGCGACCCTATGCCTTGGTTAGCTGGCGGGCGGGCGACATCGTAGAGCTGCTGGCGATCAATCATTGGCGCGAGGAAGAGGCGACGCCGATCCGGCTGCTTTATCCCATCGATCTGGGGCCCGCGCCAGAAGGTAATGAAAACGCCCTGCGCGTGCGTCTGCCCGTCGCGCAGGCAGCAACAGTAATTCGAGGCTTGATCGACGCTTGCAACCGACCACAAGACTAACCGCACAAAGGAAATTCGCATGGGCGCTAAAAAACTGATTTCACGCGAGGAAGCACTGGGTGGTATGGCCGGACGTGCGACAAAGCAGGCCAGTACGTTGCTCACGTTGATTGAAAATCGCACGGCGCATTGCGTGATCCAAGCGCAGCAAGTAGGCAACTATGCGCTGACCGTTGCCGCGACCCAGACCCCGCGCCGCGCTTTTCTCGAAGCCATGGCGCAGAATCGCGCGGAGACCGTTCGCCCCACGATCCAAGAGGTGGAGCGCTTCGCCGCGCAGTGGGCCGTGCTTGTCCCCGAGAATCCAACGATCCGGGCCACGGTGGCCCACCTGCTTGGGCAAAAGTATGCCTTACCCTACCCAACCACGCCGGGGATGCGGGCAGCGCTGGGTTTGGATACAACAGTCGTACAGCAAGCCTACCAACGTTTGCGCGGCCAGCCGTTGGCGCAGCTTTACACCGCCGAGGTCAAATTGTTCGAGCGCGGGCGCTGGACCTGGGCCGCCTTTTCCAAGCGTGTGGAAACGCTACCGCCGTTCTGGATCACATTCTTCTTGACCATGCCGGGCGCGTCTGGCCTGCTGGCCCTGCCAATGGCGCTGGCCAGGGTCGGCACGGCCTGGGCATTGGCGATCATCGTGCTCTTTGGCGTGGTCAACATGCTCAGCGCGGCGGCTCTGGCCGAGACCGTCGTGCGCAGTGGCACGGCGCGTTTTGGTCTGGGCTTTCTGGGACAATTGGCCCAAGAATATTTGGGTGGCGAAGCTTCCGCCTTGCTAACCGTTGCCATGGCGGCGAATAACTTTCTGGTGCTGATCATCTTCTTCTTGGGCGTGAGCGGAACGCTGGCGGGGGCAACCGGTCTACCGGCGACGATTTGGATGCTGCCGCTGTTCGCCGTTACCATCTATTTTCTTTCGCGCCGTTCGTTGAATGCCACGGTGACTACGACGCTCATGATTGGCTTTACGAATTTACTGATCTTGCTGGCGATTCCGCTGCTGGCCTTGCCGCATTTTCAAATTCAGAATCTGGCGAGCGGCAACAGTGGGCAAGCGTTTACACCAGCCGCGTTGGGTCTGATCGTGGGCATTTTGTCTTCGACCTTCTTGTCGCATTTTCTGGTGGCGACGTATGGGCCAATCGTCTTGCCGCGCGATCCTAGCGGACGCGCCTGGATTCGGGGCAGCATGGCCGCTGTATTTGCCCTCATGCTGCTGGCCTGCCTCTGGTTGCTAGTGGTGAACGGGGTCTTATCGACCCAAATCTTGATTCACACGACCGGCACCGTGTTGACACCGTTGGCCGCCATCGTGGGGCCGGCCGTCAATGTGCTGGGTTCGCTGTTGGTGATTCTGAGCCTGGGGCTAACAACAATTCAGGTGGCGCTTGGGCAGTATTATCTGATTGAAGAACGGCTACCAATGCGCGGCGCGCCTTCGTGGCTGGGCCAATTAAGCGAAAATAAGCGCTTCATGCTGGCGATTAGCCCGATGTTTGCGATCTTGGCCTTATCAGAATGGCTGGCGATCAGTGGGATCGGGTCGTTTTCAACCTTGTTGAGCATTTTGGGCGTGCTGGCCTTGCCGCTGCTGACCGGCATTCTCCCGGTTTTACTGTTGATCGCAACTCGGCGCAAAGGTGATTTTGTGCCGGGCTTTGTCCCTAGTTGGCTCGGCCATCCAGTTACGTTAAGTTTGCTTTATCTATTTTTTATCAACAGCATTTTGATTCATGGCCTCTACATCTGGGAATCGCTGACCTTGCGCTTGTTGGCCCTGGCGACTGGATTCGTCATTTTAGTGGTGACGGCGATGATCTGGCGGCGCGGCTTGCTGGCCAGCCGAACTGTGATCGAAGTGCGGCACGATGAGCGGCTGAAAGGTCTCAGTCAATGGAACGTTGTCAGCAACGGGCGGCCATTGCTAGCTAATGTGCGCCTCGATGATGGCAACCAGCAAGCACCGTATTATTCAGCTAGCGAGCCGATCTCCGACTTTGCCGGCTTGCAAATTGCCGTTTTCCAATGGCCAGCCACCTCCGCCACGCAACTGAAACTCTGGGTGCACCGCCTGACGCAGGAAGGCAACTCGGAAGGATTACCCATTCAGTTGGTGATGCAGGACGGTGCGGACAAGCAAACCTTTGATTTGGATCGGGCGGATGGACCAGTGATTCTACCGCTGAGCGGTGCGGCGGGCCAGGTTGAGCTACGCCTGCTGGAACACAGGTAGCTTATAGACAACGCCCATAAAAGTCGGACAAAGCGTAGGGGCACGCCATGGCGTGCCCGTCCTATCCACTGTACTAAGTTTAGGCCAATCCAAGCAATAAATAATGATCCAGGGATCGAGACTTGACAGGAGGAAAGGACCCCGCGACTCGACTGAGCTCGCCGAACGTCCTGTCAAGCGGGTGCCCTCTGGGCGCGATAGGTCTAGCCCGTATCCTTATTGATTTGGAATGGCCTTATTCAGGAAAACCAAACCGCCTTCACATAACCATGCGGACTATCAGGAGGAGACAACACCATGCAAGAAGCGCTTAGATTGCTTTCCGAACTTACAGCCGAGGACATTGCCTGGCTTGCATCGCAGGGCAGCGAACAACAGTTTGCCGCAGGCACTTTGATCATTCGCGAAGGGGACAGTCCGGCAACCCTCTATATTGTGCTGGCGGGTTTGGTGGGGATTAGTGTGGCCAGCGTAGGCGATCAGCAGCTTGGGCAACTCGGCCCTGGTGAGTTATTAGGCGAAAATTCGTTTATCGAAAATCGGCCTGCATCGGCGACGATTAGGGCGCTGGAAGACAGCCAACTGCTTGTGCTGTCACACCAAGTATTAGCCGAAAAGCTAGCGCTGGATCACGCATTTGCGGCGCGCTTCTACCGAACCTGCGCCTTGATCGCGTCACGCCGTTTGCGTGAACGCTTGGCATTGATCGGGCAACAACTTAGGCAAAAATAAGCCACAGGCCGCGTCCACAGTGATAAATTGATTGTCAGTAACCTATGTTAACGGAGAAATTTATGTCCAAAATCATCTCGATCCATTCCTTTCGGGGCGGAACCGGTAAGTCCAATACAACCGCCAACCTGGCCGCCCTGCTCGCAGCCCAAGGCCAACGCGTCGGTGTGATTGACACCGACATTCAATCGCCGGGCATTCATGTACTTTTCGGCTTGACCGGTGCCTCGATCAACCATTCGCTCAACGATTATCTGTGGGGGCGCTGCGAAATTGGGCAGGCTGCACATGATGTCACGGACAGTCTCGGCGCAGCACTCAAGGGCAAACTCTATCTAATTCCTTCCAGCATCCAGGCCGATGAGATTGTGAACGTGCTGCGCGAAGGTTACGACGTTAGTTTGCTGACCAACGGCTTCCGCAAACTGATCAAAGAATTGAATCTGGACATCCTCATGATCGATACACACCCTGGCCTGAATGAAGAAACGCTCTTCTCGTTGGCGATCTCCCACGTGCTCCTGATCATCATGCGGCCCGACCAGCAGGATTACGAAGGCACAGGGGTCACCATCGAGGTTGCGCGTTCGCTCGATGTACCGCGCCTGTTGCTGGTGGTCAACAAAACGCCAGCGGCCTTCCCGACCGAAGAGGTGCGGGCGCGCGTAGAACAGACCTACGGCTGTGAAGTCGCCGCCGTGCTACCCCATTCTGATGAGATGATGACATTGGCTAGCAGTGGTATTTTTGTGTTGCGGTATCCAGATCATCAGCTCACGGGGTTATACAAAGAAGTCGCGGCGAAGTTACTTGCTTGAATGAAGAAGCACTTGCCTATCAGGCGTAGGGAGACAAGGAGACAGGGAGTATGCCCTGTTTACCGCTATCCCTGAATAGTTCGACAGCGTTAAATTTGATTGGTGGGTGAGTGCAGCGCACTGGTCAGGCATTGGTTGCGAATTCGAAGATAATTTGACCAGTGCGCTGCACTCACAAGTCGCGAGTATGATGTTTATGGGTGGGTCTAAAACGTACCCAGTGCAGAAAGGTTGATCAAATGTTAGATTCAGATAATAAGCCAGGTTGGGTGCGTCTATTGGCCGTCTTTGCTCATCCAGACGATGAAGTTTTTTGCGTCGGCGGCACGCTGGCCTACTATGCCGCCAGTGGCGCTGAGATCATGGTTGTATCGGCCACGCGCGGCGAGGCGGGCCAGATCCGCGATGCCAAGGTAGCGACGCGGCGCACACTGGGCGCGGTGCGCGCCCAAGAGCTGCACCGTTCCTGCCAACAACTGGGCGTCCAGCATGCCCTCTGCCTGGATTATGGCGATGGCACCTTGCAGGCCAGCGACCCAACCGCCTTAACCGCCCAGATGATTGAGATTATTCGCACCTTTCGCCCCGATGTGATCATTACTTTCGGCCCAGATGGGGCTTATGGACATCCAGATCATGTGGCGATCAGCGCGATTACAACCGAAGCCTTTCGGCTGGCCGGCGATGCCACCCAAGCGCCAGAACAGATTGCAGCCGGGCTTACCCCGCATACGCCAGCGCGGCTATATTACAGCTATTTTCCACGCAGCGAACGTTTACTTTCCGAGCGGCTGGTGCAATGGTTGGTCACGCTCGGCGATCAGTTTCAAGGCTCAACTGATTTTGCCCACGCTTTATTGCTCTTCTCAGCGGAATCTACCATGCTGGGCTATAGCAATGATTATATGGAGGTGACCTGGTTTCCGGCTGGCTTTTACTTGGCCGAACAAGGTGAGTTAGCCACCAAACTGTATCTGCTGCTCTCTGGCTGCGCCGATGTCATCTGCGAAGATGTAGATGGCACGCTTAATTCAGTCACGAGGTTGAGCGCAGGCGACTTTTTTGGGCACACAGAATTAGCCAACCAGCAAGCACGCCCGACGCATGTGGTCGCGACCGAAGATGTCACTTGCCTGATCTTTTCGCCCGAACGGCCTAGTAATTTTGCGGGCCGCGGCGCAGGCGCACAAGTGGCTGACGCCACGAGCAACAGCGGTGATGAGCAAGCGGCCTATGGCTTGGCGACCACCTATTTGGATGTAGCGGCCTATGTGCCCCAGAAGGTAGCGGCGATG
>JBBREZ010000482.1:0-5408 GCA_038225095.1 Caldilineales bacterium
GCGGGCGGCTTGCCGGTGAGTTGGTGCAACCTATCGCGGCCAAAGCGCGCTTCTAAGGTTTTCACCTGGGCGCGACTGCGTTCGTCCAGCCAAAGAATGCCATTACGAATGGGCCGCCCAGCTTGGTCCACGGGCACAAAACTTTCGCGTTGGTGGGTGATGCCCAGCGCTTCCACCTGGCGTACATCGATCTGGTCAACGCACTGGCGCAGCGCCGCACACGCGCCGTGCCACCACTGGTCGGCATCCTGTTCGTACCAGGTTGGATTGGGCTGCAACAGTGGATAAGTGGCCCGCCCTTCGGCAATCGCACGCCCGGTCGCATCCCAGGCAATTGCTTTGACGGCGGTTGTGCTACTATCGAGACTGATGATGAGTTTGTTCGCCATGCTGACCCTAAAGATGGTCTGAAAAGGTACGGTTGACGGTGAATGAATTCACCGCCTGTTACAAAAAACGTGTTGAAACACGTTAAGACGCCGAATCGGGTGCCCCTTGGGCGCGGCAGGCTTTTCTTAGAGCGCGGTGTAGCCGCCATCGATCAGAATTACTTCGCCCGTGATCAAATCGGAGGCGGGTGAAGCGAGAAAGAGCACCAAATCTGCCACTTCCACCGGTTGACCAAAGCGGCCTAGGGGCGTTTTCGCCAGCATTGGATTTGCTTTAGCCGGATCGCCCCAGACTTTGGCGCCCATTGGCGTGAGAATGACCGTGGGCGCAACCGCGTTGCATTGGATATTATACCGGCTCCATTCCGCCGCCATCACCTTGGTCAGCATGTTGAGGCCACCCTTGGAAGCACAGTAGGCGGCATGA
The DNA here is from genome assembly GCA_038225095.1 of Caldilineales bacterium. Lineage (GTDB taxonomy): Bacteria > Chloroflexota > Anaerolineae > Caldilineales > Caldilineaceae > JAPLGZ01. The sequence goes on from JBBREZ010000482.1 coordinate 817, forward strand.
CCCTCCAACGCAATCACACCGGCCTGCGACGAAATGTTGATAATCTTGCCGCTGCGCTGCGCGATCATCTGGGGGATGACGGTCTGGGCAAAGAGAAAAGGCGCGCGCAGATTGACGGCCTGCGTTTCATCCCACGCTTCGATTGTGAGCTTTACCAGGTCATCAATGCGGGCGACACCGGCGTTGTTGACGAGAATGTCGATGCCACCCAGGGCCTGGATTGCCTGTTCGGCGGCTTGGCGCGGTTGATCAGGGGTAGCCAGATCGGCCTCAATCATCATACACCGGCGACCCAATGCCTGGATCTTCTGCGCGGTCTCGGCCAATCCCACTTTGTCGCGCCCGACGATGGCAATGTCGGCGCCAGCATCGGCCAATACTTCGGCAACGGCCGCGCCGATCCCTTTGGAACCACCCGTGATCAGCGCCTTTTTTCCGGTCAGCGAAAAACGTTTGATATACTCTGCCATGCCAGTTTACTCCGGAGATCGGTCGGACGGATCGGAGACGGATGGGGCAACCAAGCCTGCTTGATCCACGGTCTGTTCCCCGTCCGTCCCCGGCATGTTGCGTAAAGAAATCGCTTCTTTTGTGGCCCTGTTATTCGCTTTCTGGTCAGAGTGCTATACTAGCCAGTATAGTATCGGGAACCGCTATTATCTTGTTATCGTTCGATGCGATTGGCGTTATCTTACCATTGGTTACAAACTTATTCTAATCAACTCTACTGGTTATAAAGTAACCGTTAATCGGGGAAACTCAGGGAGACTATTCGATGAAATCCGATCTCGACCGCATCATGGCGGAACGCAACTTGGATGCCTTTATCGTGATGGGCGACGCCAGCGGCAACCAGGTGATGAATTATCTGACCGGTGGCGCGCACCTGGAGCGTGCGCTGATTGTCAAGCAGCGTGGTGGCCCGCTCACGTTGATCCACGGTTCGATGGAACGCGACACGGCGGCGGCTACGGGCTTGACATTGGTCGATCGCGACATAAAATACAATCGCTATGAACTACTCAAAAAACATAACGGCGACGAGCTAGCGGCTGGGGTTGATTATTTGAACCAAGTGGTGCAAGATCAAGGATTGCAGGGCCGGTTGGGCATTTATGGGATGCAAGACGCTGGGGCGGCGTTTGTGTTACTGAACCAACTGCAAAGCACGCTCAAGGACACGGAGCTGGTGGGCGAATTTGGCGCTTCATTGTTTACCGAAGCGCGCCAGACCAAAGATGACCAGGAAATTGCCGAGTTGCGCGAGGCTGGGCGAATTACCAGCATCGTGATGGGCGAAACGCGTGACTTTATCCAGGAGCTTCATGGGCGCGACGGCGTGATCATGCGCAGCGCTGGTGAGCCGTTGACGATTGGCGATGTTAAAGTTTTCATCCGCACGCGCCTTGCCGTCTATAACATGCATGAAGATCACGGCTGCATCTTCAGCCAAGGCCGCGACGCGGGCGTGCCGCACAACAGTGGCAATCCCGAGCAGCCGCTCCGCTTGGGCCAACCGATTATTTTTGACTTCTTTCCTCAGCGCGCCAGCAATTATTTTCACGATGTCACGCGCACCTGGTGTTTTGGCTATGCGCCGCCCGCAGTGCAGCAGGCGTGGGATGAGTGCAAGGAGATTTTTGACAAGGTGATCGTCGAATTGGCACTGGGCAAGCCATGCCGCGATTATCAGATGATGACCTGTGAATATTTTGAGCGCAAAGGTCATCCGACGCCGCTCAATCACCCTGGCACGCACGAAGGGTATGTGCATAGCTTGGGCCACGGGATCGGTCTGAATATTCATGAAGAGCCGAGTCTCAGCCACGCAGCGGGCAATCACACAGTGCTGTCGCCCGGCCATGTGATCAGCGTGGAACCGGGGCTCTATTATCCAGAGCGCGGCTTTGGGGTGCGCATTGAGGATTCCGTGGCCTTTACGGAGGCCGGTGAATTGATCAACTTGACCAACTTTCCCTACGATTTAGTCATACCGATGCAGGGGTAGGGGAGAAGGAGAGACACGAGACACGAGACACGGAGATTTGGTTCGTACTCCTTATCTCCCTGTCTCCTTGTCTCCTTGTCTCCGTGTCCCCCCTTGATGGTCAAACTCTACTTCTTCGCTACCACACGCAAAGTATAATCCCCGGTCCCGGTATCGCCCACTGAACCAACCTCGACCGTCAACGTCATATCAACGGGGATTTCCAGAGCGTCGATCAGCGCATTCTTGCTGCTGCCAGTTTGCGGGTTGTCATTTTCCAACACTTGATTCTTGCCAGCGTCGTACAAGCGCAGCACCGTGTCAAGACTGCTTGTCTTGGCGTCCGCCGTGATGGTGATAACGTCGCCTTTTTTGACAGTTAACGAATACTGTACACGGCTCTGGTCGGCCAGCGTACCGGTAACGGCATCGCCAATTGCCAATTTGCCGCCATCCTTGGTATCGACGTGCGTAGCGCTATCCAGATACTTCGTCCCCGCCTCCAAGATGGGGTCGCCGGTGCTAAACAGGGTCTCTTCGTCGACCGGCACCTTCACCGTAGGCGGCACGCCTTTGCCTTCAATATGAATGTTGCCATTCATATCCAGACCGCGACCTACCGTGAATTGGAAGAATTGATCTTCCGGCATCTTGAATTGGTTGACGGCACCACCTGCGCCTGCCGTCGGGTATTGGCCAACAATCGCAGCGCGGTTCTTGAGCGTCATATCATAGCTGAAGAATTCGCAGGCACTGGCGCAATTCGGGCCAACCAGCACCGCAATTCTGCCGTTATAGCGCAAGTCTGCGGGTGGCAGATAATAACGATCCACAGTATTGGGGTCTGAAGTGAATTTGTCTAGTTTTTTGTCATAAGCGCTAGTGTTGCCCAATTTCAGCGGTTCGTTAAAGAAGTAGACCGCCATCTGATTCGCCAGAAAGCCTGCGCCGCCCCCATTCTGGCGCATGTCGATGATCAGGCCAGGTGTATTGTTCTCGTTCAGCGTACGCATCAGCCGTTCCCACAACTGAATCGTCAACACTTGGTTGTCGAAAAAGCTACGGATTTTGACGTAACCGTAACCGTTGTCGAGCACTTTGTATTCGACAGGTGTCTCAAAGCCGGTTATCCCTTTGTTAAACGACGAAAACTTGAAGCTAGCCTGCTCGGCTACACTCGTAAGTTTAACTGTTTTTTCGGCGCTGTCACCTGGATTCTTGAAAGTAATCGCAAAGTCGGTGGCCAGCGGTGATCGCAACGCATAGCGCAACTGTTGCAAGTGCTTAAAATGTTGCGTGCTAAAAGGGGCAGACCAGGCCACAGTTTTGGTAATAAAGTCCTGGATCGGCGTGTCATTCACCTTCAAAATCTGCGCCTTGAGTTTAATCCCAGCTTTATCTCCTGGACTATCCTTGCCAACAAAGCTGGCAATCGTGCGCCCATCATCCAGATCGCGAATGGCGAGGCCGAGACCACCGGCCGTTGCCACTTGAAAATCTTCAGCGATGCTTGGGCCGCTCACATGGCCGTCGGGGATCGACCAGGCAAAATCGCGCAAGGCTCGCAGATATTCCTTGTTATCTTTATCAGCTTCTGCCTTTACAAAGCGGGGACGAAATTCTTTTGCCCTGGCGTCCCAATCGATGTGTTTGTATTCACTCCAGGCATATTCTTTGCGCATCTTTTCTACCATAGCATCGAAGGCTTTGCTGTAACTCAGCTTCGAGAAGTCCGCCAGTGCCGAGTCTGGCGACTCAATCAAATTGATCGTAGGATGGCGCGTGCGGTCAAAGGTGAAAGGATGCGTATCTAGATTGACAATCGTGTAGCCCTGCGGCAGTCCGACAATTGGGTCATCTTTGGTGAAGAGTTTGCTATCTGGACCAAAGTCGGTCGGAAAACCTTGTTGCGCATCCGGCGCGTAGACCAACAGTTTACCACCGGTGATCTCACCCCGAGTATCTGATTCATTACTGACACGCGTCGACGCGGCGTCGGTAGACCAGCCGCCGCCACTTTGATCGCGTTCTTCCAGATATGGGTCGCCAAAGGTGTTGTTCCAATAAGCGACGGCATAGATCATGACGCCTTTATCTTTCTTCGCATTTTGGTCCACATCACGCAAGGAAGCCTGTGGTTCAATCGGCAGTTCGACAGTATAGGAGAAGGGTGAGGTGAAAAAATCCGAGGTAATCTGCCCTAAGACCTGGGAAGCTTTAGGCAATAGGAAACCGTGATTGCGATCCACAAAACCGGCTTCATCTTCCAGAATTATGATTGGTTCGGCTACACCTGCGGTGAAGAACGCATTGGTATAGGCGAGTTGCCCCTGCACAGCAACTGGCCCGCCTTCATCATGGACAATCTTCGCCGGGGTCAGCGGTGGTGTCTGCGCCCAGGCCGCCGAGGCTGGCAATACCGTCGCGCAGATCAATGCAGCACTGCAAATGCTCGTAAAAAGTCTTCGTAACTTTGTCGGTCGATGCTCTTTCATGGAATGCTCCCTATTTTATGATAATGATACAGCGACCTTGCCTCTCCCTGCTGCTTAGCGCAGGGGACGGTTGAAGGCCGCGTGTACACTGTTCACATGCCTGTGGTAGT
>JBBREZ010000483.1:0-5391 GCA_038225095.1 Caldilineales bacterium
GTAAGCCCGTCTGCGCGGTGAGCATATCTGCCGTGTAGACCATCACGGGCAAACCATGCGGATCAACAAGGATCGCGTCGGCTTGCAAGGTCAGTGAAAAATAACAACCATCCGGTTCGCTGCCGGTGCGCACGCCGGGTAAGCGCGCGTATTCGCCCCATGTCGTCTGTAGGCAGTCAGAAAATTGCTGCAGACGGTCGGTTACGGATGGGGACATTGGCTGACTTTCGGCAATCGTGAGGGTGACATGCCCGAGGCTACGACTGCTGGAACCACCAATGTGATTGAGCTGGGGCAGGAGCGTTGTCAAGGCATCTGGCAGACCGCGTACTTGCCCGCGGAATTGGGTAGGGGCGCGGCGCACAGACTCGGATTGGTGGTCGCGATCCAGGGTGTTGGCCTCATCGATGACAAAGGGTGAATAGAGCATGCCGTCTTCGGCGACATTGCGGCGACGATTGATGGCGACGCGGGTGAGCAACCGCTGCTCTACACGGCGGGCGTGCCAGTGGGACGAGTTTTGGACATAGACGCCATTGCGACTTTCTGTCCGCTCGGCACAGATGGGACAGGTGGGGTCATAGACTAGCCCCGGTGGCGCCAGATGTGCCCAACAGAAACGTTCGAGCAGGGTGTCGAAGGGCGGTTTTTCATGGTGCTTGCAGGCAACAGCGGTGGCGGGCAGCACAAGTGGCGTTTCAGCAGCGCTCTGAACAGGGTAGGCATTGGTGAAGCGCGCACCGGCCGGATTGATAAACGCCGCGCAGAAGGGACAGTCAGGCATGGGCGTTGTGTGGGTATGTTTGCCATCGCTATGGAGCGTCAGCCACAGATTGGCTAAAGCACCGCGAATGACCGCCCCCGGTACATAGGGCAGACTTTCCTGAAAAATGCCGCCAGGTTTGTGGACACTAAAGAGGAGGGGCGATTGGGCCGTGATCAGCAGGTCGTAATTAGCCACGGAGCACCTCCCAGTTCATAGGGATTGAGTCTTGGTGTAGCGAATCAACCAGCACTTGGTCGGCATAGTGGGCGCAGAGACCCAGCGTGCTCCAGCCCAGACCGCGCGATTTGGCGGCGCCCCAGCGATTGCACTGGTGCAACCCAGCCAGGACGAGTGCCGCATGGCGGATGGTGGGCAGATGACCGACGATAGCGGCTGTGGCTTGAAAAACGGGCTGCATGCCGGGCAGGGTAGTTTCGGTGAGAAACAGGAATTGTTCCTGAACCACGCGTCGGCGGCGTTCGATGCTGGTGCCAGGGCGGAGATCGCGCAAATCCTGGGATGGGTCAAACTGTGCAGTGCGCGCCGTAGTAGAGAGGTCTGGATCATAGATGAGATTGTGAAATTGCAAAGGGCTGGGCCAGAAGGTGGAGCCGAAGATCTCACAGATCAGACAGCGCCGTGCATCTTGTGCATGGGAGAGCACCGACGTGTCATGCGGACAAGTTTGCTCTGGGCGTGGCCCGCGACAGATCGGCTGATCCAGATAGATCGTACGCGCGAGGGCTTCGCAGGCGTGGCGCACGCGGCCTTTGACCTGAGAACCGGGTAGAATGGGGCGATCCCAGGCGTCGCGCAGGAGGTTCTTGTCGGCCAGGGTGCCCAGGGTGCCACTGCCGCCTACGTTGAGCGCAGTCTGAATGGTGATGGACAGATCAATCTGTAACAGTGGCATTACGTGGCTCCTTGTGTACAAACGCAGCGATTTCCATCAGATCATGCCAAATGGTTTCCCACTGTTCAATTTCGATTTCCTTGGTCGCCTGGGGTGTGTCTGGCACTGTACAGCGCTGTTTGGCGACTAACCGCCAGGGTGGCGTGATGAGTTTGCCATCATGGGTCGCCCAGCCTTGGTGAAAGAATTTGATCAGTTCCTGCCGATATTCGCGCTTGCGTAAACGGGTGAAGAAATAGAGGTAATTGACCGTGGCCGGGAGCCGACCTTGAAATAGATTGCGATCCAAGGCGTAGCGCTGCGACCTGGGGAATTCAATTTCGTGCAGACGGCGCACCAACTGTAACAGACCCGCTAATTCCGGCCAGGTGTAAGGGCGACTGGTTAACGCGAGCTGGGCGAAAGCATCGTCGCCGAGCGGCTGTTCGCGGCGTAATGCCCGTTGACGAAAGTCGTCCAACCAGGATGTGGTCATGTCCATGCCTTTGAGCATCAGGAAATCTACCGAGCCGCCCAGGCGGCGCTGTTGCCAAGCGCGGCCTTGCGCTTCGTCGTTCAGGTCGTCTTCCAGGCGACGAAACGGTGACGATGGGATTGGGCGCGCTGGCGGTACGGATGGTATATTTTTGCGCATTTTCTTCGCCGATTTTTGGAGCTGCTCGACCAGCTTGACCTGGAAAAAGATCGGCATATGGGCCTGCGCGACCACAACACCGGCTGACGTGCTGATGGTGGTCTGATAGTCTAGCGGTTTAGCGACCAGTTGCAGGCCAGTCTCGCTAGTTTCCGCATAGGGTTGAAAACGTTGGAAGGCATGGCGTGACAGTTGATTGCCCTCAGGCAACTTGCGCCCCAAAAGCTGTTCGAGGTGCTGGCTCATGGTGTGGGCGATGTCCAGAGCGCGGTCACCTGGGACGAAGAAGAGCACATCATCGCCCCCAATCGTGACAATTTCAAAGGGGTATACCCGGATGTGATGGCGATCAGGATGGTCTGGATCGACGGCAGTGATGAGAGGGTGTGGGGTAAGATGTTTAGCCAGCGCGTGAAAAACGGCGGCTTTGTTGGCCTGTTCCAGACGGCCAGCAAACTGACGATAGGCTGCGGGCGTGGCGATGCGGGCGACTTGCGCACCGACGTTGTTGCCATCGGCGTAAATGAGACCGACATAGCCGGTAGGCTTGGAAGCCGCGCCGATCTCGCTGAGCGTCATGGCTGGCCGGACCGTTTCGTCTGCTTGACCAGAATCGACGGCGAGATTTCTCTGCTGTTGCAAATAACGCTTGTACTCAGATTCCCAGGGTATAACCCCATGGGGCCGCCACGTGAATTGCTTATAAAACCAATTACCGGAGACAGTATCCTGTTTTGTCACCTGGCCTGTGATGCGTTTGCGCGCACAGGCTTCACAGAAGATCTTCGGTGATTGCCCGGTTGCCACATCGGTTGGATCGTCTTGGACGGTGATAACGGCAGGGCGTACGTCACAGGAATAACATTTGATGGCAAAGGGTAGCAGATCAAAGTGCGGCAGCGCGCGAGAGTGCCGCGGGAAAGAAGCGGCTGGGTGCGTCTCTTCATCCTGCCTGGCGCGGCGACGTTGGAATTCCCCAGCGAGTAGCGTGACCAACTCCCCGAAAGCCTTGCGCGTATAGAATTGTCCGGCAAGCGTGGCGGGGCGTACCTCGGACGGATAACTGTAATAAGCGGCGAGGAGAGCTGCGGTGGTGGGGTTCTGGATCGCCTGCTGAAACTCATCGAGCCAAAACTCAGTAGGGCGCAAGCCATAGTGGAGTTCCAAGAGAGCGAACGAACGACCAACGGCCGTGCTCTGGGCCACGAGGGTCTGTTCGGTATAAATATATTCAATGGTATCAGCAAGCGCCGCAACCAGGGATGGCGGCGCCAGCGCCAGAATATTGCCACCGCCGGCATAAATGATGCACTCTGGTGCGACTGGTGGTTCGCTACCGTAATGGGCTTGAAAGCTGTTGCGTACAGCCTGAGATCGTGCTGCCTGCTCTGCGCAAAGCGCTTTGGCCTGGTTCAACGCCGCTTGATCAAAATATTGATCTTTCTGGGGCGGTGGCGGCGACCAACCCCAGAGCGCACGCAAATCCACTAAATTGATGCGGTCGAGTAGGGCACTGGCTCCGCGGATCTCGGGCAGACGAGCGGACTCAAAGACATACTGTTTGACTTTGGTTACACCACCGTAGACAAGACCAATCTGGCACTGATCGTCAGTCAGTGGATGTTGCTGAAAATCCGTTCGTTGAGCAATCGTCTTCGTTTCGATGCCATCGTCTAGCGTAAATGACGTATTATGCAGGCGCGCAGACGCGGCTAGATGTGCATACAAGAGGAGGTTGAGGCGGTCATCCGCGCTGTCAAGCCGCGTATTCGCAAATTCGGCCAGGCTGTTGCCTGAATTTATCACCTTTGCGAGTCTTTTGCCTTGATTCGTCAGCTGATCCCAGGCTGTCACGAGAAATTGGTGGAGGTCCGCGTTCACATGTTCAACGAACTCTTGTTGAATTGCTAGGCGATCAGTGTCGAACAAAGTAAAAAATTCATGGCTCAGGGCAGCCAAACGAATGAGATGGATATCTGGCCGATCAGCGCCTAGACAATAGGCAATGGCGGAGGTGAGGAGGGCATGATCTGAGATATAGCTATCGAGCGCGTGATCACAGAGTGGGATGTTGGGCCGCGCCCCAAGCTCACCACGACTCTGTTGATCCAAAAACGTATAGAGTTTGGTACAAAGGATGATGGGATCTGACTGGTCAAGCTCGATAATAAACTGCCTGGCACGCGTATTCCAGTTCTGTCTATCGTTTTCATGTTCTATTTGTGAAATAATGCTTCTGGTGACAGGATCACGTAAGTCCATGTGTCGGCCTCCTCTTGCATGGTGCAGGCAATGGGATGGAACTAGCGACCACTAGCCCCCCTTAGTGGTTGCTTGGGATGGGTAGAAATGGACCAGGCGTAGCGCTGCCAAAAAGATCGCGAAAACACGAAAGCCCCAGACAGGCATACGACCAAGGCTTGATCAGATGGATATGATGTAGCGGTAGTAGTAGAATGTGACGCAGTGCTTGGGCACAAATACATGCCTGCTGTCAAAGCGATCAGCAATCGGGCGCGCTTGTATTGTTATAACAATAGTTTATCTAAGTGAGTAGGTGATAGGAATTAATCCTTGAATGACCAAAACAATCGATTGATTAGGTTGCGAAAAAGGGCAAAGCCATGTAGGCTAGCGGCATGATCACCTATCAAAAATTACGCCAAAATGAACCGCTAGCGCCCAGCTTGCTTGGAATGACGATGCCAGCATTTGACGAACTGTATCCCGTATTTGAAGCGGCGCATCAACGGCGGTTGAAGGAGCACTCCATGACGAAGCGAACAAGGATGGTGCGCCAGCGGGTAACAGGAGCCGGGGCACGGCATCGGTATGACTTGCGGGATCGATTGCTGATGACGCTGTTTTGGCGGCACGTACACACAACGTTTGCGTTTATCGGCTTTTTTTATGAACTCGACGCGACGAACGTTGAAGACAATATCAAAGATGTGTTGGTCACGCTGGCGCACTTGGCAATCGGGCAGTTTGCGTTGAGGTGTACACCCACAGAACACCCGAAACTACGTTCACCGCAGGCCGTGCTGGCTGCTTTTCCAGATGTACGGCTAGTGATTG
>JBBREZ010000484.1:0-5391 GCA_038225095.1 Caldilineales bacterium
TAAAATCAACTGTTCATCGACATAAAATTGCGCCGTTGTCTCGCCCCACGCAATTTTGTACGTGTGCCATGCAGCCAACTCGGCTGCTACGATGGCTTCGCTAACGCCAATCGCGCGTTGGGCCACGGGCCACAGTTGGCGATAGAGTTGGCGGATGCGCATGAGCGGCATCGCAAGCGGCGCGGTGGGGGCCAGCAGAAAAAAGGGCAAGCGCCATGCGTCAATCGTGGCGGCTTTCCAACCAAAGCCAGGCACATCAAGCGCCAGGGGCATGTTCGAGGGTGGTGCACTGAAGAAGAACCAGATGGCGCGCGGCAAGGATAGCCGCTTGCGCGCCGTCATCAGGAAAGGGTCGTTCCAAAATCCAAAGCCAGCCGTGCCTGTCAACTGATTGACCGCATGCGAAAACCGGGCGCGGAGAGTCAACGTTACCGGTGGACGCCAGCGGACATTGGCGCAACGCACAGCCTGATCATCGTCAATTTGGGCGTTGGTATACATGGCTGCGCTTGTCGCTGGCTTGACCAAGCGTAACCTAGCGTTGTCTAGGTCTAGCAGCGTACCACCGCCCACCGTAGTTGGCCGTACGCGATCACGCAGCGCTGGCGGCAAAGCTTCTAGAAATGTGGTCATCCTTATCCCTGTATCCGCTCGCCCACGATCACGCCGACGCTGACCCGATCGATTGGGTGATCGATCAGCTTACTCGAAAATCCAGCCTGCGCCAATTGTTGCTTGATCTGGTTTTTGAATGCTTGATTGGGCGCACTATAAAATAAGGGCACAAGTTTACCCAAGATCGGATTGTTCCAGTCGACCCATAACCCTACGATCACCAACTGACCACCGGGTTGATTCAATTCTGGTTGCGGTTTGCGTAACACGCGCGCACATTCTCGTAACGTCACCGGATCGAGGATGTAGGGTGCGGGAAAGGTGGAAATAATCGCGGCATAGCTGTCAGCGGCCAAAGGCATGGCCTGCGTCAGCGCACGCATGCACGGCACAACCAGACCGCGCTGCTGCAATTTCGCCGCAGTGATTTCGTGCATGGGCTGTGATAATTCTAACCCATGCACGCTAAGCCCGCGCTGTGCCATTTCAAGCAGCAGTTCGCCCGTGCCAAAGCCGATTTCTAAAATTCGCTGCGCCGACACTGCCTGTTCCGCATTGTCCGAAGTGGCGGGCAGATAATTCAGCGCCACGCGTCGCCAGGCCGCCCAGCGCCCCAGGCTGACCAACCAACTGACCCCATCATAGCTCCCGGCGAATTCTGCATACAGCCGTTCGCACGCCCAAGCGTAGAGTGTTGTAAATAAGTTCATGAGAGACGGTAGACGGTAGACAGTAGAAGATTGTCTGCCATCTACCGTCTACTGTTTTACGCTTAGCTCCTCACGTGTTGGTTGTATTTGGTGCTGGCAATGCTGCTGTTGATTCGGTCGCGGTGGGTTGATTGTGCAAATGCACTGGTTCACCTTTGCGCAGGCGAATGTTGACCAACTCGACGAGGAAGGAGAAGGCCATTGCAAAGTAGACGTAATTTTTGAGATGGTTGTTATGCACCAATGCTGGGTTCCAGCCTTCGATGACCAGCATGAGGCCGATCAGGATCAGGAAGGCGAGTGCTAGAATTTTCATGGTTGGGTGCTTTTCCACGAAGTTTCCAATCGGGCCGGCAAAAAACAACATCACACCAGCCGCAATCACAACCGCCGGGATCATGACCCATAAATTGCCGGAAATGCCCACCGCCGTAATCACCGAATCTAGCGAGAACACGATATCAACGATGACAATTTGCACAATAATTGCCACGAACGAAGCGGTCACTTTGGAGACGGTTTGATGTTCAATCGATTCTAACTTTTCGTGGATTTCAAACGTGCTTTTTCCAATCAGAAACATGCCACCGATTAACAAGATCAAATCGCGACCGGAAAGCGGATTGCTAAAGATAGTCAATAAAGGCGCAGTCAAACGCATCACCCAGGTAATGCTCAACAGCAGTAAAATACGCGTGATAACCGCTAAGCTAATGCCAGTCGTGCGCGCCTGCGCCTGCTGATTAAGCGGTAGTTTTGTGGAGAGAATGGCGACAAAGATCACATTATCAATGCCCAAAACGATTTCCAGCACGGTCAGGGTTAAGAACGCGATCAGGTTTTCGGGAGCGAACAAGTCAGCCATAGTTACCTCCTATGTGTGTTTAATTGATGGTGATTCAAGGGCAAAGCGGCGACTTTGCTCAGCTTGCCCAGATCAACGGGTATGCATCTTCGCTAAGCGTGCGCCAGCTTCCTGTAAGGTGGCTAGCTTTTTAGGAAAAGCAAACCGCACACTCTGATTGCCATAACCAGGCGTTGAGTAGAAACTGGTGCCCGGCACCGCGGCCACGCCAACCTCGGTGGTTAACCAGCGCGCAAACTGGGTGGCGTCCCATTGGGCTTGGGGCAGATCGATCTGCGAAAAATCGGCCATTGTATAATACGCGCCTTCGGGTAGGCTGGCGACAAAACCGGCCTCTTCCAAATAACCCATCATGGCATCACGACGGGCGTGATAATCCTGCGTCAATTGCGCGTAGTAACTTTCTGGCAATTCCAGGGCGACGACGGCCGCCGCTTGCAACGGGGTAGGGGCGCAGATGGTTAAATAATCGTGAATTCGATGCACAGCGGTGGCGAGATCGGGCGGCGCAATCATATAGCCCAGCCGCCAACCCGTCATGGCATAGCTTTTGCCGAAACCACCAACCGTGATCGTGCGGTCGCGCAAAGGTTCCAGACTGCCGGGCGCCACATGCACCCGATTATCGTAGAGAATCCGATTGTAGATTTCATCGGTGATCAGTAGCAAATTATGCTTTTGGACGAGGGCGGTCACTGCGGCGATTTCATCGGCATCAAACACGCGACCGGTTGGGTTGTGGGGGGTATTCAGCAAGAGGGCGCGCGTGCGCGGTGTGATGGCCGCTGCCAATCGATTGGCATCCAGCCGGTAGGTGGGCGCTTCGAGCGGGACAGCCACGGGCACAACGCCAATCATCAACGCTTCTGGGCGAAAATTCTCGTGCGCCGGCTCGATGATGATGATCTCGTCCCCAGGATTGAGCGTCGCCATCATCGCCACCACAATGCCTTCGGTAACGCCGCATGTCACCGTGACATGGTGATCCGGATTAACCGGCCAGCCTAGTTGGGCGGTATAGAGTTCAGCTAACTTACGCCGTAGTGCAGGATAGCCCCAGGTAATGGTATATTGATTGGCGCCCGCGTGGATGGCCGCGGTCGCTGCTTCGAGGACAGTGGCCGGCGGATCAAAGTCAGGATAGCCCTGACTCAAGTTAATCGCATTATGCTTTAACGCCAGGCGGGTCATATCGCGAATGGTCGATTCACCAAATTGTGACACTCGTTGTGCCGGTTGCATACCTTGCTCCTCGGTGTGGGTTAGGATCCGTAGGCCACGAACGATGGTAGTCTACGCCATAAAGTGATAAGTTCTACATCAATTGTCTAACCTGGCGTTTCATATAGACCAAAAGCGCATGCAAGCCGCGCAGCCGTTGGGGCGTGATCGCTTCGTGCAGACCCAATAAATGATAGACATCTTCAGGCGTTGCCAATACCGCTGCTGGGGTTGCTTCGTTCAATCCTTCCGAGAGAATACTTGCATACCCGCGCACGGTCGGCGATTCTGGGGGAATATCAAAAAAGAACGCTACATGACCATTATGCAGCTCGGTATGTAGAAAGACCGGCGTCTGGCACTCGTGCACCTGTTCCATTTCGTCACGTTTCGCTTGTAGACGCTCCGGCATATCCGGCAACTCCATCGCATATTCCAGCAAATATTCGAGGCGTTCGCGCGGTGTTGCTTCCTGAAATTCAGTAATAATCGTTTGCAAGGCTGCTGGGCAAAGATCGATTTTGTCTTGCACTATTGGTTCAGTGGACATCAGAATTTTCCTTCATCAAAGCTGCTTGTCGGGTGGCTCTAGTCGCCGTCGATCGTGTAAGGCAACCCACCATCCCCTACCTTAAAAAATTTACTTAATCGTAAACGAGAGTAGGCCGTTCGTCAAGCTAACCAGCCTTATAGAAAGCTTTGTCAATCCAAGCTGACCAAGGCTTACCTTTTGTGTTACCTGACTTATTGCCTACGATCCTTGCTCTAATGTAAGGTTTTTATCAAAAAACTATTGACAATCCGTCATAATAACACTACACTATTAAGATGAGTTTAAAATCCACCATTTAATTAGACTTTTGATAGCATCAGCTAAGCGTTCATAAGGTATCAATGCCTAGCGCTCCAGTGTCATTTGCTGACTTTTCATAGCGGAGCCGACTTTTTAACTGGGTCGATCATCGGAAAAAATCATGTACTTTCCTGCTACATACTATGCGTTGCCGCTTTTTATTGGCTCTGCCATATCGATTGCCTTGGTCCTTCTGGCGTGGCAGAGCCGCCAGGAGCCCGGTGCCCTCTCCTTCATGGTTTTTATGTTGGCGCTTGGCATATGGTCGCTTGGTCATGCGAATGAAACGGTTACCATAGAGCGGGCTACAAAGATTTTCTGGCACAAGACAGAGTACACTGCCATTCCACTGGTGCCGGCTTTTTGGCTGCTATTCTTACTTCAGCATAACAAGCAGCCGCGAAAAGTAATGTGGATTGTAACGCCACTTTTGTTGATTGAACCCATATTATTTATTTTCCTGACCTGGACCAACCAATATTTTCATCTGTTATGGAAAAATATAGTCCTGAGCACAGGGCCAGGATTAGTCCACTTGGTGATTGAACGCGCCATTGGTTTTTATGTCCATACCGGCTATAGCTATCTCATCATGCTGATCGCGACGCTGCTATTTTTGCGCATGCTTTGGCGTGGCTCCACGTTGTCGGGTCTACAAGTTGCCCTGTGTACGCTTGCCCTTTTGTCGCCCGTGGTGGTCAATATTTTTTATATTTTTGGTTTGAGTGCGGTCCTTCCCATGGATCTGACGCCCTTTGCGTTGGTGACGACGGGGATGGCAATTGGCTGGTTTGCCTTTCGTTTTCAATTTTGGGAGATTTTACCGGCGGCCCGCAGCGCGCTTGTCGAAAGCATGAATGATGGTGTAATCGTGCTGAATAAACGTCATATCGTGATCGAGGTCAATCCCTCGGCACGGTGTCTATTAGATTTGCCGCCGGCGAGCACCGTGGGCCGGCCAATCGCTGAGTTTATGCCGAATTGGTCAGAGCTGCCGGCTGTGCATGCTTTGCTGGACAGCCGCGAAGGGACGCAACCACGCGCCGTGGAGCTAGCCCTTTTTGACGAGAAAATGCGTTTGCGGTGTATCGATCTGTCGATCTCTACCCTTTACAACCGCAGTAATC
>JBBREZ010000485.1:0-5391 GCA_038225095.1 Caldilineales bacterium
TACAACCGCTACACTGGATGACAACGCTTGTCCGGTTGAGCCATGAACACCGCAATGAAGATGCCTTAGCTAGCTGTCACCATGTGTAACATCGTGGGCGTAAAGATTTCTTGTAAGCGGCTGGTGGGTATCGCTTTTCCACGCGTTTCGCCTATCTGCAAGAAGGCAGTTAAGGGAGCACGGCGGAGCAAAGCAAGGACAGTTGCCTGAACTTTTGCAGGCGCTTGGATCAACCCATCGAGCAAAATAGGCGTTTGGGCGCTGGCCTGCAACAAAGCCTGGTAGCTTAACAAAATGAGTTGGAGCGGCTTTTCCGTTTCCGGGTTGTAGTAAAGAATAATATTGTCAGATAGTTCAATGCCGATCTGCTTTTGGTCGGCGGCTTCGCTAAACGTCACCGAGAGAATATCACCTTCTGCATCATAATGGATCGCTTTCATTAGATTCACCACTTTTCAATCAAATAAGCCGTCAGTACGAAATTATTGGCCATTGCAGGGGTGCCTTGCCAACCAAACTTCACGACTACCTCCATGTGCGTGTAAGACATAGGTAGAGCGGGAAAACTGGCCGCGTACTTGAACTTAGTTGGATTGTACCGGTCCTGCTTCCGGCTACCTTTACGTAACGTCTCTACCAGTGCATCCAGTAGTTCTTCGTGCATGCCAGGGTGACCTAACGCATGTTCCCAGCGTTCCCATGTTAGGTAAATCCGATGTCCCCACTGATCTTGAGTGAAGACAGGCCAAGCGTGATTCTGCTGTGCCGTCACCTGATCCTCACGGTTTCTTTGCTACCAAATTTGCTGGACATAGTTTTGCCCTGGCGCTCTATTTTACGCCGAATCCGTGCTTTAGGAAAGCTGGCTAATCAATTACAGAGCATTGTCCACCGCAACCACCCGGCTGGGTGACAACGCTTGTCCGCTTGAGTCTTGATCACGGCAACACCAATGGCACCCAACCTCTCAATCTACATCAAGCTCATCTTTCATCAGTTGATTGGTGGAGACAGCAAACAGTTCGGCAATTTTCAAGATTAACTCGGCGGTCGGCATGTTTTTACCGGATTCGAGGTTGGCGAGGTGACTGTGGGCGCTCATGCCAAGGAGAGTCGCGAGTTCGCGCAACGTCCAGCTGTGGCGTTGGCGCAAGGTGCGTAGCTTATCGCCAAAACGCTTCATGCGTTCACCCTGAAGCATAGGAGCATTTAATCCAAATTGATTGCATCATCCATCAATTGATCAAAAGAGACATTAAACAAGCGCGCCACTTTGCCAACCAGTTCGAGCGAAGGCTTGGCCTCGCCTTTCTCAATGCGCGCAATGTAACTATGATGCGTAAGACCCAATTCATGCGTCAAGCTACGGATCGTCATCCCGCGCTGTTTGCGTAATTGATGTAATTTCTCGCCAAAACGTTGCATTTCGAACCTAAACAAAGTCAAATTTGTCAGCTGATGATGAAAGATCGGGCTTGACACACGGTAAATCCTATGTTACAATCTTGTTCACTGTTTAGTGAACAAGATTTGCGTTGAACAGAAAGGAAACTCGGTCATGAGTACGTACGAGTACGAAAAGGTATGGTCAGACTATAAGGCTGGCCGCATGGAAGGGGAAATGGCACTTGGGCATACCTTGCAACACGTCGGCAAACTGTATGAGGCCATTCACACGGTGACCACGACCCAACGCAGTTTACAAGAACAAGTTGCCTTGCTCGCGAATGAAGTCAAAACTTTGCGCTGTGAAACCAATCGCGTCCAAAAACCAGCTGACCTTGAACGCCTTCCGCAACTCACTGAGAGCTTTACGTTATTCAAGCGCGCCCTTGCCCACCTGCGGGCGGATGTTGACCGTTTGATTGCTCATACCGGTTTACCGCCCAGCACGAAAGGCAGGCATAAACCGTCCAAGCCAGACGAAAAGCCTGAGCAACCAAGTTGAATTAACGCCAAATAGCTACACCGTGGGCGGGACAGGTAGCTATTTTGATCTTACTTTGAATTAAGCATTTCTGCAAACCCTACAATTTACCTACCGCAACCGCCCGGTTGGATGACAACTGCAACGATGATACCACCCGGCGCTGGAGTGTACTGGTGGCTGCTAGTGATTAGTTTCAACTATGTCTAAAAGAGAAATGCAGCCTTAACCGTTACTACGCTGAACGAGGTTGGCCGCCTGGTTCTAAAAAGGCCACTGCTCTTATTTGTCAAAATTGAACTTAAGCGCTTTTTGCTGAAGCAATTAGTTTCCCTACTTGCTCTAATGAAAAAATCTTATCTTTTTGTCTATGAATCATGCGATGGCAATTTGAATACACCACTACCATATCTGATTTTGGGTTTACATTTGTTTTTTCTGAAAACTTACTAACTGGTATGAGATGATGAACCTCAATGAAATCTTTCCCATGTTCCCCATATGCTGTTTTGAAGTTGAAACCGCAACCTGGTACCATGCCAGTAGTGCCATGTATAGATATCGCAGCAGCTCGAAGACTGGAATTTCTCTCATAATAGCTCGAGAATCGTTCTCTCCGCCCTCCTTCCTCATAATCATCTTCATTACAAATCGCTTCAAGATCTTTTGTAACAATCTCCTGCATCTTATTCTGTCGAATGATGACAAGAACATCTGCGATCTCGCTCGAAATTTTTGCTAATGGTGTTGCTGAAAAAAGGCCAGAACGAGATTGACTATCATCGAAATACTCAGGATGATCCTGCTTCATTACCCGATGAAGTGTAAGTTCTGGTGTTTGTGCATCTCTTCCGAGTTTTGTCAGACCTGTTGATATAACTAGGTCTGTGAGTTTCTCATAATGTATCGAGTTACATGCATCTACAAGAATTGCAGCAGCAACTTTCCAAGAAGCATAGTTTCCACTGATCCTATTCGCTCCTGAATCTGTATAAAACCTATGTCGGAAATGCTAGAGCAATAGCTCAAGCAAATAACAAAATGGAACGCCTTGGCATGATCTTTTATTAGAGGTAACGTTAGGTGTAATGTTTGGTTATCATTCGCTTTTAAAATGGCAATTTAACTATTCCGTAAGAATTATACACACCCAGCAGTGTCCTGTCCATCATTTCTTCCTGTCACTTCATTGTTGAACCACCCGACCAATTCCCCCAATTCACTTTGTAAAGGTTTCTACAAAACTCCGGTCTGGTGATATACAACTGGATGCGCCAGCATGGCCGCACACCAAGCTTACGTACCAATTACTTAACCATCAAACGACAGCCTGAATCGGCTCGGCTAGTGAGTGATGACCCATATGCGTACGACCATCATCAGCGCGCGCCGACTCTCCACGATCCGCAAGGCTGACCAGATTGTTGTGCTGAAAGGGGGCAGATCATAGCGTTAGACAATCACTAGAGGCTGGTGAACAAACCGGATGGGGGACTAAGCCGCGTTAGCGCGGGCGCAGGCGGGTGGAGGGCATTGAGAAAGTCATTATAGTTTCCTACTCATTTATGATTTCATTGACTACGCAGGCACACGATCCCAGGTTTGCGCTCTGGTGGCGAGTTCATCTTTGTATTCCGGCCAGTTGCGCAGTGTCTCTGGATCAAAGTCAGCGCCATTCGGCCACTGTAACGTGTGCGCAATCGGGTCAATTTGTACTTGATTGAACAAGTGCAAATTTCGTAATGGGCCCCACATTTCCCCATGCAAGACCGGCTCAAAATTGATTACCTGCTCAGTATCATCATCGAACGCTACACGTAGGGTATGGTCGTCAATGATCTGAAAAGCGCTCACTCGATATAGTTTATGGTACATCTCTTATCCCTTTTGGGTAGCTCACTAAATACCTGGAATGCGTCGCGGCGGCAAACCTGTTTGACACGCTTCCAGTTTTCCTCAATTTCGGCTTGATTTAATTCAGCCCACGCCAATACAAACCGGAGTTGCGCTCTGGGCAATGCCCCTTCTAACAACTCCGGTGGTGTTAGCATAAATGAAGCAAGATACTCACCATAATAAGCGTGAAAATGTGGTAAATGGTGAGGCGCATCTCGCTCTGTGTATATGTAGATTGAAATCCCCGAAACTGGGCGATTAACGGCACATAGCCTCTCCCTTCAAAGCATAAACACAGGCAGATACAGCTTTTGACGGTTTTTAGCTTACCATGATTTTGCCTGCTTCACAATACCTATGTTGGCCACCCTAACTTGGCCCAGCCAGAACAAAAGCTTGCAGCGAATTACACGAATTTCATGCACTACTCATTCGTAAAATTTGTGTAATTCGCTGCAAAAAATGTGCTAAAAACAAATGGCTAACCGTTCAGGCATATGCTAACTTTTGCCATTCATCAGTCTCTCTACATCAGCAGTACTTTTCCACTAACTTCCCGCCCTCACCAGATCCAGCAACCCCATCCGCTTCTCAGGCAAGCTCCGCTCCTTCGGCTGCTCGTATCCCTGCCCATTCTTCTTTTGGATCGCGGAACTGCATCGGGTACAGGCGCGTATACAGACCGTTGCGGGGCCATTAGTTCCGCGTGCGTACCCAACTCGATGATGCGGCCATTATCCAACACGTCGATGCGATGCGCCACTTTGATCGTGCTCAGCCGGTGCCCAATGATGATAGTCGCGCGGTTCTGCATCAGCCGGTTGAGCGTTTCTTGCATCAATTTTTCCGCGAGATGCAAGTGTTAAGGCGGCTGAGCACTTGCATCTCGCGGAAAAATTGGTTCTCCTTTGTGCGACTTTTCATGGTTTTCGCTGTAAGAAAGTCAGCACTTACCGCCGAATCATCGGCAGATAGATGGCGTTCCTGCCGCTTTGGCTATCGAGTGTCACGGTGATCGTCACGGTAGCGGTGGCGGTGCCGCCCTTGCCATCGCTGACAATGTAGGTGAGGCTGTCTGCGCCTGTGTAGCCAGCAGTCGGCGTATAGACAATCTTGCCGTTCGTCACAATCGCCGTGCCGTGGCTGGGTGGCCCATCAATCGTGATCGTCAAGGCGTCGCCATTCGGGTCGGCGTCGTTGACCAAAACGTCGATGGTCACGGCGTTGCCCTGGACGGTCGTGGCGGTGTCGTTGGCTGCGGTCGGCGCTTGATTGGGACCGCTTGGCCCGTTGACCGTGACTGTGACTGAACCAGTGGCCGTGCCACCTTGGCCATCGCTGACAAAATAGCTAAAACTGTCATTCCCGATGAAGCTGGCATTGGGGGTGTAGGTCACGCTTTGACCGTCGGTCGTGGCCACACCAAACTGTGGCTTGCTGACTGAAGTAATGGTCAAGGCATCGCCATTCGCGTCCGTGTCGTTGGCCAGCACGTTGATGGTGACTGCCCCACCTTGCGCTGTGGTTGCCGTATCCGCCGCGGTATTGGGCGCTTTGTTGCTGGTATC
>JBBREZ010000486.1:0-5383 GCA_038225095.1 Caldilineales bacterium
CAAGACGAAATCGTCGATCGCGTCCACCAACGGGTGTTAGCGGGCATGGGATTGGTCGTGCTGCATTCCGGCCATCATTCCAAGATCTTCAAGAAGCTGATGGGCACTTCTTGCAGCTTGCGCTGGCGAGAAGCCGGTGAACATGAGCGCTTCTGGGTCGTCGATCCAGCGCACCCCATTGCCGAAGGTTTGGGCGCTTATTTCGAGCTGCCCGAAGAGGAAATGTATGGCGAGCTCTTTGACATTCCGACGCCGGACGCGCTGGTCTTGATCAGTTGGTTTCCAGGCGGCGAAGTCTTCCGCAGCGGTTGCTGTTTCCATCGCGGGCGCGGCAAAGTCTTCTACTTCCGCCCTGGGCACGAAACCCATCCGACCTATTTCGACCCCAATGTGCGGCTTGTAATTGCCAATGGCGTGCGCTGGGCCGCCACTACCAATGGGCCAAAGTTTGAATATGCCAACGGCAGCGCAATTCATGCAAAGGTACCGCTGGAGAAGTTGGGCTAGGATTACACTTGTCGGGGCGGGTGCGAGACCTGCCCCGACGTTGGATTGAGGAATTACAAGTTGATCAAGGCAATTATTTTCGATGTCGGCGGTGTGCTCGTGCGGACGGCGGACCGCAGCCAGCGTAATGCGCTGGAACAACGCCTGGGCTTGAAACCGGGCGAATCCGAAATGATCGTCTTCAACGGCGAAATGGGCCTAAAAGCGCAACAAGGCGCGATCACGAACGCAGCCTTATGGCAGTGGATTCAGCAGCATCTCCACTTGACTGATGAGGAATTTCTGGCCTTTCGGCAGGATTTTTGGGGCGGCGATCAACTAGATATCGAGTTAATCGCACTAATCCGCAAGTTGAAAACCTGTTATCAAACCGCCATTATCAGCAATGCCACCGATAACCTGAACGAGACGCTCACGGTTAATTATCCGATAGCGGATGCGTTTGATTTGATCGTCGGTTCGGCCTACGAAAAGGTGATGAAGCCGGATCGGATCATTTTTGAGCGGACATTGGCGCGCTTGGGCCGGCAACCGGCAGAAGCCGTCTTCATCGACGATTTTGCCCACAACATCGAAGGCGCGCGTGCGGCGGGGCTGCATGCTATCCATTTTACACCGCAAATTGATCTACCAGCCGCGCTAACCGCATTGGGCATCGAGTTGTAGCACGATCTATTAAATCGTGCTACAAAGTTACCCGACTCAACCTAGTTCTCGGTAAACGCCCAACATCTGCCGGACGATGTTGCTCCAGTCATATTGTTGAGCATACTGACGCGCCTGACGCCCTAATTGTTGTCGCAGTTCATCATTGGTCAATAAGGCGAGCATTGCGTCGGCCAGCGCCACTGGATCGCGTGACGGCACATGAAAACCATTAACGCCGTGTTGCACCAGATGGGCCAATCCACCCACTTCAGAAGCAATCACCGGCGTCCCCATCGCCATTGCCTCTAAAGCCACCATCCCAAAACTTTCATAATGCGATGGCATGACGACCATTTCCGCGGCGGCGTAATAATTTGGTAAAATATCCTGGTCTTTGGCACCTAAAAACGTGACCAGATTATTGATCCCCAATGCAGTGCGCAATTCCTGGAGGCGGGCCATCTCGGCATCCAGTGTATCGGCCCAGGGATCACCGCCGATAATGGCAACACAGGTTTCAGTCACCGCTTGCGGATGCTGGTTTTGCAGGATCGACATGGCTTGCAACAAGGTGTCAATGCCTTTTAACGGTTCGATGCGGCCAGCAAATAGGATATTTTTGTTACCACAGGGAATGCCAACTTTGGCCTGAGCCACAACTTTAGCGATCGGATGAAAGCGCGCCAGATCAACGCCCGGTGGAATGACAGCAATTTTAGCCGGATCGGCGTTGTATAGTTCGATCAATTGTTGCTCTTCGGCTGGCGTGGCCGCAATCAGCCGGTCGGCCATTTGCACCACGCGGGCTTCACCGTCGAGACGGGCCTGGGGTGCGCGTTCGCTATCGGATTCAGCGATCAGGTTTTTCATATGGCCCAGGGTGTGAAACATGTGCACGATGGGCGTGCCGCCCCAGGCTTGACGCAACTGTTCAGCGACTAGACCAGAGAGCCAATAATGGCTATGGATCAGATCATATTCCAAGCCTTCCGCTCGCGCAAAGTGCAGCACGCCGTCGGTAAACTCATCCAGGTAGTGGCTGATTTCAGCCACTGGGATCGGTTTTTCCGGCCCGGCGGGAATGTGAATGACGCGACCGCCATTGCCCAGATCGTGCTTGATCATCGGCTGGCAATCATCTTGCGAACGCGTGAAGACATCGACTTGCACGCCGTGGCAACCGAGTTCGCGGCTAAAATCGCGGACATAGACGTTCATGCCGCCGGTCTTTTTGCCACCCAACAAGGCCAGCGGACAGGTGTGTACGCTGAGCATGGCAATACGGCGAATAGGAGAAGCGCTGTTTTTGAGCATAACCTTTACCGATAACTGGCTAAGACTGAGATGGATAGTTTTTACGCCGACCGGGAGTATACCATAAAGCAGCGCAGATTGAATGTAAGAATCAGCAAAAATTCAATATTTTACGAAAGAAGCAGATGACACCCATAGCCTACGATTCAATTTATCTGTCACCCCATCTAGACGATGCTGCGCTCTCGTGTGGCGGGCAAATTTTCCAGCAAACAAGAGCCGGGCAGCACGTCCTAATTGTCACTATCACGGCCGGTGATCCCGCTGTGTCAACAATGTCTGAATATGCGCAAAGTTTGCACACGCGTTGGGCATTGGTGGTGGACGCCGTAGCGGCGCGCCGGGCAGAGGACATGACGGCCAACCAAATCCTGGGCGCAGATACCTTGCATTGGGCTGTGCCCGACTGCATCTACCGCTATCACCCTGATACGGGTGCACCCTTCTATGTGTCGGATGCCGACATTTTTGGCGAGGTAGCGCCAGCCGAAATGAGCCTAGTCAACAAGCTGGCGCGCCAGATGGCCGATCTGCCGGACGCAACTCGAGTCTTTGCGCCGCTAACGATTGGTCACCACGTTGATCATGTATTGACACGCGCCGCCGCAGAGTTGCAGTTTGGCGCGCGGAATTTGGTCTATTACGAAGATTATCCCTATGCAGAAAAGGCCGGCGCCCGCGAAGCAGTGCTACTGACCGAGCAAGCCAAATGGCAAGCCGAAGTAATTGCGCTGACCGAAGCCGATGTACAGGCCAAAATTGAGGCAATTTTTGCGTTCAAGTCGCAGCTAAGCACCTTTTTCGATAGTCGCCAGCATATAGAGCAACGCATTCACGATTTTACGGCAGCCGTGGGCGGGGAACAGATTTGGCGCCAATAAATTTCTAGCCTGCTTCGTCCTAGATCGTAAGCAAGTCGCAAGCGATCACAGCTTGTCTATTCGACTTTTCTGTTATAATGAGACTTGAAAAGTTGGGAACATATATTAATTACTTGTAATTTCGCCAACTCAACTTTATACAAGCATAGGTATCCGTTCGCGGATTCGGAGGATGTTATGAAAATTATTATGCTGCGCCGCCTCAAGCTTTATAGCAACGCGCTTATTATCAGCTTGTTGCTTTTGACCACGCCCGTATTTGCCGCACCCTATGCGCAAACCGGGACAACTGCGCAGCCGCAAGTAACGGTTAAACAGTTGTTGCAAGATGGGGACAACTATTTCAAAAACGAAAAATATGACTTGGCATTGACCACCTATCAAAAGGCGCTCGCATCGGCGCAGGCATTGCAAGATCAAGTGGCAACGGCCAACACATTGGGCAAGATTGGTCGCGTGTATCGCCGCCAAGCGCAATACGCCAAGGCGGTCGCTGTCTATCAGCAGGCTTTGGCGTTGTTCCACCAATTGGGCGCCACCAAGGACGAAGCAAGCGCATGGGCGGCGATTGGTCAGAGCTACAAATCGGCCAACCAATCAGCCAAAGCCCTGGAAGCTTATACACAGGCATTGACGATTGCTCGCCAGCTGAATGATAACGTACTTGTCGGTGATATATTACAACCGGTCGGCAGTTTGCGCGAAGATTTGCAGCAATACGATCAGGCGTTGGCCGCCTATCAGCAAGTATACACACTGGCACAGGCGACCGGTGATCAGGCCCGCCTGGCCGACATTCTCACTTCGAATGCGCGCGTTTATCGCAAACAACAGCAGTACGCCAAATCAAATGCAACCTACCAACAGGCAATCATGTTGCTGCGCAAGTTGAACGACGCCAAAGGCGAGGCCAACGTGTTACTGAATATTGGTTCGAACTATGCTAACCTCACGAACAATAGGGCAGCCCTGGCGGCCTTCGCTCAGGCGATGACAATTGCCCGCAAGCTCAACGACAATTCACTCATTTTTGACACGATCGAATCGATTGGCAACGCGCAAGAAGCTTTAGGACAATATGCGGCGGCTCTAGCGGCTTACCAGCAAGCGCTTACGGCTGTGCGTGCAGTTGGGGATCAATCAAAAGTGGCAAGCACGCTGGTGGCGCTCGGCCGTGTGTATCGCCGTCAACAATTATATGCGCAGTCTACCGCTGTCTATCAACAAGCCGTGCCATTGTGGCAAAAGCTAAATGACCCACAGCATATGGCAAGCACATTGCTTTCGATTGCTTCGAACTATCAACAGCAAAATCAAACGGCCGACGCGCTCAAACTATTTAACCAGGCGCTCGCCATTGCGCGCAAGAGTGGCGATAGCGCTACGGTTGGCGATACGCTTGACCAAATCGGTGGCTTGCACAGTGATCTCAAACAATATAATGATGCCTTAGCGGCTTATACTGAGGCGCTTAAAATTTGGCAAACCAGGGGTGAAACCAAGCTGGAAACCGATACACGGCGCACCCTTTGGAAGATTTACATAATCACCGGCCAAATTGCCCAAGCCGCGGCGGTGGCAAACAGCAAAGTGGGGCTGAGCGCGCCGCTGGATGGGGCAACGGTCAGCGGCCTTGTTACCATCGAAGGCTTAGCCCAGGATGCCAATTTTCGTAAATGGCAGTTAGATTTGCTGCTCAACGGTGATGATAAACAAACGACGAGTTTGGATGTGCAATCTAAACCGCAGTGGGGCAAATTGTTCACCGTAGACACGACCAAATATCCAAATGGTAAACATAAATTGCGGCTGCGCGTTGTCCACCACGATGGCAACTATGCCGAATATTTTGCCGCCGTCAGCATTCAGAATTAAGCGAGCTTTATCGGCACGCCGAATTTTCAGGCGGATACGGCTGATGTTAGACAAAAGCTGATCACAGGCACTGGTTAGGCGCCTTTATAGGGAAGATATTAAAAGTCGGCGATTGGTAGAGGCCAGGCATGCCTGGCCTCTACCAATCGCCGACTTTT
>JBBREZ010000487.1:0-5346 GCA_038225095.1 Caldilineales bacterium
CATGAATTCACCTCAATCGAACAAAAAATAATATTCAAGTCAATATTATACTATGCTCAGCACAAAAATGCGATCAAAGTGACAAACTTTCGTGCCGCGTTGACACCTCTCTTATTTTGCACTATACTCTATATCAGGATAGTGCAATTTTTTTCAGAAAGGGAGCTGTACTATGACTGAAAAGAATGTCAGTATTGGACAGGTGAAACGTGATATATCTGAACTGGTTAATCGTGTAGTCTATGGTAAAGAGCGAATTATTTTAACCTCACGCGGCAAACCCAAAGCGGCATTGATTAACCTAGAAGATTATGAGCAAATTCATCAGACAGACAAGGCTGCGCGCCTGGCGCGCTGGAAAGAATGGCTGGCTCGTAGTGAGCAATTGAGTGCCGAGATTTTACAACGGCGGCAGGGTGAGTTTGTCGATGTAGAGGCAACCTTGCAAGCTGCTCGCGCTGACTTAGAGGCACGTAATGACTACCTTTTCACACGCTGATATAGTCGTTGATAGTGGCTTTGTCTACCTTACATTGCTACCTAATCCTCAACAGTCTAAACTACGCCAGACCATCAATACATGGCAAGAGACTGGCATCATACTGCACGCACCGAGCTTATGGCATTATGAATTTGTCTCTACAATCACCAAAGCGGTGCATTTTAAGCAACTCAACCGTGCAGAAGCCGAGGCTATTCTAGAATTAGGAAACATCTTTGATATTCAATTCTATCTGCCAGACGCAGAACTAAACCGCGCCGCTTTTGATTGGACGCTAAAATTGCAGCGAGCCAATGCCTATGATAGTTTTTATCTAGCTTTAGCGCAACAGCTACAATGTGAATTCTGGACGGTTGATCAACGGTTATATCGTGCGGTGAATACAGCATGGATCCATTATGCTGGTCCAGAACAAAATTGATCCAGACATACCAAGAGAAGGAGCCTTGCATGGCCGAGAAAACTATTCGCGTCGGTATCGTCGGCGCAGGCGCGAATACGCGATCTATGCATATTCCCAGACTAAAAGCGATTCCCGGCGTCAAAATTGTCAGCGTCAGCAACCGCAGCCGTGAATCATCCGAGCGAGTGGCCAAAGAATTTAGCATTCCCACCGTCTATGACCATTGGTGGGAATTGATCGCCGCCCCCGATACCGATGCGATTGTGATTGGCACCTGGCCCTACATGCATCACCGCCTGACGTTGGCCGCGTTGGAGGCCGACAAGCATGTGCTCTGCGAAGCGCGCATGGCGATGAATGTTAGCGAGGCCCAGGAAATGTTGGATGCGGCTCAGGCTGCCCCGCATCTGGTGGCCCAGATTGTGCCTTCACCGTTCACACTAGGCGTGGATAAGACGGTTATACGCTTGCTGGCCGAAGGTTACTTGGGAGATCTGCTGGCGATTGACATTCATGCCGGCGGCGGTGCGTTTCTCAATCCAGAGGCACCGCTGCATTGGCGGCAAGACATGGACATAAGCGGCTTTAACGTGATGACGATGGGCATCTGGTATGAAGCATTATTGCGCTGGGTGGGCGAGGCGACGCGGGTCACGGCGATGGGTAAGACCTACGTCAAGATGCGGCGCGATGCCCAGACCAACACCCTAAAACCGGCGCGGGTGCCGGAGCATATCAACATCATCGCCGAGATGGCCTGTGGCGCGCAGGCAAACATCACCATTTCGGCGGTCGCAGGTCTATCCAGATCAGACGGCGCGTATTTATTTGGCAGCCAGGGTACATTACAATTTTCTGGCGGCAAACTCTATGGCGGCAAACGAGGTGACTCTGCCTTGCAGGAGATCACCATTCCGGCCGAAGAAGTGGGCGGTTGGCGCGTCGAGGAAGAGTTTGTCAATACCATCCGCGGCCAGGAAATTATCAGCCACACGACATTCGAGGATGGGGTCAAGTATATGATGTTCACCGAAGCGGTGACACGCAGCATGATGGAAGGGCAAGCGATTGCACTGCCAGTCTAAAGTTTGCTTGAAGTAGCTTATTACTACGATTATGCTGCGCCAACACATAAAATGAATGGGCATACAATGCCAACAGGCTTGCCGTGTTAATTGCTTGGAACAATCTAAAGATGTTAGTCGTTTAGAAAGGACTATGACTAACTACAGTGTAAAGTAAATAAATTGATATTTTACTTTGGAGACCCGGTCGCTGACCAACCCTGTCACGCCAAAGGCGATGACCTACGAATTATCAAAAATTTTACTTTACACTGTACTAACGTCTTTATTATTGATATAAGCAGCAGTTATAAGGAAATGTAGAATGAAGCCTGATTCTCCTCGCTGGCCCTATTTGATCGCGCTGGTTAGCTTGGTAATTTTTCTGGCTGCTTGGCAATTGCTCAAGCCCGCAAACGCTACAGAATCCACTCTAACGCCAACGGTGGCTGGACAATTTAGCTCAGTGGCGCAAGGATCTACCGCTGTCGCCGTTACAACCTCCCACTCATTAACCGTCAGGCTACAGCCGCCATCCCCGGTGGCGGCCATTCTATCACCGCTCTTGCTGTCACCAACGGCGACGACGATGAGCATAAATCGTGCCGAATCTTCCATCATACCAACCGACATTGCCGCCATCCTGCCGGCCAAGGCCGAACCATTGGATCAACTTGCCTGGCAACCATCAAGTGGGTGTGGACAAAATCTGCGCGCCATTCCTTACCGGCGGCCAAAGGAACCGCTAAGTCTAGCGGTCATTAAAGTGGGTTTGGGCAGCACTACACCTTTTTGGGACTGGCGCCAAGAACAAGGGTATTCAATGCAATGGCTTGAGCTTCGCCAGCTTCCCAATTCTAATCTACAAAATGGTTTAGCCTTTCTGGGGCGCGATATGTCTAACCATTGGTGGATTGGGATCGTTGTGGATTTTTGTCATTCTGCCTATCTAGATGCTTTGTTGCCTACCACTGATCCGGCGCATGTCTCCTTGACGGTTGCGAACGCAATCAATGAGCCTGAATCGGTTGGCTACTGGGTTGTGGAAAATGATACGCTCACTTCATACAACGTGGTCAATCATCAAGCTGTCCGCCAGTGGACATGGAAAGGGGCGCGGCGTACTACCGTCACGCCGATGTGGCAAGATGTCACAGGCGATGGTAAGCCAGAAATTATTTTAGTTTGGGGTTGGTCTCCACAGAGTTTGCTGAACCAACAGGCCAATTCCATTGGCCCGTATCAAATTTTCCAACCAGAAGGCGATGGCTACAAACTGGTCGGAGAAATTGAGGCCGGGGTTCAACTGACCGATTTCAATGGTGACGGCATTTTCGAATTCTTGCGCCCTAATTCGATGGATTCGCCGACTAGCTGGGACGTCTACCAGTGGCAGGGCAACCATTTTGTCTGGGGCAAAGCGCTGGCGCGGCCGATTGCGCCTACGCCGGGGATTCCTAACCTACAAGCACTGCCTGCACTATTGCGCAATCTTTATTTTAAACGTGATCAGGCAGTATGGATGTGGCCACGAGCCGGTGGTCAATTGCAGCTAGCGGCTGCGATGCCAGAGCCTATTATGCATCAATGCAATACCTCAACCGGTGAGATGCAGCTTATGCGCGTAGGTTCCTTTTCGCCAGATTGCGTATTTAAGGTAGTAGATGTTTCACACTATATCGAAGGCAGCAACAGCGCCATCCGAAATCTACAAACGAACAAGCTATTTGAAATTCCCAATAGTTTTGTCTATGTAAGAGGGCTTTCTACTTTTGCCTGGGACCCACAAAGCCATTATATTATCTATGCAAGAGCGGATGGCGGTGAAGGTCTCTATCGAATTGAATTAAACTCTGACGCGCAATCGACGCTCTTGCCCCTGAGCAGCGCTATTTTCAGTAATTTCGGAGAAAGCAGATACTATGGGGCGGTTGGGCCAGTGGTCCTGGCCCATGGCACAGTTGGCTTTACAATCCAAAGCGCTAATCCTTGGCTCTATCCACCCAGTGGAATTTACCGAATGTCCCCGACCAAAGCACTTACTCTGCTGGCTGATGTTCCGAAATTAAAATTAAACGAGATGGAATCTGCAAATTATGGAGTGATCAGCTGGTCGCCGGACGGGTTGATGTTTTTATATTCTTTGGGCGCAAGTGCTGTATCAGATGATTCTTCCAGCTTCCATTTTCGATATCTGCCGCCCTACGACGTACTCCTACTAGGTATGACGGATGGCAGTGGTCTGTGGGATTTGCGGCCGATCTTGAATAATGCTGAAGATTTTCGCTGGCAACCTTAGCATAGAGCAGCAAGCCCCAATTCACCGGCCAAAAGGCTTGGGCAGGTGTGCATCCACCAGAAATTTCATACGAGGACAGCCTCAACACGCTTGACTTGGCTCATACGCGCAGCAAAGGCCAGCACTGCAAAAATGTCATCTCGCTCTAAATCTTCATAATCGGCCAAAATCTCTTCAATGGTCATACCACCACTGAGCAATTCTAAGAATACTTCGACCGGATAGCGTAGATTACGAATGCACGGCTTTCCATGACAGATTGCTGGATTGATCGTAATGCGTGCCAGTAACTGTTCAATATTCATTGCTTCTCCTTCGCTTGTTGTTTCCTACTCTTTATTTTACCGCCAACAAGATGAGAAGGCAACCCGGCACAAGAATTCCTACACTATTACCACAATCCTTTGTCTCGGTTTATTTGCCTTCCCTTCACGTTGCCTTAGCGGCCGAACGCTAAATTCAGTTGGCGGGCGACCTGCAAGTACAATTCTTCGCCAACCAATGGACTTTTACGAGGAATTCACTCAGAATTCCCCTTGATCGAAACTCGTTCAACTGCAATGGATGTTCGGCTGCATTTTTATTGACACATCCCGGAATAGCACATGCTAAAGTACAGTAAGTTCTTTTTTATACTGCAGCGGTGTTTTACCCAATACTTGCTTAAAATCCGTTATGAAATGTTGTTGGCTGCTGTAGCCAAGGTCATAGGCAATCGTTGCGGAATGTGTCAAGAATCATGAGACACGAAATGTAAGAATTTAGACTCTAAGTTGGGTGTCGGTATCCGGCTTTGGCGGATTAATCCAAACAGCCGCTGGTAATTGAGGTGGTGTCGGTGCTCCTTTCACAAAACGCTCTGGGGGCAAGTTGTAGGCGACGAGTAAGGTGGCTTGTCGTTGTGCCGTGACATGGAGCGGCGTGCCCGTCAGGCACCGTTGCTGGCGTAAGTAAGCCCAGACTGGTATGCTGCTGCTGATAGTTGTACCAGGTAAAGAAAGCCTGCGCCCAGGCACGCGCATCGGGTAAGCTGCCAAAGCGATCAGGATAATCCGGTCGATATTTCAGGGTTTTGCAC
>JBBREZ010000488.1:0-5340 GCA_038225095.1 Caldilineales bacterium
GTTGGGCTTCGGACGGGCTGATCGGCTTGAAAGCGCCCAAATCATGTCCTTGTTACCAAGCTCCCGTTGCGTGACTTTCTGCGGCTCCCGCAGTAGTTGAAGGTCTACCTTCGCACGCTGTGATCGTTGAATATTTTACGCTTGAAACGATTTCTTCAGGCAACTTACGCTTCAGTAGAAGCGTCGCAATACTCAGTTTTTAAGGTGCATTAGGTGTAAGTATAGCACAGATTGGCGGAAAAAGATAGTGACAAAGTGCTTACAACGACGGCAACATCAACGCGAAGGGAAGGGCAATCTGGTTCATGCTGAAGCATCGCTTGGCAGTAGCCAAGCGCACTAGGTTAGCCCGACTCGACTGAGCTCGCCGAACGTCCTTATATCCCAAGCCTGAAGGAATGGGTTTTACGGGGCGTTTCAATAAAACAGAAAATCAGGAGATTAGAGATTAACAACGATCAATCTCTAATCCTCTCAATCTCCCCCGCTTAACTGCATAACACTGGCTGTTAATGATTCACTATTTACTATTTCAACTCGGCCAATTGCCGCCATCCACATTGAAACATTGCTGGGTAATGTAATCAGAATCAGCTGAAGCAAGCAGCACAGCCATACCGGTCACATCCTCTGGCTGCTCCATGCGGCCCAGTGGAATCATCGCGCTAAAACGCCGTTTAGGCTCGCCTTCCGGTAAATTTAACAGTTTGGCGAACTGCTTATCCACCTCTACCCAGAAAGGCGTGTCCACCATGCCGGGCGCAATCGCGTTAACATTGATCTTGTGTTCGGCTAGGGCAAGCCCCATTGACTGCGTCATGCTGATCACACAGGCTTTGCTGGCGCAGTAGGCCAGGACGAGGGCTTCACCGCGCCGGCCTGCCTGCGAGGCCAGATTGATAATCTTGCCCCCGCGCCCTTGTTGGATCATCTGGCGCGCAGCCGTCTGGCTGCACCAGAGCAAGCCCTTGCAATTGATGTCGAACATAAAATTCCAATCCTTCTCGGTGGTTTCTAGGAAAGGGATAATTTTACCGACGCCAGCGTTATTGACCAAGATGTCTACACCCCCAAACTGAGCCACCGCAGCATCGACCATGCGTTGGGCATCGTCCTGCCTGCGCACATCCACTTGCACGGCTGCGGCCTTGCCACCGCTTTGTGTAATTTCATCGACCAGGCCCTGCGCACCCGCCAGATTCATATCGGCCACGATTACACTGGTCCCCTCTTGTGCATACCGCAGGCAGATCGCCCGGCCCATACCCGACGCGCCGCCAGTGACGATGGCAATTTTATTTTGTAGTTTCATGGGTTTTTCCTTTGCTGAATGCTTCGTTTTACGCTTCACATTCGATATTTTTCAACAATTGCCTGGTTGAGCGTAACGCCTAACCCTGGCCGATCCGTCATGTGCACCTTGCCGTGCTGGTCGATGCTGATTGGCTCCTCGAACAGTTCGGTGCGCAAGGGGTTGATGTTCTGATCGCACTCTAACAGGCCGCCATTCGGGATCGACGCGATCAAGTGCATGTTGGCAATCGTCGCCACCGCCGACGAGAAGACATGCGGAATCACGGGTAGCCCATAGGCCTGCGCCAAAGCAGCCACTTTGCGACACTCGGTGATGCCGCCCGTCCAAATTGCATCCGGCTGCACAATGTCTACGGCATGGCGCGTGATCAATTCACGAAAGCCGGGCAGGCCGGTTTCTGTTTCATAGCCAGAAATGGGTGTGTCAAGCTGATGGGCGACCAAGGCGCTGCCATCAATATCGTCGGTAGAAACCGGCTCTTCCAGCCAATAAATGTCAAAGCGCTCCACCTCACGCATAAAGCGCAGCGCCACCGAAGGTGTCCAGGCATTGTTGGCATCAATCGCCAGCTTCACCTTTGGACCAATCGCTTCGCGCACGGTCCGTATGCGCTCGACATCCTCTGCCAACGTGGTCGTGGCATAGTCGGACGCATTCATGTTGTGCAACGGATTGAGCAGCACTTCGGGGTTGCGCCCAACTTTGATTTTCATATAGTGGAAGCCGCGTTCCACATAACCGGCGGCTTCTGCGGCCAGTGCGTTGACATCTTTGTCGCGGGCATAGAAACCAGCCGAGGCGTAGGCGTCTAACGTGTCGCGATAACCACCCAGCAAGCGGTACAGTGGCGTATGCGTGGCCTGACCGATGATGTCCCAGAGCGCAATGTCAATCCCGCTGATCGCCATCATGAGCATACCGCGGCGCCCACGCTGGTGGGCCCGCGTGGCCATCATTTGCCAAAGTTTTTCGACGGTAAAGGGATCCTGGCCGAGGATGGTTTGGCGTAATTCGTTCAGAATAATTGCCTCGGTGCTTTCCAACATGCCGCCATAGGTGGCCGCTTCACCCAGCCCAGTGATGCCGGCGTCGGTATGGATCTGCACGAGCAGAGTGTTACGGTTTGGCATGTAATGAATGGCATCGGCCATGGGAATGGGCATTTCATAACGCAATTTGATCGTGGTAACATCGGTGATAAGCATCTTGATTTCCCTATAAATTCCTAGAAAATGCAAAATAGAACATCGAGCGTTTTCAAACTTGCTTTATCATCTAGATATAGTACTACACCGTCAGTTTAACCAGCAACTTGATTTGGACAATTGCTAGCCTGGGCTGAATTAAATTGACATTGCCTGGGGCTTGTGCCAAAATCTAGAACACCTGATATGATTATCTTAGTTTAAAGCGGTTGTCGTGAGCAATGCCCAACACTCTACGCAACCCTCAGCAACAGCCTTTATCACCATCCAGCACAGGAGTATTGATCTTTACATGACTGTTGAAACGCCCGACTGGGTCAAACGCGCGGTCTTTTATCAAATTTTCCCTGATCGTTTTGCGCGCAGCCCACGCACATCGCATCCACGCGGCATTCAGTTCAAACCCTGGGGCAGCCCGCCTGAAGCACAAGGATTTCAGGGCGGCGACCTGCTGGGGATTGTCGATAAACTAGATTACTTGCAAGAACTCGGCGTGACTGCGCTCTACCTGAACCCGATTTTTGCCTCGGCTTCCAACCACCGCTACCACACCTATGACTACTTCCAGGTCGATCCACTTTTGGGGGGCAACGCCGCGCTGCGTGAATTGCTGGACCAGGCGCACGCGCGCAACATGCACGTCGTCTTGGATGGCGTGTTCAACCATGCCAGCCGTGGCTTCTGGGCTTTTCATCATATCTTAGAATGTAGCGGCGAGTCGCCGTATCTCGATTGGTTTATCGTGCAAGACTGGCCATTGCGCCCGTATAATAACCCGGAGAATTTACCGATCAATTATGAGGCGTGGTGGGGCAATCCGGCACTGCCCAAGTTCAATATCAAAAACCCTGGCGTGCGCGATTACTTGTTGGGCGTGGCGAAATATTGGATCGATTTTGGCATCGACGGTTGGCGATTGGACGTACCAGAAGAGATCAAGGACAAAGCTTTCTGGCAGGATTTTCGCAAGGTGGTCAAAGCGAGCAATTCCGATGCCTATATTGTCGGCGAAATCTGGCACGCCGCGCCGGAATGGTTGCGCGGCGACCGCTTTGATGCCGTGATGAACTATATTTTCAGCCGGGCAGCGCTGGGTTTCTTTGGCGCTGGAACATTGCGCGTCGATTACAAGCCGGGTGGTTTTCCGTTGGCGCCGCTCAACGCGCAAGCCTTTGGCAAGACCGTCGATCAGATGCTTTCCCTGTATGACTGGCCAGTGACGCAGGTGCAAATGAACTTGATCGACAGCCACGACACGGCGCGGGCGCTTTGGATGATGGGCGAAGATCAAAGCGCACTTCGTCTGTGTGCCCTGTTCCAGATGACCATGCCCGGCGCGCCTTGCATCTACTATGGTGACGAAATCGGCCTGACCGGCGCACACGATCCCGGCTGTCGCGGTGCGTTTCCCTGGGACGCAGCGTGGGATACAGCTCTGCTCGATTTTTATCGCCGCGCTGTTGCCCTGCGTCACCGCTATCCGGCGCTAAGCCTGGGCGGTTTCGAGACGCTGGTTGCGGATAATCAGCTGTATGCTTTCCGTCGCGATTGGGAAGATCAAACAGCCATTGTCGTTTTCAATGCCGGGCGGCATGACGCTGTTCTTGATCTGGATAAGCTACATGCTGATCAAGACGGCCAGACCTTTACCAATGTTTGGCAGACCGGTGAATACCGTGTGCAGGGCGGTAAGTTGGCCGGTTTACAGGTGCCAGCGCGTGGGGCCGCCGTATTGATGAACGGCTAGATCGCGAATAGCCAAGCGGTCGATTCAAGCTTGCAAGTATAAAACCGACAATAATCTATGGAACGCGTTAAAGTAATCCTTAACCCCTACTCGGGGCGTGGCCTCGGCTTGAAAGCCAAACCGCGGCTTTGCCAGGCATTGGCCAACGCCGGAGTTGCCTTCGATCTGGTTGAGACCAATGGTAGCGGGCATGGCCTTGAGCTGGCGCGCCAGGCTCGGCTTGATGGCTATGGTACGGTAGTGGCTGTGGGCGGTGACGGCACGATCAGCGAGGTGATGAACGGCTTGGCACAGGCGACGCCGCCGGGTGAGATCGTGGGCAAATTAGGGCTCCTGCCGTTGGGCACCGGCAACGATTTTGCAGACATGGTGGGTTGTGCACGCCAGTTGGAACAGGCGGCCCAGGTGATTGCCGCGGGCAAGACGCGCCGGATTGATCTGGGCCATGCGCGCGTAAGCA
Organism: Caldilineales bacterium; assembly: GCA_038225095.1. GTDB lineage: Bacteria > Chloroflexota > Anaerolineae > Caldilineales > Caldilineaceae > JAPLGZ01. The sequence goes on from JBBREZ010000488.1 coordinate 4,728, forward strand.
CAGGTAACCAGACGATTCAACGGTATTTTGATAACAACATGGGCGTAGGCTTCGAGGCGCACGTAACCCTGGAAAGTTATAAAATCAAGCGGCTACGCGGGACTTTGCTTTATGTGGTGGCAGCCTTACGCGCGCTCAATAGCTATCGTCCACCGCATATGGACATCCACTGGGAGACGGCTGAGTATGAGACCGGTCAACATAACCAAAAAACGCTGCTGGTGAGTATTGGCAATAGCCCACGCACGGGTGGTGGTTTTTACCTGACGCCGGATGCCAAGATGGACGATGAATTGCTCGATGTGGGCATCGCCAAAGCCATCTCGCCCTTGCGTGTTTTATTCCTGCTACCCAAAGCGCTCTTTGGCAAACATACCAACCACTCGGCGTTAACCATGTTGCGCTGCCGCCAAATGCACATTACTTGCGCTGAAGGGTTGCCCGTGCAACTGGATGGCGAAGTGATTGCCAAACAGGCGGACCGAGTGGAAATTACGATTCAGCCTGGGCGGTTGGAGGTGATTGTCTAGCTAGGGACATCCTAATAATTAACAATTAATTATTAGAGTTGTTCCTAATTAAAATCCGTACGGATGGAGATATTTGGCTCACT
>JBBREZ010000489.1:0-5318 GCA_038225095.1 Caldilineales bacterium
TGGGGTCTTTTCCACCGGTCAGGTCCGTTGATAAGCTCAGCCCGTATCCTTATTTATTTGGAATGGCCTTAAGCATAAGCTCACCATTGTCGTTGTGGGAATTCGTCAAATTTTGGTTGACTTTCTCCACCCAGCGCGCTACAATGCTAGCTATGACCAACGCACAGCAAGCTGTCTCGCCAGACCCAATGACTAACCATACACAAATTGCTTATTTGGTCGATGACCAGACTGGACGACCCACGGGCGTGCGCGTTGTAGAGCCGCCTCCCGACACGCGGCAAGCGATGCGCGGTAATCTTTATGCGGTTGTCGATTTGCTGGGCGATAATCCGGATCGGGCAACCTTTGCCGAACGGCTGCTCAGCGTGATTCAGCGCACCTATTACACGCTCAAGGGCAGCCAATCGCTGGTGCTGACAGAAGCACTGCGCGAGGCGACGTATACGTTGCAAACGTTCAATGCGCAAAGTTCATCGCCGCCCCTCGAAGGCGGGATCATGATTGCCGCTTTATTAGGCGAACGTTTGATTTTGGTCGGCACTGGCCCCGCTATGGCGCTGATTTGTGCAGGGCGCGGGGTAGACATTTACCCACCTTTTACCGCAGGCGAATCGCCCGCTCCTGCCGCAGGAACGGATGGTACGCCAGAAATTTATCGGCAAACCTTCGATGCGGGCGGTGCTTTCTTTATCGGCACACGCCGCTGGTTGCAAAAGCTGCCGCTGCGCCAACTGGCCGGCACCATTGCCTATCTGGATCAGGATAACTATATCGATGCTGCCAACGGTCTGCGTGAACTGGCGCAAGGCGTTGATCTGCCCGGCCTGCTCGTGCTCGTTACGGCTGGTTCCATCCCCGCAACATCAGCGTCGTCACCATCGCCGTCACCGTTGCCGCCCCCATTGTTGCGGCGCGGGCGGGCTAGTGGCTTGCCTACATCAGTCAATGCCCAGCCGCCGGTGCATCATTTGCCCGCGTCGAATGCGACAGGATCTACCCCGCCAACCTCTACACAACTTATTAGCCGCCCACCCTCATCTGCGTCGAATCAGCCCATGCAAAGTACCGATTGGTCAGCGGCTCACGGCGCGGAAATCGGCTCGACTACCCTAGATTCGGGCAATGGATATCCGCTCGCCATTCGTACACCGACGTGGCAAGCGCGCCTTGCCACCAATGTAGGGAAAAGCGCCAAAGCGGGCCTCCAGCGGGCCAAAGAACTTTTGGTCAACCTGTTGCCAGAACGCTTTAACAGTGGCGCTGCGCTCCCTATTGATGGCGCCTCTGCTCAGCTAGAAGCAATTTCAGCGGAACATGCGCCCTTGCCATTTGCTCCGTTAGCCGCCGCCCCCTTGTCTGCACCGCCAAGGGTTGAACGTACACCGTTTGTCGCCAACCGTGCCGGCGCGTCAACGAAGGCAATTTTGATGCAAGATGACGCCATTGACGCACCCACATCGATTGCGCCAGCGGCGATTGTGCTACCGGCGCGCGCCCAAGGTAGTCGCGTCCGACTTTTTATTTTGCTGGCGGTATTGATTTTGGCCTTGGTGCCCGTGGTTGTATCTGGGGTTTATTGGCAGCAAGGCGCCACCAATCGCGCCGAAGCCAATACTTTGCTCGATTTGGCTGAGGCGCGCTATACCAGCGCAAGCCAAGCGTTTGACACGGGCGACAAAGTAACGGCGCGGGCTCAACTAACCGAAGCTTTGGGGCATATTGAGCATGCAAATCAGCTTCAAGGGCGGTCTGCACATGCTTCTGAATTGTCTGCGCGCATTAATACCCAGCTTGAAAAAGTTTTGCAAGTTCAGCCGCTCTACGGCTTAGCGGCGCCGCTTGTTAAGTTTCCGTCGGATGCGCAGCCCCGGCGCGTGATTGTCGCCGATCAAGATGTTTATGTGTTAGACGTGGGGCGGCAACTGGTGCAGCATTATCTTTATGATTCTAAAAGTAACACCGTGCCCGACCCCGAAGGCGAAGTTATTTTGCGGCAGGGTGAAGTTTATAATGGCGTTACGGTTGATCGACTGGTTGACATCGCTTGGCAACCCCCGGTGCCTGGGATTGATGATAAGGCAAATTTGTTAATTCTAGACCGCAAAAACCAACTTTTTCGCTTCAATCGGTTGGAGGGCGCCACCGCGCTGAAATTTGCCGATCAAAGCGCTTGGAAAACACCAACGCAGATCGAAACTTTTGGCGGGCGGCTGTACATTGCCGATGAAGGGGCCGGCCAACTTTTTCGCTATACCTCGGGCAACTATGCGGCTGCGCCGGAGTCGTGGTTTGCGCCCGAGACCACGGTGAACTTGGCCGGCTTACAATCGATGACGATTGACGGCGATATTTGGCTGCTCTTTAGTGATGGCCGGATTCTACGTTACCATGCGGGTGAACAAGAGCCATTTACCTTGGAAAACAGTGTAGGGTTGGCGGACGAGCCGGTGGACATGGTGGTCGGGGATCAAGGCGATTCTTCGATTTATCTGGCCGACAGCGCCCAGGAACGGATCTTGATCTTTGATAAGCAAGGTAAGTATCAGCGCCAGCTCAAGGCGGCTGAGGGCAACCCGTTGCGCGGCCTGAGCGGTTTATTTGTCGATGAAGTGACTAGTTCGATCTTTATGCTGACCCAATCTGCGCTGTATGAGCAGGCCCTGCCCAACGGTACGAATAATTAACTGATGTTACGCAATACTAGTGTAGGATGGGTCAGCCGCTCCACCGGAGTGGTCAACCAGCGCTTATGCTGCGGCTGACCACTCCTACGCCACTTTACCTGTGCTCCTGTTTTACCTGCTATCTTCCTCATTAAACAAGCGGTCCATTTTCCTGCGTTTTGTTGCCAATCTGCTAAAAATGCCAACATCGGTCTATTTAGGCCGGTTTTTGGATTGACAAATACGCCTAGCACTTGTTCTTATCCAACGAATCTATGCTATAATCTGGAACTTATGGATCAGAACTCACGTGAAACGCAATCAAGTAGACCAGATTCAATGGACAGATTTGGGGTGGCACGCAAGTACGTCGTTGGCCTCACCATTGTCTATAGTATTGTCATCCTTAGTATTGCCCTTTTCGGTAGTGTCCGTTTGTACGATTGGGCTCGTGGACGCATTTTACAAGCTTCTCCCCAGGTGGCTACACAATTTCCTGCGACGAACGAATCACAGCCGAAACCCAGTAATAGTACGGGCCCCGTTGTCGCCCCAGCGAATGCCAACAATGTGTCACCCGCCAATCAGGCAGCAGCAGCCCCGGCGTTGCCTGTGATCAACGTTTTATTATTAGGCACAGATGAGCGCGCTGACGATCCTTCGCCGCCGCGCACGGACACGATGATCCTCTTAACGTTTGATCCGAATACGCAGACGGCGGGCATGCTCTCCTTTCCGCGCGATTTATGGGTGCCGATCCCAACGCTTGGGATTACTAATAAGATCAATACAGCTTATATGTTTGGCGAAAAGAACCGTTATCCAGGTGGTGGCGCCCAGTTGGCCAAAGATACGGTCAGCGCGTTTATCGGGCAAAAAGTTGATTATTATGTGCACATCAACTTTGGCGGATTTATCAGATTGATCGACTTGATTAGTGGCGTTGATGTGGTTGTACCGACCACCATTAACGACGACCAATATCCAACCGCAAACTATGGAGTTGAGACTTTTCACTTGGCTGCTGGTCCCCAACACCTAGACGGCGAAACGGCCCTCAAATATGCGCGCACACGCCATACCGACAGCGATTATGGACGGGCGCGCCGCCAACAAGAATTGATCCGTGCGGTGTCGGACAAGGTGCTCCGTTCGGACATGATTCTCACGCTGCTTTCTAACGCGGGCAGCTTGCTGACCACCATACGTGACAGCGTGGACACGGATATTCCAATAAAAACGCAACTTGAGTTGGCAACTTCACTCCAAAAAAGTAACTTGCGCGAGATCCGCCAGTTGGTGTTAGATAACCATTATGGGGATGAAAATCTCAACGGTCCCGAAGGTGCCTGGATTCTAATGCCGGATCGCACGAAAATGCGTCCGGCGTTGGCCCAGTTTTTTAACCCACCCGCCCAGGGTCCCGCTGGCGCCATTGCTGCTGCCGACCCCAGTTGGGTGCGGGTGGAAGTGCTAAATGGTACAGACCAACCGGGAGTAGCGGCACGCACGCGTGACCTATTACAAGCCCACGGCTGGCGCGTCGTTTCGATTAGCGATGCTGATCGCAACGATTATAGCCGCACCATCGTGATCAATTATGGTGTGCCGCAAGCGCTGGTCGAAAAAGTGAGCACCGACCTGGGGCTCCAGCCCAATTTATCCCGCCTAACCGGCATGAAGAGCACTGCGCCCGTCGATGTACGAATTGTGGTGGGTAAAGATATTCTGGGTAAAGTGAAGTAGGGGTTATGCGTGCGATGAGCCAGTTTTCTGCTCATTTAACCAGCCTTTGATGACCGCTTACGTATAGACAAAACAAATAGACTGCGCAAATGGTAGGTGCGTTCTCTCTGAGCTCGTGTTAGCTTATCTGGCTGAGGCCGTTAGCACTCTTGCCTATAGACCTCATTGAAGAAAACGCTACCAAGTCTTTTATCAGTAGCATTTTTGCTAGTTCTCCTTTGTGATTATTCCTCTCCGCGCTCCACTTTCGCAGCTTCCCTACACCTCCTATCCATATGTTCTGGCTTGCCTACTTCCAGTTAGGAAAAATTGTCAAAATCAGGTATAATTAGGGGACGTAAATATTCAGAAAAGCTAGTCAATCAGTCAATTGTTATCTTTGTACTTTGATAACGATTGATGCTTATTTTATGTTCGGTCGGCAGGGTAAATTACACAGTGTAACGACCCTGACCACTGAGCCTATAGGACCGTTCACTGGCTTTTACCTACTATACAACCAAGGAATTTCAGGAGTACCTGAATGGAAGACAATTTTGAACCTCTGAATGGTGACGGCCAGCTTCCCGTGGATGGCTCTGCGCTGACCAATGGTGTAAATGGCGCCAATCGGGCAGGGACTAATGGTGATGGGAACAATGGCATTGTCGGCGAGGTTCTCTACGCCGGCAAAGTTCGGCCCATTAAAATTGAAGATGAAATGCGCGCTAGCTACTTAGATTACGCCATGAGCGTGATCGTCGCGCGCGCGCTGCCCGATGCCCGCGACGGCCTAAAGCCAGTGCACCGGCGCATTCTCTATGCCATGCACGATATGGGCCTGCTGCCTGGCAGCGCCCACAAAAAGAGCGCCCGTATCGTCGGTGAAGTGCTCGGTAAATATCACCCACACGGTGACACCTCGAT
>JBBREZ010000490.1:0-5296 GCA_038225095.1 Caldilineales bacterium
GCCATTACGGATGAATCAGAGGCCAATAGCTTAGAAATTAGCCCTCACATTACAGTAGCATTGAACGATAAAGGAGAATTAATCGGCATTGAGATTCTAGATGCAAGTGTGTTTATGCGAGATTCGATTTTAGAATCGGTCCAGGCCAAAATGCTTGGCTTACTCAATATCCAGCCGGCTTGAATTTCAACTGGCGATACAGGTTACCGCATGCCATTATCCCTGATTATCGTTTCCAGTCTGCCCTGTACCGGTAAGACGACGCTAGGCCGCTGCATTGCCAAGGAACTCAGGTTGCCGTTTGTGCATAAGGACGGCATCAAGGAGCTGTTGTTCGATCACTTGGGCTGGTCTGACCGGGCGTGGTCAAAACGGTTGGGCAGGCCAGCGCTGAATTGTTGTCTTACTTTGCCGAAACGCAACTGGCCGTCGGCCGTTCACTGGTCTTAGAGAGCAACTTTGATCCTGTATTTGCCACACCAAGATTTCAGGCGCTGCAAGAAGAATATAACTTTGTGTCCGTCCAAATTCAATGTAAAGCCGAAGGCGAAGTGCTTTTGCAACGCTTTAAAGCGCGCGCTGAATCTGGCGAACGTCACCCTGGGCATGTCGATCACTTAAATTATGCTGAGTTTCAGACCGTCTTGCTCAATGGAGTTGTGAATACCCTGGCGATTGGTGGTCAGGTGATCGAAATTGAGACAACGGACTTTCAGCAGATCGATTATGCTGGTCTGTTCAAAGCGCTTCAAGCGTCGCCTGCCCCAAACACAAGTTCAACATAGGAAGCAAGGAACCAAACCATGAAAATTACAAAACTCGAAACTTTTCTCGTCAAGCCGCGCTGGCTTTTCCTCAAAATGCACACCGATGAAGGCTTGGTCGGCTTGGGCGAACCGATTTTGGAAGGCCGCGCCCGCACGATTGCCGAAGCGATCGCCGAACTTGAACCGGATCTGATCGGCCAGGACCCAACGCGCGTGATGCATCACTGGCAATCGATCTACAAACATGCCTTTTATCGCGGCGGGCCGATCCTCACCAGCGCGCTGTCCGGCATCGAACATGCGATGTGGGATCTGGCCGGTAAGGCGGCGGGTGTGCCGATTTATAAACTGTTTGGTGGGCCGTTGCGCGACCGCATCAAGGTCTACAAAGGTGTGGGCGGCGCCACGGTTGAAGAGGCGGTGAAGCATGCTAAGGCAGCGGTCGCCCTCGGCTTCCTGGCGCTCAAGACGGGGCCGGTGGGCGGGCGACCGGCGCGTATTATCGAGACGCCAGGCTTTGTGGGGCGCGTCGTTGAGCGCTTTGCTGCCATGCGCGAAGCAGTGGGCAACGAGATCGATATTGCCATTGATTTTCATGGGGCAGTCAGCCCACAGACGGCTGGCCTGTTGATCAAGGCGCTCGAACCGTATCAGCCGCTCTTTATCGAAGAGCCAGTCCAATGTCAAAATGTGGATGTGCTGGCCGATCTGGCGCGCAAGATGCATATTCCAATTGCCACTGGCGAACGCGTCTTCACCAAATGGGGCTTCCGAGAAATTCTGGAAAAACGCGCGGCGTCGATTCTGCAACCAGACATCTCACACTGTGGTGGCATTTTCGAGGCGCGCCTGATCGCTGGCATGGCTGAATCCTATTACGCCGCGGTGGCGCCCCACTGTCCGCTGGGGCCGATTTCACTGGCCGCTGGCCTGCAAGTTGATGCGTCGATTCCTAATTTTCTGGCGCAAGAGCATACGACGTTCGGCGCGGGTTATTTGAAAGACCCCTTTGTCTTCAAAGATGGCTATATCGAACTACCCACCAAACCCGGCCTGGGCATCGAGTTGGACGAAGAAGCGATGGCCGATAAAATTGGTCACGACTGGCGCAACCCGCGCGCCTTCCACCCGGACGATGGGGCTGCGATCGATTGGTAAACTATTATGTCAGGCGTAAGCGACTTACCCACGTCTGACAAATTGATCCACTTTTTTGTAAAATGAAGGAAATCACCCATGAAACGCAAAATATTAATCACCGGGGCTGCGGGGCGCATTGGCTCTTTTCTCACCAACCAGTGGAAAGAACGCTATGATCTCGTGTTGACCGATGTGCGCGCCCCCAAGGAAACTTTTGGTTTCCCCTTCACCCAGGCCAATCTGACCGAAATGGATAAGATCCAGTCACTCTGTCAAGGCATTGACACGGTGATCCACCTGGGTGCCGACCCCAGTATGGAGGCCGCCTGGGAAAGCCTATTGCCGAATAACATCATCGGCACGTACCATGTCTTTGAAGCAGCCGCGCAAGCCAACGTGCGCCGCGTGGTTTACGCCAGTAGCGTCAACGCCGTTTTTGGCTATCCAATTGACCAGCAGGTGCATACGAATATGCCGGTCTATCCGATCAATTTGTATGGCGCCACCAAATGCTGGGGCGAGGCGGCGGCGCGCGTCTATTCACATTTGAAGAAATTTTCGGCCATCTGCCTACGCTTTGGGGCCGTCTCATATCGCCCCGGTACGGATCCAGAATATGATGGACGCTATACGCCGGATTATGAGTACCTTGACATCATTTTGACGATGGAAGATCTGACCAAGTTGGTCACGGCCAGCGTCGAAGCGGCAGATGACCTCTGGTATGGTGTCTTTCAGGGCGTCTCGAACAACCGCTGGAAGCGCCTGGACATCACAGATGCCCGCGCCGTTATCGGCTACGAACCAGAAGATGACGCCTTTGCCCTGGCCTAGCCACTTCACAAAAAGTAGGATTGGGCGTACAATGGGGTGAAATGGTGGAAACCGAAACAGCGCAGCCTGATTGGCGCATGCCTGTTGACGAAATTTCCAAATGATCATATCGTTATAATGAATTTGACCTGTATCGACTGAGCTTATTGAATGCGCCGTACTTTTTATGGCAGAGTCCTGATGGCGCGTGAAGGAGAAACCCGGATGGCAACCAAAGTACAGCTAGATCAAGCGGTTAGGACAACTGAAAACGGGCATGCCCAGCTACAAGGCAGGCAGCCCCTGGATGCTGAATTGATTGAGGGGTTGGACTCCGAAGAAGGGCTGCGAGTCGCTGAGGATGTTTATTGGGAAAAATATTATGATCACCCAGACTTTGATTATGAATGGAACAATGGCGTCCTCGAGGCAAAACCGATGTCCGATTATGTGAAGTATTCTATGTATGAATGGCTGGTTGTCATTCTGCGCGAATTTCTCCAGGTTCACCCTATCGCGCGCAAGATGGCCTTAGAGATGGGTTTTCGCCTGGAACTGCCAGGGCAAAAAGTGACCGTTCGCAAGCCTGACCTGTTTGTCGTGCGCAACGATAACTTGGCTCCCCTAGGCGATCTAGATCGCACGTATCACGGCATCTGTGACTTGTGCATCGAATCGATCTCTGATTCCAGCAAAAAAGAGATCGAACGTGATACAGTGCAAAAGAAACAGGAATACGCCGATTTTGGTGTGCGCGAATACTATATTCTTGACCCAAGCGCTGAACATACCGCCTTCTACCAACTGACACCGGCTGGAGACTACGCGGATATTAATGCCGGCGCAGAGGGTGTCATCCGTTCGGACGTGCTGCCGGGCTTTCGCTTTCGCATTGCCGATCTCTATCGCCAGCCCCAATTGATTGAGTTAGTGGAAGATGAAATTTATCGGGAGTTCGTCTTGCTCGAATATCAAGCTGAAAAGGCGCGTGCTGATTACGAACATGCACTTATGCAGCAAGAACGCGCCCGTGCCGAGCAGGCACAAACTGATGCCGAACAAGCACAAACTGATGCCGAGCAGGCACGAACTGATGCCGAGCAGGCACGAACTGATGCCAAGCAGGCACGAGCTGATGCCGAACAAGCACAAACTGATGCCGAACAGCAGCACGCACGCGCCGAGCAAGAACGTATGCGTGCGGAACGCTTGGCTGCCCGCCTGCGTGCGCTGGGGATTGATGAAGAAATGGAATAATGTCCATGCAATCAAAAAGATTTAGTGTTCTCGCCGAACGTGATATCAATAAAGAAACCTTTGTCGAACCCTGGCCAGAAGCGGGCCTGATCGTCACCGACAGCCCCTACGATCCAGCGCCTAGTTTGCGCATCGAAAATGGACAGGTGGTTGAGATGGACGGGAAAGCCCGCGCCAATTTCGATGCGCTCGACATCTGGATCGCCGACCACGGCCTCAATCTGGTGGTGGCAGCCGAAGCGATGGCGACGCCGTCCCAACAGATCGCGCACCTATTGGCCGACATCAACGTGACCCAACAGGCCGTGCGCCGGCTGGCCGCAGGCTGTACGCCAGCCAAACTTTGCACCATTATCAGTCACATGAACGTGCTGGAAATGATGATGGGGTTGGCGAAAATGCGCGTGCGGCGCACCCCGGCCAATCAAGCGCATGTTACTAATTGGCGCGAACATCCGGCGCTGTTGGCCGCAGATGCTGCGGAAGCTGCTTTGCGCGGTTTCGCCGAAGTAGAGACAACGGTACGGGTGGCGCGCAATGCACCGCTCAACGCATTGGCGATCCTAGTCGGTGTGCAGACTGGGCGCGGCGGCGTGTTGACCCAGTGCTCGGTCGAAGAAGCATTAGGGTTGAAACTGGCGATGAAGGGCTTGACTACCTATGCCGAAACGCTTTCGGTGTATGGCACGGAAAAAACCTTCATTGATGGCGACGACACACCGTGGTCCAAAGCATTTCTGGCGTCGGCCTATGCGTCGCGCGGCGTGAAGGTGCGCTTTACGTCGGGCACTGGTTCGGAAGCGCTCATGGGCAATGCCGAACAATGTTCCATGCTCTATCTAGAAGCGCGCTGTCTGTTAATCACACGCGGCGCGGGCAGTCAGGGTGTCCAAAACGGCTCGATTTCCTGTATTGCGTTGCCCGAATCGTTGCCGGGTGGCGTGCGGGCGGTGCTAGCAGAAAATTTGCTGGCTTCCATGCTTGGTTTGGAAGTGGCAGCGGGCAATGATGCATTGGCGTCGCATTCGGCGATTCGCAAGACGGCGAAATTGATGCTCCAATTCATCCCCGGCGCGGACTTTATCTTTTCCGGCTACAGCGCCGTGCCCAAGCGCGACAATCTCTTTGGCGGCGGCAACTTTGATGCCGAAGATTTTGACGATTATAACGTCTTGCAACGCGATATGCAGGTGGATGGTGGTTTGTGCCCGATCACCGAGCAAGAGGCATTGGACATTCGCAACGAGGGCGCGAAAGCGCTCCAAGCCGTCTATGCCGAACTGGGCTTTCCCCCGATCACAGAGGAAGAGATCACAGCG
>JBBREZ010000491.1:0-5270 GCA_038225095.1 Caldilineales bacterium
CGATTGGCGCCATCCCAGTCTTGATACCAGACGACGATCGAAGTGGCCGCTGCGGCTGGCGCCGCCGCCTGACCACCTTGGGTCGCCGCAGGTGCCGCTGCTGGCGCCGCGCAGGCAGCCAACACGCCGGTTCCAGCCACGAGGGCGCCCACCTTCAAAAACTGCCGTCGACTTACTGCATGCGAACTACTGTTTGAAGCCATACTTCTGTCTCCTTTTCTGCAATAGATCCAATTTAGAAAACAAACAAAACTCGCAAAGTGGTTCTTTGGCGATTAAAACGAACCACCTGCCAGATAGAATGTAAGATTTCGGTGGAGGAAAACCGATTCAGATGCTGATAAGCAATCTTATCATGCTTTGCTGAGCTTGTCGAACCGACTTTTTTCGAATGGGTGCCGATCAATCGGGTGCTCACTGAATGCGGCGCGACGAAAGTGCGCGCTTACTCTAATAGGCGACTTTTGTTGATAAGTAAAGCATTAGTTGCGCAATTGAGGATCAAGCGCATCACGCAGACCATCACCCAACAGGTTGAAGCCGAGCACGGTCAGCATGATGGCGATGCCGGGGAAGAAGACCATATGAGGCGCCTGGCGCAAAAAAGGGAGGCCGTCGGCAATCATCGCCCCCCATTCTGGACGTGGCGGCTGGACGCCCAACCCAAGAAAACCGAGCGCCGCCGCAAAGAGGATGGCGCCGCCGACACCGAGCGTTGCCTGGACAATCAGTGGCGACAGACTATTGGGCAGAATGTGAAAAAATATAATGCGCGCATCACTGACGCCCACCATGCGCGCCGCATCGACATAGACCCGTTCGCGTAACGACAGCACCAGCGAACGCACGACGCGCGCATAGCCGGGCAAGCCAACCACAGCCACGGCCAGCATCGTGTTGGCTAGCCCCGGCCCACGGACGGCCACAATCGAGATCGCCAGCAAAATCGCAGGGAAGGCCAATAGCACATCGAGTAGGCGCATAATGGTGGCGTCTAACAAGTTGCCAAAGTAGCCGGCCACTAAGCCCAGCAGCGTGCCAATCGTGCCCGAGGCAAAGACAACCACAAAACCGATCAGCAACGAAACGCGCGTGCCGTGGATCACCCGCTGAAAAATATCGCGCCCCAGGCGATCAGTGCCGAAAGGATGTTGCAGTGACGGTGGCTTGCGGGCCAGCGCCAAATTAGAATCGATGCTAGGGTCATACGGGTCCACAATGGGCGCTAACAGGCCGACCAAAATAGTAAATGTGATCAACACCAGGCCCACGCGCCCATTCCAACTCGACAACAGCCGTCGCCAGGCATCGTAAGCAAGGCTGCGGGCGCGACGTGGGGCAGTTTCGATGGTCAGATTAGGTTGGACGGCGGCATTGACACTCATCCTGCACTCCTCACTTCGTATGGTTTACCCGTTTAATGCAAAGCACGATTCAGACGATCCCAATCCGCATGCGCGAACGCCAATACCAAGTTCGCGGTGCTGACCCCAAAATCTGTCGCACGTTTGCGCGAAAAGCATCAATGCCGACCAGCGTTCCGCATTGCCGCTAGCCGTGTGATGAACCACGATTTCTTTGGTATAGCGAAAACAACCGCTAACTTGCATCCGGGCTAAATGCCTGACCAAAGGCGTAGGGATATGGGATTAGGGATGAACATCTAATCCCGTATTCCTACGCCCCGCTGTACTAACTATAGTGAATTCGTGGATCCAAATACGCATACGAAATATCGACTAACAAATTGACGCAGACATAGATCAGCGCGCTGACGAGCACGGCTCCCTGTACAATTGGGTAGTCGCGACTGAGAATCGCCCGATATGTCCATAAACCCATGCCCGGCCAGGAGAAGATCGTCTCTGTTAGCAGTGCGCCGCCCAAGAGCCCGCCCAGTTGTAAGCCAACCACAGTCACAATTGGCAGCAGTGCGTTCTTCAGGGCATGGCGCATGATCACCACATTGTTACGCAAGCCTTTAGCCTCGGCCGTGCGTACATAATCCTGACGCAATACTTCTAACATGCTGGCGCGCGTCAAGCGCGCTAAAATCGGCATAATCACCGTACTTAGAACAAAGCTGGGCAGAATTAAGTGCCAGACAGCATTCAAAAAAGCGCGAATATTGCCCATCAGCAGCGTGTCGATCAGCAGGAAACCGGTATAGCGGGTCACAGTTAGATCCACATCCAAACGGGCGCTGGGCGGAAAAATTTGGTGATTGACGGCCAGCGCGTAGATCAAGATCAGCGCCAGCCAGTAAATCGGCATAGAGACGCCGATCAGTGCGCCTAGCGTTGCCACTACATCCAGCCAAGAGTTACGTTTGATCGCCGAAAGAATGCCAATACTGATCCCGACGCTCACCCCGATCAAGAGACCGACCACGATCATTTCGATGGTGGCTGAGAGCCGCTGCTTTAACTCGTCCATCACGGGCGTGTGATTGATGATCGATTTGCCCAAATCGCCACGCAGCACACGCCCCATCCATTCCCCATATTGAATATAGATCGGACGATTGAAGCCCATCTCTGCGCGCACACGAGCAACATCTTCGGCGCGCGCTTTCTCCCCAAGCATCACCGTCACTGGGTCACCGGGGATCAGACGGATCAGCGAAAAGACGACAAGCGAAACACCCAGCAGCACGGGAATTAACGTGAGCAAACGACGGGCGATATATTGAGACAAGGAAGCACCCCTTACAGGTAGCAAGTAACAAGTAGCAGGTAGCAAGTAACAAGTAACAAGTAGGTTGCCATCCTGCTACTTGTTACTTGCTACCTGTTACTACTTCTTACTAATCCACAAATACTCGTACCACGAACGGAAGACCACCGGCTGGTAGCCTTGCACATTCTTGCGGAAGACGGTGACACCGCTCGTCCAGACGACGGGAATGCGGGCGACATCGTCGTGAACCAAAACCTCGACCTGCTGATAGATTTTCTCACGCTTGGCTGGGTCAGCTTCCACACGCCCATCGATCAACAATTGGGCCACTTTATCATTGGCATAGCAATCCTCTTTCTTGGGCTCGCCCACCGGGTGGCCAAAGTGCCAACCCAGATAGTTATCCGGGTCGCCATTATCCGAACCCCAGCCCAACATCCACATCGAGAACTTGCCTTTTAGCCGGTCATCCAGATAGGCGCCCCAGTCTTCGGTCTTCAAGTTGACCTTGATGCCAACCTTGGCCAAGTCGACGGCAATCGCTTCGCCAATCGCCTTGGAATCTGGGAAGTAGCCACGCACTACGGGGATATACCAGAAATCAGTCTCGAAGCCGTCAGCCAAGCCCGCCTTTTTTAACAACTCCTTCGCCATGGCTGGGTTGTATTCGTAGGGCTTCACCGCTGGATTGGAACCAAGCACAGCAGGCGGCTGGAAAGGGCCAGCCAACTGACCAAATTTGCCATAGAACGGTTCAATCAGCGCATTCCAATTGACAGCGTGGGCAATGGCCTGCCGCACCTCTGGCTTGTCAAATGGCTTGGTGCATTGCTGGAAGGAAATGTAACCGGTACTCAATGACGGTTGGATATTGACCGTCAGGTTAGGATCGGCTTCGGCCGCGGGCAAATCCGTTTGCGCCAGATCGGCCTGTTGTACGGTGCCAGCCTGCAATTCGGCAAAACGGGCCGAATTGTCGGGAATCGAACGGAAAATAATTTTCGCCAGGCGCGGCTTCGGTCCCCACCAACCGTCGTTGCGCGCCAGTGTAATATGGTCATCTGGCACCCATTCAATAAATTTGAAGGGGCCAGTGCCGACCACGCCACCAGCGGCCGTGCCATATTTATCCCCCTGATCCATGATCGCTTTGGGGCTACTAATCCCAAAAGCAAAGGCTAAGGAGAGCTTGGCGAGCAAAACGCCTGATGGTTGTGACAGTTTGATTTGGATCGTGTTGTCGTCGATCACATTGATGTCTTGGATCGCCAAGTCTTTGCCAAATTCGGTGTCATAATATTCAAACGTGCGGCCAAAGCGATATTTATTGTTTGGATTACGCCAGCGCTCCATGTTCCACTTCACGGCGTCGGCATTGAACGGCGTGCCGTCATGGAACTTTACGCCTTTGCGCAGATGGAAAACCCAGGTCTGGCTATCTTTGGTTTCCCAAGATTCAGCCAACCAACCAATCGGCTTGGTAGACGTGCCTTCCAGCCGGATCAGCGGCTCTACGACTTCACCAACCACACGCGCCGACTCTCCGTCGGTTGCCGGCCCAGAATCCAGCGTCACGGAATCACCACCGCGCCCGACCACCAACGTGCCATCCATTTCGTCGGCGCCGGGCTGAGCGCCGGACCCACTGGCTGCAGCTGCCGGCTTCTCACTGCTCGGCGCGGCGCCCGGTTGCGCCACTGGTGCAGTGCAAGCCACTAACAACGCAAGCACGGTCAACAGCATGGTTATCTTCAACCAATGTCTTTGCATCTTGCTCTCCTTTGTAGATTCGTTTTTGGATAAAAATTAAAAATGGAGGTAGCCGCCGATGGAGCAGGCGGGGAAAATTCAGGATGGCAAACGGCAAATTTTAGCTAGCGAGTAAAAAATATGCCGTTTGCACGGGTAAAAATCACCATTGGTTGGAAATTTATGTGTTGAACTCGCTCAACGCCTACATGGGCAGGTAATTTTTTCAAAATGGCGGCATCAACTATGGTTTCATTCCTGTGCAACTATTTTACTTCATCTACATAATTTAAATCAAGCGCCAAAAACGGTTCAATCGCCCTGGCAGTTCACGCCAGCAGCGCCCGCACTTCGGTCTGAACCGGCAGCGTCGTTACTTCCACATGATCTTCGTGCATAAAACAATTGATCTCGCTACGGATGCCCAAGCCCTTGGGCGTCGGGCTGTCATCAAAGTTAAAATCAGGCAGATAGATGCCGGGTTCGATTGTGAACATCACGCCGGGGATCAGTTGGCGCCGATCTTGGGTCTCCAAATTATCGAGGTTAACGCCAATAAAGTGCCCCATCCAGCCCAAACTGTGTCCGGTGCGATGGAAAAAGGCATCGCCGTAGCCAGCCTGTTCAATCACGGCGCGGCAGGCGTCATCGACTTCGTAACCATCCACGGGTTGGTGCGCGTCCAAGCGGCTTTGAATAAAACTGACGGCTGCGTCACGCGCTTGCGCCACAATATCAAAAATTTTCTTCACCTTGGGCGGCGTTGCGCTGCCACAAAAGGCCGTCCAGGTTTCATCGGCAAAACAGTCCTCTGGGTGGCGACCAAAACGGCTCCACAGATC
>JBBREZ010000492.1:0-5266 GCA_038225095.1 Caldilineales bacterium
GCTCGGCCAGTGGCGAGTCACCGACCCGTGTCGCGCAAAGCTACAAGTTGTTTTTGGATGACGACCAAGCCACCCCACCCTAACCCTCCCTTACCAGGGAGGGAACCATCAAGGGAAGGACGCTAGGTTCTCTTCTGTCCATCCAGCATTGTCATCCCCGTGACAGTCCCCTCCCTCGTTTGGGGAGGGTTAGGGTGGGGTTAGTCGTTACGTTTTTGGATGATGGCTAAGGCGTAACGCCCTCGCGGACGAGAGACTCCCAACATTGAACGGGCGATTCACCAAGAATGTCGCGCAGCTTCGTTTGCAGATCGGCAATCAGCGGCAGCGGCTCATCGTCTGCCGGGCGCATGTTGGCAAGACGCGCCAGCGCATCCATCGCAAACCCAACCGAGATGAGGTTCTTGTCAGCCCGCACCACAGCTTGCAGCGCGGCAATCGTCGGTTCCAACGCGCGGCCAAGGAGTTCCGCCCCGTGGGAACAAAGGATGACGATGGACCACAGCGCATTCTCGCGCACCGCAGACCGCACCGGCGCATAGTGCTCCAGCCCAAAGTCGACGCCGTCCCCTTCACAAACATCGCACTCATCGGTGGGCCGTGCAAACTTGATCGAGCGCCCCTGGGCCTTGCTCATCGCCAAGCGATTTTCCTCACGGGCGAGGCTTTGCACCAATGCATCCAGACACCTGGGGATCAATTCGGTGCCGATTCCCCGTGCGATAGCGCGCCGCCCCAAACAGCCCAGTGTTCCGGCGGCGACCGAACGGATGTAGACCGATGAATCTTCATGCAGGCGGGCCACGACGGTTTGCAAGACCGCTTCGGTCAGTGGGCTGGCATCCCCCAGCCCATAGACCCCGGCTTTGCGCACCCACTTGATCTCCGAAGTGGCTGCTGCCAGGAGGGTGGCAGTAGCCTCCTCGCCAACCGCAATCAGGCCATAGGTGGCAGCGCGGCGCACGCTCTCCCGATCTGTATAGAGCGCTTTACCAAGTAACTGGGTGGCGACCTTTGCATCACCAATCGACGCGAGTTTATACGCCGCGCCGATACGGATTGGCTCGGCCGCGTCCTGTTTTGTGTGTAGCTGCTCGAAGAGATGCTCAGCCTCTTTTTCGCGTGCTTCCGGCGAAAGGTGCGCAACCTCGGGTCGCGCTGGCGGCGTTTGGCCGGTCTTGATCCAATGATGGTGATAGCGCCAGACGGTCGTTACGTCGTCGCTAATGCCAGAGAGTTCAATATTCGTCATCGGATCCAGACCCAGGTTGTGCCAACTGATTTTGGATGCTGAATCGTCGCCGGTAGCTTCAGCAGTAGATTCAGCATCCGTGGTGCGATAGAGCCAGAAACGCCACATAAAGCGCGGGTTGTCCTGCCACGTCCGCCAGTCATCACGCCGGTGGTTGCCCCGATGAAAGGTGTTATGCGAATAGAGCACGACGCTGCCGGCGCGCAGGGGGGCGGCGGCGAAGGAGTGGACCAGCGGCCAGCCAGTCTTTGTGACCGCCTCGCGCATACGGATGTCGTGCGCCGTGCGAGCGTGGATGATGTCGTCCAGGTCATATTTCGAGTCGGGGCCGCTGACCGGCGTTCGCTCCATCCCAGCCAGGACATAGGCAAAGTCGAGGTGGTCAGCACCGGCGAAATTGTCGTGATTCTCTTCGTGGTTAAAGGTCCAATATTGGGAGTAAGGCACGGTGGCGGTGGGTCCCATCTGCTCGGTCACGGCTTGTGGGTAGTAGAGCATCTCAATCTGCACCGCCTGATGATGCCGCTGTTTGCGGCTGTTATAAGGGCCGTTGTCATCCTTGTGCCAATGTTGATCCCTGGCGCCGCTGGTAAAGGAGGCATTGTGGGTGAAGGGCACAATCGCCCAATTTTTGCCGACAAGCTGGTTGCAGGCGGCGATCAGCCCCGGTGCGTTGAGCAGATCCAGTACGGCTGGCACGTTGGCTGGCGTCACGCGCACACCTGTGTCGTGGACGGCCTTTTCCTGCGCATAGACTTGGTCGTGAACATCCGCCGGGATGCCCAGGCTTTCTGGCGCCAACACGACCAGCCCGCGGCTGGCAAAGTCCAGCACCAGCCGATCTGGCGTGGTGTAGGTGAGGAGAAAAGACGCTTCTTGGTTATTCGTACTCAATGGATTCACCTTATCTTAATTTTATCTTAGTTTTTAACGCCGGAATAGATATTCTGCATCTGCCAAAGCTCTAGCCGCGTCAGAACCGCATCCTTGCCCTGCGCACGCAGCGAGATGCCGACACTGTCGGCCCGCCCAGGGTAGACACGCACGGCCACGCACTGCTTGCCATTGACAAAGACCTCGACCACGCTCTTATCCACAAAGATGCGCAAGCGCAGCGGCTCGTCGGGCGCTAGGTAAACCGGCGCGGTCTCTGGCGCTCGTGAACGTACATCGGGCAGGGTGGATGAATAGGACGAATCGAGGGTGATCAGGCTGTCGGTGGCGGCGCGCAGTTTGTCGCGTTCCCAGCCGGTGTAACGTTCCCAGTTGCGGTAGCCGCGCTCGCGGTAAAAGGCTATGCGCGTGAACTCTTCCTTGCCGGGCGAACGCAGCACATTGATCTCGACCAGCGGAGCATCGTTGGTGTCGATCTCGGCGATCAGCTCGATGGCGTTGCCCTGAAGCTGTTCCAGCACAATCTCCTGGTTGGCCGGTAGCGTCATCGTACTAACCGTTTGGTGGTCGCCGCGCAAGGATTCAATCGCTCCCGCCGGTTCCACGGCCAACGCGTCGCGGCCAAACTTGTCATCGCCTAGCAGGGTCAACCGACGCGGCAGGGTCATGATTTGGTCCCAACCGACGGTCGGTTTGGCCGGGTTCATGTTGAAGATGGCAATCACGCCGCCCTTGCCATCGGGTGTCGCCGACGGCGCATGGACGCCACCGGGCGGAAACGCACCAAAGTTGAACTTGTGTTGGGCGGTGACCACAAACTTATCGCGCTCCGTGTCGTAATCGCCCAGCAGCGCCTGACCCCCGCTCATGTGGCTAAAGAAGAGCAGGATATGGCGGTCGCCAATCGGCCAGAAGTAGGGGCAAGCACCGTCATCGCCGACCAGCGTGAAGGCATCGCCTTCGACAAACGGATGCAGATATTCCCAGGTGATCAGATCGTGGGATTTGAAGAGAAAGTCGGCAGCGCGCCGTTTGCCCGATGGTTCATGCAGCAGGGTGCCGCCGGAGAGAGAATAGTAAACACCCTCCTTCTGCCAGATACAGGGGTCAAAGACCCGGTAGGGCAGTGCCGGGCCAGCGGGGTTGGCGATTGGAATCACGGCCTGACCGGTCAGCTTTTCCCAGTTGAGCAGCAGCGGATCATGCGACAGTGCGACCATGTTGCCCACCTTCGTGCCGTGATACATGGCAATCACCCGATCCGCCTCGACCAGCGCTGCGCCGGAGAAACAACACTCTTCGGGATTGGGATAGATGGCGTAGGGCAGATCACGCCAGTGGATCAAATCCTCGCTCACGGCATGACCCCAATGTTGGCGCGGGTCCTCGGGTGGATAGGCTTGATAGAAGAGATGCCAGCGCCCCTGCCAGAAGCACAGCCCGTTGGGATCGTTGAGCGTATTTTCGGGGTTGACGTAATGATAGATCGGGCGATGGGGATCGTTGGCGTACTGCTGGCGCGCTTCGATCAGCCGCCGCATGAGCGGATTGGTGCTGAGTTGCGCCTCCTGTTCGGCCAGAGTGTCGGCAAAGGTATAGTGGGGGACGAGGGAGGTGCGGTTTGGGGTGGGTTGGGTGTTCATTGGGTTGGTTCCTCAGCTGGTGCAGCCAGCGCTAAAATGCGATTGACAGTCTACTTGGCTTCATCCAAGGCGTTGTTAGGTTTTGTTAGGATGTCCCACGGTGATGACGACACTTCCCTTTTTGTGCCCAGTTTCGACATACCGGTGCGCTTCAGCAACCTGTTCCAACGGAAAGCGTTGATCGATGAGTGCTTTGATCTTGCCCGCCTCAATCAGCGCTTTGACGGAAATTAAATCTTCAAGGCTACCGGAGGCAAGCGCACAGATGACTTTCTGCTTGCCGAACCTGGCAGTCCACAACATTTGAAGAAGCTGGGGCATCTTAAAACTGGCACAAAGAAGGATTCCGTTTGGCGTTAGCGAGTTTTGGCAGCGCGAAAATAAACTCTTGCCTAAGATGTCAAAAATCAGGTTATAGGTCTCGCCGTTTTTTGTAAAATCCGCTTGGGTGTAATCAATCACGTGAGCCGCGCCCAGCACTTTCACATGTTCCAATCGCGGGGTGCCACAGACCCCGGTAACTTCTGCCCCCAAATGCTTGGCAATCTGCACCGCGGCTGAACCTATCGATCCGCTGGCACCATTGATCAGGACCTTTTGGCCTGGCTGGATATTGGCTTTTCTCAGCAAATTCAACGCCATGATGGCCCCGTAAGGCACGACGGCCGCTTCTTCATAGGTCATATTGGTGGGCTTGCTGGTTACACACCCGTCTTCCGGCATACACAGATACTCGGCATAAGCGCCCATGCGCTGACCGGGATAACCAAAAACCGCATCCCCTTTCTTGAAGCGTGTGACATCTTTGCCGACGGCTTCAACTTCGCCGGCCAACTCTGCCCCCAGGATATTTATTTTGGGTTTTGTGAAACCAAATGCGAAGCGCGCGGGAAGCCAGAGGATCGCCGGCATGTTGAACTCGCTTGGGGAGATTGCTTTGAAATTTCGCGCGATCAGATCCCCGTAATTGACGGAGGTCGCATAGATTTTTATGAGGATTTCGTTGTCCTTGGGGGTAGGTTTTGCGACCTCTTTCATCTGAAGCACATCGGGTGAACCATATTCTGTGTATACAATTGCTTTCATAAATATTTCTCTTGAATTCCTGTTGAGCCAGAAATCGGGCGATAATTTAGAATGCAGTTACGATGATACCAACAATGGTTGTGATGATGCAGCAATTGCAAATTAGAGAATTAGATGGGAATAGGATCGATTTCCAGCCCGTCAATCATGAAGGCGAAAAGGGATTCCCAGGAGTCGAAAAGCATGTATCGAGTTAATGCTCTTAAATCATCGAAATAGGTAATCCGCTGCACAAGTTCATGGCGAATGCGCCGATAGGATCCATGCGCAAGATAGAGCGCAGTGTGAGTCAAAAATGCGAGCAGGTTAAGGGCAAAAAGCGTGGCGGATAAGTGGTGGTCGCCATGACCAAAATTGTGTTCCAGATGATAGCCCTGATTTTTGAGCACAT
>JBBREZ010000493.1:0-5255 GCA_038225095.1 Caldilineales bacterium
GGGATTTTTTATTTCTGACCAAACTGCGCCGTCGGCAACCCCGACAAATACCGCGCGTTTCAGACCCCTGACGGGGATTTTTTATTTCTGACCGGTCCGTTGAAGTCACCAGAAATGGAGACAGAGAGTGTTTCAGACCCCTGACGTGGATTTTTTATTTCTGACCGCTTTATTCAGGATGAAGGAAAGTATGTCTTGATCGTGTTTCAGACCCCTGACGGGGATTTTTTATTTCTGACCGTTTCTAAACGTTTCGCTGGACACAAGCCTGAAGTTTGTTTCAGACCCCTGACGGGGATTTTTTATTTCTGACCGCTAATCCTACCACATTGGGCCTTTTTGGTGTAAAAAACATTGGGTAGGGTATTTTATCTCTGAGCGATATTAGCTCTAGCATATTTTACGTCAACTAATGGTCTGTCCATCAGCCCCAAAAAGCGTACCACATCCGAAATTACTCAGCAACTGTAAGTGATTATACACTAAATCAGCGCAAAGATCAATAGGCAAATTCACTTTTTTTACAAAGCTCGCGACTGGTGTTGACGCGTCAACACCACCTGCTAACTGCCCTGCTGGCATATAACATACGGGCTATGGCCATCCGGCTCACCGTGCACCCCTAGCCCGCTGGCACGCCGACTGCGTCACCTGAGCGATTAACACTCTGGCCGCTCAACACCAGCGCCGTATTCCAAACGGTTGAACTGTCCGTTTGGCTGGCATCGCGATACGTGGCAATGGCCGACCACCGTTCTTTGCCGTTGGTATTCGGGCAGGAGGAGTGCAGCGCCAGGTCATGGAAGAAAACCGCATCGCCGCGGCGCACAGGCAGCGTATCGATGGGCAGCCCTTGCAAGGCTTCGTCCGTGACGCGCCGATTGAAACCTTTGGCGTCTTCAACGGTTGCCATTTCAAAGACCTTCTGCTGGCTGCCAGGCACCAGGCGCAAGCAACCGTTCTCCGGCGTGGCGTCGTCCAGCGCAATCCAGATCGAGATCTTGTTGCTGCCTTGCCAATAGAACCAGTCCTGATGCCACGGGGAATTGAAGGTGGTCTTGGCGTTTTTGAAGACGGCTTTGACGCTCAAAAATTCAACGTTAGGGCCGATCAATTGCTGGAGGACGCCCACGACGTTGGCATCTTGCACGCTGGCGCCCGTGTACGCATCCATCGAGTCCGCCATCCACACGCATACGCCAGAAGGTTCATCGAGTTTGTTCGCCTCGGCCAGGCGCGCCTTCAGCACTTCCTTCCATTTGAGGGCGATTTGCTCGTCATATAAGTTCTGCACCACGAGATACCCATCGCGGTGATATTGCGCCACCTGGGCCTCCGTTAGCAAAGTTTTTACGGTTGGCGCCTGGTTGATCGGTGGATTGTTCATCGTCGCTTACTCCCTGTTACGCTTCGCTTGCTTGGCAACCGACCTACCGTACACGGCCAGGGTAGGTTTGCCCTTTGACATTGAAATAAACCGGGCCTTCGCCTTCGTCGGTATAAGTGGAGTGCGCCGACATGTAAGAGAGGGCGATGGCGCGCCGCCACTTGTTGGAACGGTTCGAGGCTGTGTAGTGGGGTAGCAGCGAGTGAAAGAAGAGGCCGCCCCCCGCACGGATCGGCGTCACCACCGCTTCGGCCATATTGTAGTAGCGTTCGTCAACCACAAAATCATCAGTAACATTCACATGCGGCAACGGGCCGCGCTTATGCGCGCCGGGAATGACGGCCATTGTCCCGTTTTCCGGCGTGGCATCGTCCAGCGCAAACCAGCAAGAGCAGAGGTCCATTGGGACAATCGGCCAGTAGGGCGAATCCTGATGCATGCCTTTGACGGAGCCAACCTCGGGCGGTTTGAGCAGGAGACTGTTGCGGAACATTTTGATGTCCGGCCCCAGAATCTGTTCTAGGATACTCACAATGTTTTCGTTCAGCCCCAATTGGCGAAAGCGATCATCGTTCTGGACCAGCAGATCAATTTTACGAATCCCATCGCCAGGATGCGCCACGGTCAATTCGCCGCGCTCAATGCGCGGCTCAATTTGCACTTTGATGCCGTCCCAAGGCCGCCCGCCGTGGGTGTATTCATGGACTCGCTCGCGCAAGGCGTCCACCTCTGCCGGTGGGAGCAGGTCCTCAACGACGACATAGCCGTCACGATCATAAGCTGCCAGTTGGTCTGCCGTTAATTGCATAGGCATGATAAACTCCTTTGTTCTGCCAGTTTGCTGTCCACGCACCTGCCAATTGGCTACGCCAGCTACGGCTATTTCTGGGGTAAAATGATCAGAGGGTGGAACAGCGGTTCAACCAAACCTCACAACAACATTGTTACAGGCCGTTTATGCTACGATTGACGCTGCTAACGTATAAGAATATGACGCACAGATTCGTGCTAGCTCTATTATAACAAGCCTTCATTTGCTGTCAAATCACTATTTTTTGTGTGGGGTGCGTCTCAGACTTTTGGTGACTTTTTCGCGGGGATGAATCCCGCTGCTGACCGTAGGAAGTGCCCTCAGGCACTGGGGTTCCTAGTCGCCGGGTGCCCCTTGGGCGCGACTTGCTACGGTCAGCGGCCAAATTCCATTTGCGCCAAAAATTGGGGATGCACCCTTTTGTGCGCGTGGTAGGATTCGGGCGCCTAGACCCCCCTGCAGGGGAGGGGTCTAGGCGCGAGTAGGGTATATCACAGGTTTTGTCAGCACTGCGGGCAGGCCAAGGAATTCGCCATAACGCTGGGCGGCAGCCGCGATGGCTTGATCTTGTTCACCTGTAAAAGTAGTAAAAGGCTGAGCGGTAATGCTCACAGACTTTTGCTTGAGGATGCGCTTCCAGACGCCGGCCACGCGACCATCGATCACGACGGTCGGACTGAATACACCATTCTTACCGGGATGCGTGATGGGATGATAGATCGGATCTAGGACAGCGCTGCGATTGGTATAGCCCAATAAATATTCATCAAAACCAGGCAGCAGATAAGCCGTTAGCGGTTGCTCACGCACGGTCGCCATCGTTTGCG
The DNA here is from genome assembly GCA_038225095.1 of Caldilineales bacterium. GTDB lineage: Bacteria > Chloroflexota > Anaerolineae > Caldilineales > Caldilineaceae > JAPLGZ01. The sequence continues at coordinate 3,026 of JBBREZ010000493.1, forward strand.
CCATCCAGTACGTTTGACCATCAACCACTTCGTGCACCAACTGCGCTTTGACCATTGCCAGGCCTGCCTTGGCGTCAGCCGCGGTTAGCCCCGTCCACCAGATAAAATCTGGCAGCGTGGCCGGGCCATGTCCCGTAAAATAGCGCTTTGCCAGCGTTGCGAGCGCTTCTTCGCGCGTGAATTGTCTGCCAGCGGGCACCCAATCATCCAACCAGACAAAGGTTGGTTGTTTACCCTGCATTGGGCCAAAACAGATCAGGCTCCTTTGCGCCACCCAGCCTAAAATATGATAGCCACGCTGCTGGGCGGTCGCAATCCCCGCTTGCGCCAACACGTCTAGCATGGCCGGGCGTGTTAATCGCTTCCCACCTTGCAGCGCGTTCGCGAACAGGTCTTGACTGCGCGCGAAGATCGCTGTATCTAAGCCAAGCTCTGCATGGCGGCGCGCGCTGTTGGCAATCACGCGCGGGGTCAAGAGTGCTTGCATCCAACGCACGTCTGCGGGCGCGACAAAATGCAGCGTACCGCGCATCGGCCACGTCCGCACGATGGTTTTGTCGGCAATCGCTTGTTCAATGACACCGTCGGTTGCCTTTGGCATACGCAGCCCAACTGACCAGAGCGCGCCGAGATAATCCTGCGCTTGAACCGCGCCAAGCCAGGCCACCACCTCGCCTGGTGTATAGAGCCTTGTCTGTTCAAGCTGTTGATTGTAAAGTATGTGAACGGCGATATTCGACATTGTTAATCCTCGGTCAATTCGCGCTTTAGGCTAATTTGCTTATAACAATATGACAGCCATGCCCAGAAATTCGCCATAACGATGGACGGCGACGTTGAAGGCGTCCATTTCAGCCAGGGTAAAGGGGGCAAACGGGGTGAATTCGATGAAGACAGCGCCTTTCTTGAAGGTGCGCTTCCAGGTGCCGACGACCTTGCCATCGATCACAATCGTGTAGTTAAAGAGGACATTGTCCCGCGCATCCAACTTTTCAATGGGCTGCGCATCATACACGGCGCTGCGTCTTTACCATTTCGATGCCCGCTTTAGCATCTGCCACGGTCAACCCCGACCACCAGACATAATCTTTCAGGGTAGCCGGTCCATGACTGGTAAAGTAGCGCTTGGCAAGTTCGGCCAGTGCTTCGTCGCGTGCCAATGTTTTGGCCTGTGGCGCCCGCTCATCCAGCAACGCATAGGTAAATTGCTTGCCACGCCTCGCGCCGCTACAGACGATCCCCTCCAATTCGGCATGGATCAGAATGTGGCCGAGCCGCAACAAATCATCGGTGGCTATGTCCGCTTGTTGCAAGAACGCGCCCAGTTCCGTCCGCGTCAATTGCTGACCGCTTTGCAATGCTTTGATCAGCACCGCGTTGCTCTGCGCAAAGAGGGCATTGTCTAAGGCAAGCTTACGATTATGGTAGTTCAGCGCGGCATGGACGCGCTGCGCCGTGAGCGCCAGCATCCAGCGAATATCGGTCGGCGTGACAAAATGCCAGGTGGGCCGCAACACATGCGTGCGCAGAATGGCGCCTGCGGTGAATGCCTGCTCAAACGCAGCGTCCGTAAGGTCTTTTGTGCGTTGCGCGACTGCCCATTTGGCGCCTTCATAATCCTGGGCTTGGACTGCGCCCAGTGCCTGCACGACATCTGCTGGCTGGGTCAACGTGCGCTGGCTGATCATTTGGTTGTGCAGGCGCTGATGCGCAATGTCTAAATTTGGCATGGTTGCTCTCTACCTCGTATGGCTAGGCTACTTTTTCGCTTTTAGCTCAGGAGAGCACGCCCGAATGTCCGCGGCTTATCATAGCATAGGCGTTCTCTTGCAAGCTAACGATTGGCCGCGGCCCGGATATTGTCGCTCTATCGCACGAAATACCCGCGTGTAAAGCTTACCCACCCAGTCCCCACTCGCGCCCAAAGGGCTCCCGCTCCCGTTCGGCTGCGGTTCGACAAGCTCACCGTACGCGGCCTGAGCGTTCGACGACTCGACTGAGCTCGCCGAAGTCTGAGCGCACGCCGAAGTCTTGCCGAAGGCCCCGTCGCAGCCTGCTGGGCGGGAACTGTTTAGGTAAAGGACGAAGTGACTCGTTCTGTTCCGTGACGGCTCCCTCCCTGTGGGGGAGGGTGGGGGGAGGGGTCGCCTTACGTACGAATCTGGTGGAAGAAGTCGCGCATATCCGCAGCCAGCAGTTCTGGTTCTTCCATCGCGGCGAAATGACACCG
>JBBREZ010000494.1:0-5243 GCA_038225095.1 Caldilineales bacterium
TGTTTTTAGTGGTGGCTGGACAGCCGCTGCGTCCGAGGAAGTGACAGGCTCGACGCTCGATCTGCTGGCGCAACTGGTCAACAAGTCGCTGGTGATTGCCGACCAGCAGGCCGGGCAGACGCGCTATCGCTTATTGGAAACTGTGCGTCAATTTGCTGTGGAACGGGGAATGATAGAGGAGCAAGCGTATCGGCAGGCCCAGACACAACATAGTCGCTACTATCTTACCCTGCTCGGCGAACAGGAGCAGCCGCTAGAGAGTCCACAGCAGAGTGCAGCGCTTGATATGATTCGTGCGGATTTCGAGAACATCAGCGTCGCCTGGCGTTGGGCAGTGCAACAGCGTGAATTTACCCTGCTGGCTCCAACAATCCATCCCATTTTTCTTTACTGCGAAGTGCGCGGTAATTACCGCGAAGGCATTCTCCTCCTCAGCGATGTCTTGGCTGGGCTTACTGATGCTGCCACCACCAGCCAACCGCAGTTGCAGCCACTCTTGGCCAAGGTGCTGGTGCGGCTCGGTGCCTGCGAAGTCATGGTCGATCATCACGAGCGCGGAATCAATCATCTACAACAGGGTCTCAGTTATGATGTTGATCAACAAGAGCGCGTCTTTGCCTTAACCTACATGGGCGCCTCTGCCCTTGATCGCGGTGAATTAACGAGTATACCAGAAATCCTTGACGAATGTTTAGCGCTCAGCCGGCAGTCTGGGGATCGCAGTGGTGAAGCCCGTGCCTTGTCGCTGCTCAATAACGAATTTCACGGATTTGACGAGGCTATCCGTAATTGTGAAGCAAGCCTGGCGCTCTGGCGCGAAGTGGGACGGCCCGATCGCATTGCCGAAGTATTAGGCGTTTTGGCTTGGCATCTTTGTTGTCAACGGGGTGACTATGAAGAAGCAAACGCCTACTGGCAAGAAAACATGGAAATCTACAAGGCGCTAGAGATGCAATTCGCGATGGCTTGGGCGCTTGACTGTCTGGGCTGGGCAGCTTGGTGTCAGCATGACCTGGCAACTGCCCAAAAACAGCTAGCGGCTGCCTTGTCACTCTATCGTACAATCGCTATCCCTTCCAAAATTGCCATGTGTATGGCGGAGACGGCACTGGTGCTGCGTTCTGGCGGTCAGATTGCGCAAGCTGTTGAAATGGCGCGCCAAGCTCTTGCTATCGCTCGTGCGGCTGGCGAGCAGATGATGCTTACCCTGAGTTTGAATTACTACGGTGCGGCCTTGATTGGCGCGGGGGATGCTGTGGCAGCGCGTCAAGTATTAACGGAAGCCTGTCAACGGGCGTGGAAAGCTCAATATAATTTTTATCTGGTGAATGTGTTCTATTATTTTGCTGAGTTATTGGTGCTGGAAAGCCGCGTTCTGAACCTGCCGCTCGCACTTGAACACAAAGCATTGGCCGTGACGCTGCTCACGTGCGTGCGTATTTACCCAACAACGTGGCAGATCTATCGGGACAAAGTGGCGCAGTTGCAAGCGGAGATCGAAAGCGCTCTACCGGCGGAACTGCTCGCCAGTGCCATCGCACACGGGCAACGATGCAGCCTAGAAGAGATGGTTAGCGTGCTGCTGGGAACGGTGGAGTTGGGGTAATGGCAAGCGCTGATTAAGCTGTACGTTCGGGCTTTGACAAAGGCCACACTCAGATCAATAACAACTCCAAAATCGTAATCCAATGGATCAATTGGCCGCGCTTCCAGAATCAGGTTATAGTTGGGCACGTAAGCGATAGAAAGTAATTTTTCCTGGTTAATTCTTGGCAGCGATGTAGTAGTTGTTGAACAGATCGGATTGAATCCGTTTTACGTCAACACAAGAAAAACCCACATCGGCTAGCATCTGGCGCGCTTTTTGCTCACCCCACATCGCACCTAAACCGGCACCATCCAGGGCGAGGGAAACGGTCATACAGTGCATGCACGAAATGGTATAACCCCACGGCCCAAGTGGATGGTCTAGGTTTTCTTCAAGCTGGCTAGAAGCGGCAACGTCAACCATCAGGAATGTCCCCGCAGGGCGGAGGGCAGCGGCGATCCGTTGCAGCACGCGGGCCGGCTGTGCCTGGTCATGAATGGCATCGAAGGCCGTAATGAAGTCGAATTGGGCCGACGTTTCCAGCATTGCCACATCTTGCACAACAAAGTGGGCATTAGAAAGCCCCATCTGTTGCGCATTCGCCCGGCCCAAGCCGATGGCTTGCTCAGAAAATTCGTAGCCAATAAAACGACTCTGCGGGAAAGCTTGCGCCATTAGGGTGATGGCGTGTCCCTGCCCACAGCCAATGTCGGCCACATCGATACCGAACTGTAAACGTTCAATGATGCCAGGCACAAGCGGCAGGGTGGTATCAATCAGGGTGGCATGGCTATTGTCTCGGCTCCCCTCGGCCATAAGTTCTTGAAAGCGCGGAAAAGCAGAGTAAGGGACACCCCCGCCCTGGCGAAAGCTTGCCACGATCCCTTGTTCAACTTCGCCTAACAGCGCTACAAACTGTGTTTCGCGCGCTAAGTTCTGCGACCCGGCGGCGCGGGTGAGCCAGGCGGCATGTTCGGGCGGCAAACTGTAGGTGCCAGCCACGGGATGATAGTCAACGATACGGCTTGTGACCATCGCGGCAAGCCATTCCCGGACATAGCGTTCATGCAACTTCGCTGCCGTCGCAAGCTGTTGACTGGTGGCTGGTGGTAAGTTTGCCATTTTGTCAAACAGACCGGTCTGATGACCAATACTGATCATGAGCGCAGTCGCCGCGCTGTTCATCACACCGACCATCTTCTCGCCAAATTCTTCTGCTTTTTGCTGATTCATGGCTTGGGTGGTCATCAGTTCTTCCTCTATTTATACAGCGAGGCCAGCGCCAGCGCTTCGTCATAGCGCTCCAGGCAAAATGGCAAGGTCTCGGCCCATTGCTCGATCATCACAGCAAGCGGTTGTCCAATGAAGGCTTCAAGAAAGGTGATTCCTGCCGCTGTCTGCATGGCTTCCAAAAAGTAGAAATTCCCGAGCACAGTGCCAAGGCACGCATTGACTGTATAGCCCAGGCGAGCAAGACGGACATCACCCGCCCAGCCAGCGTCGTGCAGACCGTCGATATAGCCGGAAAAGACCGCTTGGTCTAGCTCCTGTGCCTGATTGGCGGCAATCTCCATCAATTCCAGGCTAGCCGTCATTGTCACGCCAGCTTCTTCACCGATACGGCCAAAGCCGGTGAGTGCCCAATCGATGGCGACCGTTTCCGTCGTCCCATCTGGTCGCTGTCGTTCCAGCAAATTGCGTCGATGGGCGTCATGATGACAATAGCAGACGGGCAGCCGTTCAAACGCTGCCAACAGTTGCGGACAGTGTGACCAGAGGTCGAGAATGCGTTCCAGGCCATTAGGCCCGAACCAACGTCGAACCAGTGGTGCTTCCGCCCATTGGTGAATTTGATCGATGCAAGTCCGCGTGAATTCAATCCAGACGCGGGTGCGCCCTCGGGTCATCCAGGGTTGGGCCACGGGCAGCGGATACCCCGCCAAATAAGCGCCATTGAATTGCCCCAAATGGTGCGCCGCCTGGTGATAGCGATCGAGGCTCCATGCACCATTTGACGCTTGAATCTCTTCTAACCAGATCCAGCTTTCATCCCCCGGACGATCCTGGACAGCCCAACAGCGCGGGGCAACCAGATGTTCGCCCGGCAGCGCGCCGAGTAGCCCAGATTGATAAGCGACCGCCTCGCGCCGCCAATAGTTGCGTGCGCCAGGTTCATGCCCAGCGGTTGGGCTAGCGCCACTCGCCATCTTCAAAATCATTGACCAATGGTGAATGCCATCACCAGCCTGCGCCGTCCCCGCGACGCGGTAGATCCCCGTGCCGCCGGCATAGGTGCTGCCACCACCAGTCAGCGGCGTGCTGTGCCACTCCAGAATATTGACCGCCGATTTGCCCAGTGCCCGTGCCACTGGCGTTGCTAACTCAGTTGGTTGCAGTTTGAGTATCATTGACTTGCCCTCATGAATTGATAAAATGTTCGACGGAAACCCAACGCTAAAGAACAGCCCATTCATGACCAATCTCGTCTCTAGATAGTCCGCAAGTTGTCCCACCCTGGTGTGGCTCAATCAACTTGGTTTCTGACTCGGTCTTGTGAGCCCGCCTCTACCTGCCGCAGAAAATCGCCTACGACTTGCATAAAGGGCTCGCGCTCTTCAATGAAGGGTGAATGTGAACTCTGCTCAAAGATCACCAGTTCCGACCCGTCCACGAGGCGGTGATAGCGCGCCGTCTCCTCCGGTGTGCAACAATCATAGCGGCCACAGATGAATAGCGTTGGCAATTTCAGCTCATGGGCACGGTCGGTATGGTCATAGTCTTTGAGATTGCCGGTGACCTGTAACTCGTATGGCCCCCACATCGTCTGAATGACCTGGACACCTACACCCTGGCTTGCCCGCTGTGACCATTCAGGCTTGGGCCATACTCGATTCATGTAACGCCGTGAGTACACTTCGACCGCTTGCTGATACTCCTCACTGTCCATCGTACCGGCGGCTTCATGCCGCTGCACCGCAGCAAACACTTCATCCGGCAAAGTCGCATACAGGCGATTGATGTCGGCAAGCAGTCTCGCTTCGCTCAAAGCAGGCCCGACTTGGATTAAACTCATCACGCCAACAGGTTGACCCAAAAGATAGTCGAGCGCCACCATCGTGCCAGCGGAATGACCAAGCAGATGCACCTGTGTCAACCCGAGCGCCTGGCGTACCTGCCCCACTTCCTCAGCAAAACGCTCGATGCGCCAGAGCGACACATCATCAGGCCGATCCGACTTGCCACAGCCCAGTTGGTCATAAAAGATCACCGGTCGTTCGTCCGCCAAGTCAGCTAGTGGCTCCAGGTAATCATGCGGTACACCGGGGCCGCCATGCAGCACCAGCAATGGCGTAGCATCCCCCGAGCCTACAATCTGGTACCAGACACGACCACCAGTAACGGGAATGTAACCTTCACGTGCCTCGATGGGAATCATGTTTATTCTCCTAATAGTACAGAACCTAACCTACTGATAACCGCCATTATCCGTACGAATGGTCACACCTATCGACAGCTACTCGACCCCGCCAAGTTCGCCCAGCTTCCACCACTTCCGCACATGAGGCATAACGCCCGATTCAGCCGTTGCCCGGCACGCGGGCAGACCCTTTGCTGAACCCAACAGGAAAGTGCGGGCAACAACCACTGAAAACGC